>JBKPHE010000105.1:0-16585 GCA_046744485.1 Actinomycetota bacterium | reverse complement strand
GTGGCGCCACCGGGCAGCTGGAAGTCGTAGTAGAAACCGTCCTCGACCGGGGGGCCGATGCCGAAGGTTGCGTCCGGGAACAGGTCGAGCACCGCCTGGGCCAGGACGTGGGCCGTCGAATGGCGGATCGTGTAGAGCCCGCGCGGGCTGTCGGCGGTGATCATGGCCACGCGGTCGCCGTCGTGGAGCTCGGCGGACAGGTCACGTTCCTCGCCGTTGATCTCGGCGATCACCGCCGCCTTCGCGAGCCCGGTTCCGATGGCACGGGCGAGATCGGCCGCGGTGGTGCCCGACGGCAACGCGCGCGTCGATCCATCGGGCAACGTGATCTCGATCTCGGCCATGAATGCCGAGGCTACCGACCCCCGCTGGCGGCCCCCGAAAGCGTTTGGACGATGCCGGCGGGCGGGCGCCCACCGCCGTCCGCTTCCCCGTTGCCCCCGTTGGCCAGGACGGCCGGCGGCTGCGACGGCAGCGCATCGGGCTTGCGGGTGGCGTACTCGTCCACGTACTCCTGCCCCGAAAGCTCCCGGATCTCGAACATCAGCTCGTCGGTGAGCTCGCGCAGGATGAGATGGTCGTCGGGGCGGTCGCGGTAGTGGCCGACGTCGATCGGTCGTCCGATGCGGATGACGCACGGCCGGAACGGCCGGGGAATGCTCTCGCCAGGGGGCTGGATCTCACGGGTGCCCAACAGGCCGACCGGTACGAGCGGGGCGCCGGTCCGCAATGCCAGCCGCGCCGGACCGGTGTGGCCGCGGTGCAGCCGACCGTCGCGGCTGCGGGTGCCCTCGGGATAGATGCCGAACAGTTCGCCGCCCTCGAGGACCCCGGCGGCGGCGTCGAGCGCCTTGCGGCTGGAATCGCCGCCCGAGCGGTCGATGGGAATCATGCCGAGGGCGGGGAACAGGTGCCTGGTCTTCCAGTTGTCGAGGTACTCGGCCTTGCCGACGAAGGTGATCCGCCGCGGCAGCACCGAGGGCAACAGGAAGGAGTCGATCACCGACACGTGGTTGGGGCAGATGACGGCGCCGCCCGTCACCGGGAGGTTCCCGGCGCCGTCCACGTGGATTCGCCAGCCGAACCGGAACGCCGGCTTGAGCACGGCACGCGCGACCGGGTACAGCCACCCGTACTCGCGCTCGCCACGTCCGAACACATCCCGAGCCTATGTCTCCGAGCGTCCCGGTGGGGCCAGGCCACGTAAAGGCTGTGTGAGCAGTGCGAGGCAATCCGGTCGGCCGGGCAGTCGAGGCAAATCCGGTCCGGGGGCAGGTCCTCATTGCCTCGAGAGAGTCGGCGCGGACCCTATTGCCTCGGATCGCAGGTCAGGGCCCGGTGAGGTCCACCCCGATCAGCGCGGCTCCCGCAGTGATCCCCTGGCCGGCGTCGGCCGCCTCGTCGAGCAGCCGCAGGGCGCTAGGCGTGTCCAGGTCGTCGTCGAGCGCAGCGCGCACGTCGTCGAGCACTGGCTGGCCGGTCCCGGCTCCCTCAGCACCCGCAGCCGCCTGCCAGCGCTTCAGGCGGTCGGTGGCGTCGGGCATCACGTCGTCGTCCCACTCCCATTCGTGCCGGTAGTGGTGCGCCAAGACGGCCAGCCGGATGGCGCGGTTGTCCCACGCCTTGCGGAGCTCCGACACGAACACGAGGTTGCCGAGCGACTTCGACATCTTCTCGCCGTCCATCCGCACCATCGCCTGGTGCATCCAGTGACGCACGAACGGCTCGCCGGTGGCCGCCTCCGACTGAGCGGCTTCGCACTCGTGATGGGGGAAGATCAGGTCGCAACCCCCGCCGTGCAGGTCGATGGTCGTCCCCAGCTCGCGCATCGCGAGCGCCGAGCACTCGATGTGCCAGCCCGGCCGGCCCGGCCCCCACAGCGATTCCCACGACGGCTCGTCGGGGGCGGACGGCTGCCACAGCACGAAATCGAGCGGGTCGCGCTTGTGGGGATCGTCGATGTTGCCGCCCCGCTCGGCGGCCAGGCGCAGCATCTCGTCGCGGTCCAGGTGACTCACCTGCCCGAACCGCTCGAAGCTGGAGACGTCGAAGTACACGCCGCCCCCGGCCTCGTAGGCGTGACCGCGGTCCAGCACCATGCCGATGAAGCCGCGGATGTCGGGAATGGCCGAGGTGGCGCGGGGCTCGCTCCACACCGGAAGCAGGTCCAGGGCCCGCATGTCGTCGTCGAAGCGGGCGGTCTCGGCGGCGGCCAGGTCGAGGTAGTGGACGCCGAGCTCACGGGCCTTGCGCAGGATGTCGTCGTCGACGTCGGTGATGTTGCGCACGCAGCGCGTCTCGTGACCACGGTCGCGCAGCCGTCGCTGCAGCACGTCGTACGTGAGGTAGGTGGCGGCATGGCCCAGGTGGGTGGCGCCGTAGGGCGTGATGCCGCACGTGTACATCGTCACCACGGGGCCCGGTGCGAACGGAATGACCTCGCCCCGCGCCGTGCAGTGGAGCCGCATGGGCTCGGCGCTGGCGTCGCCGGCTGTCACGCCGGGTGCTCGCTCTGCGGAGCTTGGGCTCCCGGAGCCTCCGCGGTCCCGTTGGCCTCGCCGTCGCGGATGCCGGTGAGCTTGACCGCCACCCGGGTCTTGTAGTGGGTGTTGAGCTGCATCAACACCGCCGTGAACGACTCGATCGGCGTCGCCATCGCCAGCTCACCCGCGTTGAGGGGCCGCATGTTGGGGATCTTCGCGACGATGTCGCTGGTCACCTGGATCGCCGAGGGGTGATCCGAGCAGATGAGCACGTCGCTCTCGATCGGGTGGTCGAGGTCGCCCAGCTCCCGGGCCGGCACGTGGTGCAGCGCGGCCGCGACCATGCACTGCGGCACGGCCGCCTGCACACTGGCCGCCACCGATCCGCGGGGCGGCACCAGCGGTTGGAACTCCTTGCCCAGGCGCGTGAGCGCGTTGGCCATCGAGATCACGACCTTGCCGCGCAGCTTGTCCTCCACCGACGCCGCGGTCTGCGTGGCGCCGTCCCAGGGCGTGGCGATCACGACCACGTCGGCGTCGGCGGCGCCGGCGTTCTCGGCGGCACCGATGGTGAGCTGGTGCTCCGGCCAGTGCTCGAGCAGGTTGTCGACGATCTCCATCGCCCGGTACTTCGATCGGGACCCGACCACCACCTCGAACCCGACCGCTGCCAGCCGCGCCGCCAGGGCCCTGCCAGCCGGGCCGGTTCCACCGAGGATGCCGATGCGCATTGGCGACACGGTAGCGGCGGTCCCCATCCGGTCGTCCAAGGAGCGACGGCGCCCTCAACACGCGGCGGCGACATCCGGGAAGGGGTTGATCGCGGATCCGCCTCCGGGATGGATCTCGAAGTGCAGGTGCGGGGACCCGCCGGCGGCGTTGCCGCTGTCCCCCACGTAGCCGATGACCGTTCCCGCCGCGACCCAGCCGGCACCCTCGTTCTCGTAGCCCGACAGGTGGGTCCCGTAGTACTCGTCGCCGTTGTCGCCGTGGAGCCACCACGACAGGCCGCCGGTGTCATTGTCCCGGTGTTCGACCCGGCCACTCACCGGGGCGACCGTGGGCGTGCCCATGGCCGCCATCATGTCGACGCCCTGGTGCGCCCGGCCCCCCGACCGCGGGGCGCCGAAGCTGTCGACGAACGACACCGGTCCCTGGACCGGGCACACGAGCCCCCCGGCGGCGGGGGCCGGGGGCGGTGGCGCCGCGGTGGTGGGCGGTGCCGTGGTGGTTGGGGGTGGGGCCGTGGTCGTTGTCGGCGGCGGTGCCGTGGTCGTAGTCGGCGGTGCCGTCGTCGTGGTGGTGGTCTCGCCCGGAAACCGGTCGATCCGCGGCCGGACCATGCCGAAGGCGCGCCGCGACGAGAGCAGCATCCCCGCGTCGATGTCGAGGTACGAGCTCCGGCCGTGGCCGCCGTCGGCCGATGCGATGAGGACTGTCCCCAGCAGTACGAGGAGCGTCGGCACAAGGGCAAGTCGGCGCATGGGGCGGGCACCCTAGCGAACACGTTACGAATGTTGCGATTCGATGATGGAGCTTTCGTCTCACCGGGCCCGGGCGGCATAGCGGCCGTGGCGGCGGTCGAGGGCCAGCGGGAGGCCAAACACCGCCGACAGCAGCCCGGCGCTGAGTACCTCGTCGAGGCGACCGGCGGCGGCCACCCGGCCGCGGTCCAGCAACAGGACGTGCGTGAAGCCGGCGGGGATCTCCTCGACGTGGTGGGTGACGAGCACGGTGGCGGGCGTCGTCGGGTCCGCCGCCAGCTCACCGAGCCGGCTCACCAGGTCCTCACGGGCGCCGAGGTCGAGCCCCGCGGTCGGCTCGTCGAGCAGCACGAGCCCCGGGTCGCCCCACAACGACCGGGCCAGGAGGACCCGTTGGCGTTCGCCCGACGACAGGGCCCCGAACGGCCGGTCGGCCAGTTGCCCGGCACCCATGCGATCCAGCAGCTCGACGGCGCGGCTCCGGTCGGCGTCGCCGTAGGTGTGCCACCAGGTCTCGAGAGCGGCGTGCTGGGCGGTCATGACCACGTCGGCCGCGGTCACACCGTCTCGCAGCATGGCCGCGAACGCCGCGCTCACGAGCCCGATGCGGGTGCGGAGCCGGCGGACGTCGACCCGGCCCAGGCGCTCGCCGAGGACCTCGACCTCACCCCTGCTCGGATGGAGGTAGAGGCCGGCGACCCGCATCAGCGTGGTCCTCCCCGAGCCGTTGGGACCGAGAACTATCCAGCGCTCGTGCGGCGCCACCTCCCAGTCGACGCCGTCGAGGATGGTGACGTCGTCACGCACGTGCCCCACTCCCGACAGGCGCAGCGCCGATGACATGAGGCTGGACCCTAAGGACTCGAGCGGGCTGTGTTGCAACCCATACAGGTGTTCGTGTACTGTGATCACATGGTGATGGTTGAGGCACCCGGGAAGGACACGAGAGATGGCCGATCGCTGGAGGAGCGGGTGTCCGCGGCTGTCGGCCTGTTGAACGTCGTCGCCGCCGAGCTCGTAGGGCTGATCGCCGAGGCCCTGCGCACCGATGGCTGGCAAGGCTTCGGCATCCGGTCGCCGGAGCACTGGGTCATATGGCGCTGTGGGATGTCGCCTGGCAGGGCCCGCCGGCTGGTGGCGCTGGCCCGGGGGCTCGAGGCGCTGCCCGTGACGGGGTCGTCGTTCGCCGCGAGGTCACTGAGCGAGGATCAGACGGCGGTGATCGTGCGGCACACCGGCGCCGACCACGACCGCCAAGTGGCGGACCTGGCGCCGTCGTTGACCGTGCCCCAGCTACAGCGGGTGCTGCCCAGCTTGCCCCGTCCCGAGCCCGACCGGACGCCCGGAGACACGCCTCGCGACGACGAGAACGGCGAGCCCGAAGGTGGGCGCCGGCGCTCGGTCCGGTTCGCCTACGGCGACGACGGCATGTGGTGGTGTTCGATCCGGCTGTCCAACGACCAGGGGGCGCTGGTCCAGAAGGCGTTGGAGATGGGCCGAGACCGGGAGTTCCGGTTGCGGCATCCCGGTGACACCGACGGCCCGGGCGATTCGGGCGATGTGTCGTGGGCCGACGGGCTGCTGCGGCTGACGCAGGCGGGGCTCGATGCCCTCGATCCCGCCACCGCCGCGGGCCGCCCGCCAGGGGAGCGCACCCAGGTGATCCTGCATCTGGATGCCGACCGGCCGGCCCCGCCGCGCCTGCACCTCGGCCCCGTGCTGCCCCCGGGTGTCGCCGACTACCTGTCGTGCGACGCCACCGTGCGTTACCTGCTCCTGTGCCACGGCAAACCGGTGGCGATGGGCCGCCGCGAGCACACCGTCAACCCGCGGCTGCGCACGGTCGTCGAACACCGCGACGGCGGCTGCCGGGTGCCGGGCTGCGACCACGCGCGTTGGCTGCACATCCATCACCTGCAGCACTGGAGCCGAGGCGGCCGGACGGACCCGGAGAATCTGTGCGCCCTGTGTCCTGGCCATCACCGCATGGTGCACGCCGGGTTGCTGACCATCGCCGGTGACCCCGCCGATCCCGACGGGCTCATCTTCACCGACCACCGCGGCCGCCGCCTCGAACCCTCGCGACCGCGACCACCAAGTCGGGACATCCCGCCCGGCGACGCCGCCCGCGATCACGGCCTGCCACGCCCCGACTGGCAGCACCCCTCCGGCGGAAGACTCGACGCCCGCTGGATCAGCTGGAACTAGGTGTAGGTCGGACCAGCGTCGGTCACGCCCCGACCAGTGCCAGGAGGCGGGGCTTCGACTGCCGGATCTCGTCGGCCAGCAGCCGCTCGACAACCGGACCGACGAGGCTCCCGCCGTAGTGCAGGCGCATGGTCAACATGCTGCCGCCGGCGTCCGGAGCCACCCGCGCCTCCAGGATCCAGGGCGAGTGGCGGCGCCCGTCGTGTTCGAGCCGCTCGAACCGCGCCCGCTGGGGAGCCTCGTGGACCGTGCGCACCATCCGGAGCCGCTTCGAGCGGGCGAACGGTCCCAGCCGGCCCCTCAGATCGACGGACCAGGCCGGCCCGGGGTCGCCGTCCTGCGCCTCGACCGGGGTCGCCCGGGGAACGATGTCGAGCCATTCCGGGTAGTGCGCGAGGTCGTGGACCCACGCGAACAGCCGATCCGGTGAGCAGGGGGCCAGCAGGTCCGCGGTCACGTCCATTGCGGCGATCGTGGCACGGCCGCGCCCGGTGCGTCAGAGTCGGCCGGTAGTTCCCCGCCGCCAGTGGGTCCCGGCCATGCCGGGTTGCACGGCGATGAGCACGCCGGAGCGGAGCCGTACCGACGCCTCGGGGGCGGCCAGCTCGTTGCTGACGCCGCGCGTCGATCCAACGGGCAGGTCCTCGTCGCGCAGGGGGTACAGCAGCCCGTCGGTGACGATCCCCAGGGCCGGGCCGTGCAGCGGCACGAGCGACACGAGGTCACCGGGCTCGCCGCGGAGCACCGTCGCGTCCCGGATCACGCTGAGGTGGGCGTTGCCGATCCACGCCTCCGCCTCGACCCCGATGGTGCGAGGCGAGGCCAGGAGCTGGGCCAGGGACAGGGTGTGGTCCAGGCGGTCCCCGGCCCCGGTGACGACGACGACCCGTTCCGGGTGCCGGGCCAGGGCGGCGTCGAGGGCCAGGGCGAGGTCGGTGGCGTCCTTGGCCTCGGGATGTCGCTCGACCGGGATACCCGCGTCGGTCGCCACAGCCAGAACCGCCGGGTCCACCGAGTCCATGTCCCCGACGACCGCAGCCACGTCCAGGCCGAGCCTCACGGCGGGCTCCAACCCCGAGTCGGCGGCGATCACGGCGGCACCGGCACCAGCGGCGAGGGCGGCGAGCTCCCGCGCCCCGCCACCCGACGGTGGGCCCCCACCCCCGACGATCACGATCGTGTCGGCTCCCGCCCCGCAGCTCGCTCCCCGCTCAGGGCCTTCGCCCGGGCCGCTCGGGCCACGCTCGCTCATGTCGCGCGAGAGTACGGTCGGCGCCGTGCGCCGCACGTTGTTCGACGACGAGCACGAGCTGTTCCGGGACAGCGTCAGGCGTTTCATCGCCGCCGAACTGGTGCCTCGCAACGAGGAGTGGGAACGGGCGGGCATCGTCGATCGCGACATGTTCCGGTCGGCGGGGAAGCATGGCTTCCTGGGCATGGCGGTGCCGACGGAGTACGGCGGCGGCGTCGTCGACGACTTCCGTTACAACCTGGTGATCGGCGAGGAGGTCCAGCGGGCCGGGATCAACGCCGCCGGCCTGGGCTGGACCCTGCACAACGACATCTGCCTGCCCTACTTCGTGTCGCTCTGCAACCAAGATCAGAAGACCCGGTGGCTGCCGGGGATCTGCGCTGGGGAGCTGATCACGGCCATCGCCATGACCGAGCCCGGCATCGGGTCCGACCTTGCTTCGATGACGACGACGGCCGTGCGGGACGGCGAGCACTACGTCCTCAACGGCTCCAAGACCTTCATCACCAACGGCATCAACGCCGACCTCGTGGTGACCGCCGTGAAGACGGACCCGAGCGAGCGGCACCGGGGGATGTCGCTGGTGGTGGTCGAGCGCGGCATGGACGGGTTCGAGCGGGGCCGGAACCTCGACAAGATCGGCATGCACGCCCAGGACACCGCGGAGCTGTTCTTCACCGACGTGCACGTGCCGGTGGCCAACCGGCTGGGCGAGGAGGGCGAAGGTTTCCGCTACCTGGTGACCAACCTGCCGCAGGAGCGCCTCTCCATCGCCGCCACCGGCGTGGCGGCGGCGCGGGCGGCGTTAGAGCAGACGCTGTCGTACGTCACGGAGCGCCAGGCCTTCGGGCAGCCCGTCGGCGCCTTCCAGAACACCCGCTTTCGGATGGCGGAGATGGCCACGGAGATCGAGCTGGGCCAGACGTTCATCGACCGCTGCGTGCTCGCCCTCAACGCCGGCGAGCTCACCACCGAGGAGGCATCGATGGCCAAGTGGTGGTGCACCGAGCTGCAGGGCCGCGTCGTCGACGTGTGTGTGCAGCTCCACGGGGGTTACGGGTACATGGCCGAGTACCCGGTGGCCCGGGCCTACACCGATGCCCGCGTCACTCGCATCTACGGCGGTACCACCGAGATCATGAAGGAGATCATCGGCCGCAGCCTGGGCCTGTGAAACTCGAGGCAATCGGTTCCTGGAACCTATGACCTCGGGGGACCCGGCGCGAGGCGTTCTGTAGGCGGGCAGGGCACCGTCAGCCGCGGAGTAGCTCCTTGGCGATGTGGGTGATCTGGATCTCGTCGGTGCCGGCGTAGATCTGGAGGACCTTGGCGTCCCGGGCGAGCTGCTCGACCTGGAACTCCGCCATGTAGCCGTTGCCACCGAACAGCTGGACCGCCTCGAGCGCCACCTCGGTCGCCGCCCGCGCCGAATAGAGCTTCATGGCCGACGCCTCTGCCAACGTGAACCCTCGCCCCGCAGCGGAGGACTCGATCACCCGGAAGACGAGGTTCTCGACGTTGAGGCGGGCGACCTCCATGCGGGCGAGCTTGTCCTGGATGAGCTGGAACTCGCCGATGGGCTGGCCGAACTGCACCCGGTCCCGGGCGTACGCCACGCAGAGGTCCAGGCACTGCGAGATGATCCCCAGGGCCATCGCCGCCACCCCCGAGCGCTCCTGCAGGAACGTTGCCTTGGCCGCGGTCCGCCCGCCGGCCTCCACGTCCTCGGTCTCGCCGATCAGCCGGTCCCGCCCGACCCGCACGTCGGTGAGGAAGAGCTCGCCCGTCGGCGACGAGTGCATCCCCATCTTCTTGAGCGGCTTGGACTGCTCCAGCCCGGCGGTGCCGGAGTCGAGGATGAAGCTCACGATCTTGCGCTCGGCGGGCGGATTTCCCTCGTCGAGCTTGCAGATGAACACGATCGTGTCGGCGTAGGGACCGTTGGTGATGAACGTCTTCGAGCCGTTGAGGACGTACTCGCCGCCGTCGCGGCGTGCGGTCGAGCGCATCGACCCGAAGGCGTCGGACCCGGAGCCGGGCTCGGTGATCGCCCACGCCCCGATCTTGTCCATCGTGAGCAGCGGGAGCGCCCAGCGCTCCTTCTGGGCGATCGTTCCCCGGGACAGGATGGCTGCCGCGGTGAGCCCCATCGACACCCCCATGGCCGTGACCATGCCGGGGCTCCAGCGGGACAGCTCGATGATGGGGATGATCTGGAACGCGGCGGCGTTGGCGGCCTCCTGGGGATCGCGGCCCTCGCCCTCGTCCGTGCCGCCGGCGTCCCCGTCCTTCTCGCGGGCGATCTGTCGCCCGAAACGGTCGCGCGCCATCGCGTCCATCCCGAAGGTCGAGAACAACCGGCGGATGATGTCGTACGGGGGCAGGTCGCCGTGCTCGAGGTCACGGTGGTGCGGCACGAGCTCCTTCTCGATGAAGTCGCGCACCGCCGCCCGGACCATCTGCTGCTCGTCAGTCCATTCGATCACGCCGTCAACTGTGGCAGGCGCCCCGGGAGATGGCATCCTGTAGGGACCCCCAGGGACGTTCCGAGGAGTTCTGCGTGTCGTTTCGCGTCAAGGATCGGGTGGTCTATCCCCACCACGGCGCCGCCATCATCGAAGCCACCGAGAAGCGGGCCACGCCCGACGGCGAGGAGAAGGACTTCTTCGTCCTCCGCATGACCCACGGCGACCTGGTCCTCAAGGTCCCCGTCGACAAGGCCGAGGAGATCGGGATGCGCTACCCGATCAGCGTCGAGGACGTCGAAGACGTGTTCGAGGTGCTCGCCAAGAAGGACGTCCGCGAGCCCACCAACTGGTCTCGCCGGTTCAAGAACCACCAGGAGAAGCTCAAGTCGGGCGACGTCTACCAGGTGGCCGAGGTGGTCCGGAACCTGGCGCTGCGCGACAACGACAAGGGGCTGTCCGCGGGCGAGAAGTCGATGTTCGTCAAGGCGCGCCAGGTGCTCGTGTCCGAGCTGGCGTTCGCCCTCGACATCAGCGAGGACGACGCCATGGACCGCCTCGCCAAGACCATCGCCTGAGGGCCTGGGCAGGCCCGACGCCCGGGAGGCGAGGCCGTGAGCGACGCTGGCGACGAACCGGGCGGTGGTCCTCCCCCTCAGCCCCCCGTTCCCGCCCCGCGCGAGCTCAACCGCACGCCGGTGATCGTCGCCGCCGGCCTGCTGCTGACCGCGGTCGCGATCGGTGTGATCGTGGCGCGTTGCGGCGGCGACGGCGGCGACTCCGCCGATCCCTCCCCCGGAACCGACGCTCCCCCGGCGGTGTCGGATCGCGATGACGCCACGACCACCACCGACCCGTCGCACGAGACGACCAGCACCACGGCGGGCACCGTGGAGCCGATCGGCGGGCTGGCGGTGGTGGACAGCGGCTTCTCGACCTACGCGGGCTTCGACGGCCCCGCCGGCTCGTACGGCGTCGTCCTCGAGAACACGAGCGACTGGCCGATCACCTACTTCACCGTCCAGGTCGTCGTCTACGACACGAACGACACCGTCGTAGGCAGCTACGACCACGCCGTGGCGGTCGTGAACCCCGGCGCCAGCCTGGGACTGGGCGCAGAGATCAGCGACCCGCTACCCAAAGGGATCGGGCGGCTCGACGTCCGGACGGAGGCGGGCGGTGAGGTCGAATCCGTCCCCGGGGGCGCCTTCACGGTCGCCAACGTGTCGACGTCCTCGGATGAGTTCGGCGTCTACACCACCTTCGTCGTGTCTTCGAGCTACGACGTCGAGTTCGAGCTCTCGCACGCCTACGCCGTGTACCGGGACGGCGCAGGCCGGATCGTGGGCGGCGCCAATGGTCTCATCGACCTCATCCCACCCCGGGGACGGGCGAACGGGGAGGTGACCGCGTTCTCGGTCGTCCCCAACGTCGCCCGGGCCGAGGTGTACGTCGATCCCGGCTTCTTCTGACCGTCCCACGCCGGTAGCCGCCACCATGGCCACGAGCGTGGCCAGCGAGCCGGTGGTGGTGACACCGCCCGCGCTGTCCGGCAGCCCGAACTGCCGGCACAACCAGCGCAGGGTGCTCTCCTCCAGCGCCACCAGGGCCGGTGCGAAGCTCGACAGGGTCGCGTATCGGTTGAGCGCCCGGGCCACCATCTCGGCCAGGGCCGAGGTGAACAGGCCGCCGCCGCCGACGTAGGCCATGTAGCGGGGCCGGCCGTCTCCACGGCAACCGCCGCCGCCTCCCCGAAGCGATCCAGCAGCTCCCCGAACTCACCCGGCTCCTCTGTGGGCGGACACAGGTACTCGGACAGACGTGGCTCGACGCGTCGACATCGGTCGCCGGCGCACCGGGCAGGCCGTCGATGAAGTCCGCGACGAGCGCCAGTGCCCGCCGCCCCATCTCCTCCATCGCCCGCCGATCGGGCTCCAACGGGTAGCCGGTCATCGACGACCGTGGCGGCCCGAGATACCGCCCGAGCGACGCCCCGACTCATCACCGCGACCGGGCAGTCCCGGCTTGCCGTCGGCAGCTTGTCGCTTGCGCCACGCCATGCCCGCCAGGGCCTCGAGCACCACCCGGTGGGCGTTGTTGACCGTGTTGTCCGAGACGTCGTACGGCGGCGACACCTCGACCACGTCGAGCGCCACGAGGTTCGCGTCCGTCGCCAAGCGGCGCACGGTCCGCAGCAGGTCGGCGGGTGCCATGCCGCCCGGCTCGGGTGTGCCGGTGCCGGGCGCGAAGGCGGGATCGAGGACGTCGATGTCGACGGAGACGTACAGGTGCTCGGCGCCGTCGAGCGCCTCGGCGACCGCGTCCTCGATCACCGCCTGCATGCCGCGGTCCCAGATCTCCTGCATGAGGTGCCAGCGCATGCCCTGGGACTGCATCCAGTCGAAGACGTCCTCCGGCGGCCAGTAGCCGCGCAGGCCCACCTGCACGAAGTTGCGGCCCAGCACGGCGCCGGATTCGATCAGACGGCGCATCGGGGTGCCGTGGCTGGCCAGGTTCCCGTCGATGATGTCCGCGGTGTCTGCGTGGGCGTCGAAATGGACGATGCCGACGTTCCCCCACCCCCGCGCCTCGGCCACCGCAGTAGCCGCCGGCCAGGTGATCGAGTGGTCGCCGCCCACGATGACCGGGACGATGCCGCGACTCGCAACCTCGCCGACGAGGGCCTTGATGTTGGCGTGCCCGACTTCGGTCTGCCCGTGGGGGCAATGGGCGTCGCCGAAGTCGACGACCTCGAGCCATTCGAAGATCTCGATGCCGAGGTCGAGGTGGTATGTGCCCGGCATGTACGCACTGGCCCGGATGGCCCGTGGCCCGAACCGCGCCCCGGGTCGGTTCGTCGTCGAGATGTCGAACGGCGCACCGACGATGGCCACGTCCGGCCGCCACGAGTCGAGCTGCTCGGGCTCGGTCAGCGACGGCCGCTGACCGAACGTGGCGAGGCCGGCGTGCACGAGACCGAGTTGCTCTTGCATCCTGGGCGGCACGTCGCGCTCCGGCACGGATCGCGGTTCGCTCATGATCTCCCCCCGTCCTCGGCGCCGATGAAGATCTGGCCACGGCTTGACCTCGTTGCCAGGCGAGTCACCGACCGGCCGTCGCGGAACGCCGCACCGTCGGCCATCGCGCGTCAGTCCCGGCCGAACGTGGTCGCCACATCGACTTCGTTGCCCTCGGCGTCGGCCAGCGTCCACCAGTGCGGCGCGTGCGAGTCGTCGACCAGCCGGCCACCGGCGGCCAGCGCCGCGGCCACGCGCGCCTCCGCCACGTCGTTGGGCACGAACACGTCGACGTGCACGCGGTTGCGCTCCGGGCGCGGCGCGTCCATCGCCTGGAACCAGATCGACGGACCGCGACCACGCGGGTCGAGCAGGTCCTCGTCGCCCACTTCCCGGTAACCGAGCACGGCGCGCCAGAACGGTCGGATGTCGGCGGGGACGAGGGCGTCGATCGTGAGCTGCACGCTCTGCACGGCGGCGGGGTCGGCCTCCACCTCGAGCGTCCGAGCCGCCGCCGAGATCTGGCGGGCCAGCTGCACGTCGAGGTCGCTCAACCCAAGCATGTCGTGCGCGAATAGGCGAACGGTGACCGTGGCGTGCTGCAGGTCGACGTCGGGGTGATGGTCCAGGGTGTCGGCCAGGCGGCCGATCTCGTCGACCAGCGCCACGCCCGTCGCGAAGGACCCGGTGCGGAAGCAGGCGCAGGCACCGAGCCCCACGTCGCGCCAATCGTCGACGCCGTCGGACTCCTGGAACTGCCGGGGCGTGATCCGCTCGGGCATCACCGCAACCTAGCAACGGCCCGAATGTCGGCTCTCACCTGCCGACGGAGTGGGCGTAAGAGGACTCGAACCTCTGACCTCACGCGTGTGAAGCGTGCGCTCTAACCAGCTGAGCTATACGCCCGGGGGCAGTGAACTGTAGCAAGGCCGGGAACCGGCACCGGCCCCGCAGATCGTCCCCATGTCACTCGGCGCCGAACGGCGCCACGGTGTCGAGCGCGAGCGCGTCCTCGAGCAGCGCCAGCGCCCGCAGCACCACGACATCGGCGTGTTGGGGGCCGACCACCTGCAGCCCGACCGGCATCCCGTCGCCGGTGAAGCCGGCGCACACCGAACCGGCCGGCGAGCGGGTCATGTTGAACGGGTAGGTGTACGCCACCCAGTTGACATCGGGTTCGCCGTCGATCATGCCCGGTTCACCGATGCGCGGTAGCTGACCCGCGACCGTGGGCGACAAGAGCAGCGAGACCCCGTGGAACAGGTCCACGAGGGCCAGGTTCAGCATGTGGCAGGCGTCGAGCGCCTCGATCACCCGGCCGGGACCAACCGACGCGCGGGCCCACTCCAGCAGGGCGACCAGCCCGGGATCGATGCGCCTCCACACCGCGTCGTCGGCCCGGAACTTGTCCAGCGATCGCAGCGACGAGGCGCCGACCAGCGCCAGCCAGTCCTGCACCGGATCACCGTCGAACAGTCCATCGACCGTGACGACCTCGGTTCCCAGTTCCTCGAACCGTGCGACCGCCGACTCGCACACCGCCAAGACCTCGGCATCGACCCGGGCGTAGCCCAGGGTGGGAGCCCATGCGACCTTACGAGGCGGGTTGAGGGTCGCCAGGGACCTCGACCACGAACCGTCGGGCAACGGCAGCGACGTGAGATCCGTGGGCTCGGGGCCGACGACGCTGTCGAGCGCCAGCGTCGCGTCCCGGATCCCGCGCGTCATCACGCTCCGGGTGGACAGCATGGGCCAGCCGGGCGGCTCCCTGCCACCCATCGGCACCCGCCCCAGCGACGGCTTGAAGCCGGTCAGCCCGGTCGCCGATGCCGGGATCCGGATCGAGCCACCGCCGTCGGATCCCGTCGCCAGCGGCACCAGCCCGGCGGCCAACGCCGCCGCAGAACCGCCGGACGAACCGCCGGCCGAGCGCTCCAGCGACCAGGGGTTGTGGGTGGCGCCGAACACCTCGTTGACCGTGTCGGCCTTCCACCCGAACTCGGGGGTGTTGGTCTTGCCGACGACCACGCAACCAGCGGCGCGCAGGCGCTCCACCAGCGGCGAGTCGCCGCCGGCCGGCGCACCGCCGGCATAGGCCGCCGATCCCCGGCTGGTGATGAACCCGGCGGCGTCCTCGAGGTCCTTGACCGCGACCGGGACGCCGGCCAACGCCCCCACGTCCTCGCCGCCGGCGATGCGAGCGTCGATCGCCGACGCGTCCTCCAGCGCCGACTCGGCGTCGACGGCAACGAAGGCCCCGATCTCGTCGTCGTACCGGTCGATCCGCTCGAGGGCCGCCTGCACGACCTCGCGGGCTGACATGGCCCGAGTCGCCACCTGCTCTGCGATCTCGGCAACTGTGGTGCGGCGGAAGTCCATCGGATCCGCACGCTAGCGATCCGTGATCGCGCGAGCGGGCCGCTCAGGCCGGTGGTTCCAGCAGCTGCAGGAGACGCTCGAGGCCCGCAACCCGGCTGCCCTTGAGCAGCACGGCGTCACCGCGGCCGAGCTGCCCGAGCGCCGCGGGGACCTCGTCGACACCGCCCACGCTGGTCCCGCCGTAGGCGGATACGCCAACCGCGATGACCTCCACCCCGAGCTCCCGGGCCACCCTGCCCACCGCCCGGTGCTCCTCGTCGCTCGACGGACCGAGCTCGGCCATCAGGCCCAGGACCGCGACCCGGCGCCGGGCGGGCAGCCGGGCCAGGGCATGCAGCGCCGCCGCCATCGACGTCGGGTTGGCGTTGTACGCGTCGTTCACGACGAGGGCGCCGGACGCCAGCCGGACCAGGTCCATGCGCCAGCGGGAGAGCACCGCGGTCCCCAGCGCCTCCGCCACGGCCGCCAGGGGGACGGCACACACCAGCGCCGCCGTGGCCGCGGCCAGGGCGTTGTCGATCATGTGCTCGCCTCGCACTCCCAGCCGGACCGGGGCACTGCCCCAGGGCGACACCAGGCGGAACGACGGTCGCAACTCGTCGTCCAGCGTCGGCGACTCGGCCCGGACGTCGCCGCCGTCGCCGAACGTGACGGTCTCTGCCGACGTGCGGGACGCCATGGCCGCCACCAACGGGTCGCCGGCGTTGAGGACGGCGTGGCCGCGGCCGGGTAGGGCCTCGACCAGCTCCCCCTTGGCCGCCGCCACCTCCTCGAGCGTCCCGAACGTCCCGGTGTGTACCGCCGCCACGCGGGTCACCACCCCCACGGTCGGCGAGGCCAGCGCGCACAGCCGCGCGATGTGGCCCACGCCGCGCGCCCCCATCTCCACGACCAACGCCTCGGTGTCGCCGGCGGCGTTCACCAGCGTGAGTGGGACGCCCAGCTCGTTGTTGAACGAACCGACGCTGGCCGACGTCCGCCAGCGGGCGGCCAGGGCCACGGCCATCAGGTCCTTGACGCTGGTCTTGCCCACCGAACCGGTGATGCCCACCACACGTTCCGGCAGGCGCGTGCGCGCGTCGCGACCCACGGCGCCGAGGGCCTCCACCGTGTCGTCCACCTCGACGGCGGTGGCGTCGACGCCCTCGACCGGACCGCGCGACGTGAGGTAGGCGACGGCACCGGCGGCGTCGGCCCCCGCGCCGAAGTCGTGGCCGTCGCGTGCCGCAACCACGGGCGCGGACAGCTGGCCGGGCACCACCGGGCGCGCAACGATGGGGGCGCCGGCGACTCCCAC
>JBKPHE010000065.1:0-41593 GCA_046744485.1 Actinomycetota bacterium | reverse complement strand
GGGCGTGATCGAGGGCATCATCATCGGCACGACGGTGTGGCTGGTGGGCGGCAGCCTGGCGATTCCGGTGGCAGTCATCACGTTCTTCGCGGCATTCGTCCCGTTCGCCGGGGCCATCGTCGCCGGCCTGATCGCCGTCCTTGTGACCCTGGTGACCGCCGGGTTCGGCGGAGCGGTGGTGGTGGCTGTCGTGGCGCTGCTGGTCCAGCAGCTGGACAACGACTTCCTCGCCCCCTGGGTGTTCGGGAAGAACCTGGAGCTCCACCCCCTGATCGTGCTGGTCGCCATCACCGCCGGCGGCACGTTGTTCGGCGCCTTCGGCGCGTTCCTGGGCGTGCCGGTCAGCGCCGTGATCATCAACATCCTCGCCGAGACGCGGGTGGTCCCCGAGGACCTGGCGGTGGACGGCCCGGAGGGGGAGCCGAAGGGGGACGCCCCCGAGCCCGACTAGCCCGGCGCTAGTCGTCGTCGAGGATGTAGCGGGGACCCGGACCGCGCAGGCCGGCCTTGTCGTCGGGGTTGAGGATCTTGCAGTAGCCCAGCGACAGGCAGCCGCAGCCAATGCAGCGGGCCAGCCGGTCGCGCAGCCGCTCGAGCATCGCGATCTGCCTGTCGATGCGGGGCCGCCACGACGTAGCCAGCCGCTCCCAGTCCTTGGCCGTCGGCGTGCGACTGTCTGGCAGCGAGGCCAGCGCCTCCCCGATCTCGTCCAGGCTCAGGCCCAGCTCCTGGGCGACCTTGATGAACGACACGCGCCGCACGATCTCGCGGGCGTAGCGGCGCTGGCCACCCGCGGACCGAGTGGCGTGGATGAGGCCCTCGGCCTCGTAGTACCGCAATGCCGACGCCGCCACACCGGTCCGCTCGCTCATCGCCCCGATCGTAAGTAGCTCGGGTTCCACGACAAGACTCTACTTCGAGTGAACTTGAGGAACTATCGGGGCTCGGGTCGTCGCTCCTGGGACCGGTCCCGTTCCTCCTGAAGGGCCGTGAGGACCGCCAGCATGATCTTCTGCATGTCGGCGTCCAGGAACCGCCGGGCTCGGAACAGGATGGCGGCGCCCAAGAAGCTGAACGGCGTGACGATGAGGAAGGCCGTGCGCAGGTTCTCGTCGAAGCCGGCCGAGCGCGCCCACGACGAACGGTGCCGCCGCCTGACCGGCGACCACCGACACGAGGTTGAATGCCCCGAACCCCGCGCCGCGCAGGTGCGCCGGAAGCGCATCAGTGAGCCCCGCCCGCAATCCGGGGATCGCCATGGTGATGATGAACAGCCCGGCGAGCTGCAGGGCGTACGCGGGAGCGACGACCGACCAGTCGGCCTCGGTCGTGCCGGCGGGCATGCGGAACAGGTACGACGCCGTGAAGCACGACGTGCCCGCGAACAGGAAGATCGCGGGCAGCGCCAGGCGTCCGCCGGTCAGCCGGGGCGCCCAACGATCGGCGACCCGTCCCCCGAGGGGCACGCCCGGCACGCCGGCCACGATCGCCAGCACCCCGAACGCCGCCTCGCCCGCCCCCTTGTCGAGGTGGAGGTGCCGCTCGTAGTACTGGGGGAGCCAAGAGGCGATGGCGGTCTCCGTGAACAGCAGGGCCGCCACGCCGACCAGCGCGTAGCGCATGGTGCGGATGTACATGATCGTGCGCATGTCGTCGCGTGGGTCGACGAGCATGTCCCGCGCGAACCGGACCACCCCGCCGTCGAAGAGCCCGGGGCCGTGATCGTCGTGATCCGCAGCGCCGCCCCCGCCGTCGTCACCGGGATCGAGATGGGGATCGGGATCGTCGATCGTTCCGCCGATGGCCGCCAACAGGTCGGCGCTGCCTCGCCAGGGCTCGCGCAGACGGAACACCAGCAACGCCACGGCGAGCCCTGGCAGGGCAGCGACCAGCAGGCCGACCCGCCAGTTGAAGGCCGCCGCCAGCCCTCCGCCGATCGCCACACCCAAGCCCGTGCCTGCCAGCAGCATCACCTGTTGGATCGAGAACGCCCGGCCACGACGCGCCGGCGGGTAGTAGTCGCCGAGCAGGCTGGCGGCCGAGGGTTCCGTGATCGCCTGGCCGAATCCCAGCGCCGATCGCAGCGTCACCAGCATGGGAAAGTTCAGCGCGGTGGCGCCGAGGGCGCTGAGCCCCGACCAGCCCACGACCGTGCGGCCCACCGCCCGGCTGCGGTTCCAGCGATCTGCCAGGTAGCCGGCCGGCACCGTGATCAGGCCGTTGAACAGCAGGGCGAGCGAAAGCATCACGCTGATGCCCAGGTCACCGACGCCGAACTCGTCCTTGAGCGGGGTGATCATGCCCCGGACGATGTTCTTGTCGATCTCGTCCACGAGCACCACCAAGCCCAGCACCCACATCGGCTCCGACAGCAGTCGAGGCAGTCGGGCACGCCCTCTGCCGGCTGCCGGGGCGGGGCTGGTCGGCGTGGTCGTCGCCGTGGTCGTCGGCGTGGTCGTCGTCGTGGTGGGGACGGCGTCGCTCATGGGTGCAAGGATGCTTGCACTGATCGTGCAGCCTTCGCTGGTGCCCTGGGCGCCGACAAGGGGGGATGATGGTATCGCGGTTCGACATCGGGGCGATCGAGATCGCCGAGGCGGTGAGGACCGGCCAGCGCCGGGCCACCGACGTGCTCGACCAGGCGTTGGCCGCCATCGAGGCCGGAAACGACCAGCTCGGGGCCTTCGTGCACCTCGACGAGGACGCAGCCCGGACCGCCGCGGAGGCGGTTGACGCCGCCGTCGCCGCCGGGCGGGACCCCGGCCGGTTGGCCGGCGTGCCGATCGGCGTCAAGGACCTCGAGGACTGCGCCGGGATGCCCACGTCCCAGGGATCGCTGGCGTATGCCACCCGCGGTCCGGTGGCCGCCGACTCGATCCACGTCGCCCGCCTGCGCGCCGCCGGCGCGGTCCCGGTCGGCAAGACCGCGGCGCCGGAGTTCGGCACCCTGAACTTCACCAAGTCGAAGGTGTTCGGCGTCGCCCGCAACCCTTGGAACCCCGAGCGCACGCCCGGCGGGTCGAGCGGAGGCAGCGCCGCTGCGGTGGCAGCCGGGCTGGTGCCCGTCGCGACCGCCAGCGATGGTGGTGGATCGACCCGCATCCCCGCATCGTTCTGCGGGCTGGTCGGGTTCAAGCCCAGCCACGGCCGCATCCCCCACCCCGGGCCCACCGGCTCGGAGACGTCGGTGTACGGGCTGCTCACGACCACCGTGGCCGACAGCGCTCGGCACCTCGACGTGACCGCCGGCCCCGACGAGCGCGACCGCTTCTCGTTGCCGCCGCCCGTGACCTGCTACGAGTCGGCGATCGAGTCGCTGCCGGTGGTCGGGATGCGGGCCCGCTGGTCACCCGACATGGGCTTTGCTCGCTGCGATCCGGAGGTGCGGACCGTCGCGGAGCAGGCGGCCCAGCGGCTGGCGGCGGTCGCGGAACTGGTGATCGACGACGAGCCGATCCACCTCACCGACCCGGTCCGTGCCTGGCTCGGGGCCGGCGCCATGGACCTGTGGTTCAGCCTCGAGGACGGCATGTGGCCGGCGGTGCGCGAGGACCTGACCCGCTACGTGAGGACGGTGCTCGAGCAGACGGAGGACTATCCGATCCCGCGCTACGCGGGTGCGGTGCGCCGCCGGGAGGCTCTTGTGGCCGACGCCGCCCGCTTGTTCGACGACGTCGACGTGCTGTTGACGCCCACGACCGCAGTGCCGGCGTTCCCGGCCGAGGGACCGCCGCCCGACGTGATCGACGGCGAGCCCGCGCACCCGCTCGGCGCCTCGGCCACGCCCTTCACCATGCTGGCCAACCTGTGCTGGAACCCGGCCGTGTCCGTGCCCGCGGGACTCACGACCGACGGCCTCCCCGTCGGCCTCCAGATCGTCGCCCGCCGCCACCACGACGAGGTCCCGTTGCGGTTGGCCCGCATCTGGGAACAGGCCCAGCCCTGGCCCTTGAGGGTCGATTCCGCCGGTGCGTCACCGGCCGCCGAGCTCACCGGCCCTGGCTGATCGGTTTCGCGGAACCTGACCTCACGAGGGCCGTGTAGTCAGTTCTTGCGGTCCCGCAGGTAGCGCTCGACCTCTTCGACCAGGGACCGGGCCGCGCCCGCGGGATCGCTCCCATGGTCGGAGTCGACCCGTTCCTCGAGCTGGGACACGTAGTCGGACGTCTCCTCATCCTCCTGGACCAGCTCGCTGACCTGGCGCTCGTAGGCCGCGGCCGCGATCTCGAGGTCGGTGGTGGGCACCCACATGCCCAGCACCTCGGAGGTCCGCTCGAGCAGTGCCAGGGCCGCCTTCGGTGACGGCGCCGTGGGTACATAGGTGGGCACCGCGGCCCAAAGCGACGCCGCCGGCAGGCCGGCCTCCCGGCACGCCGCCGACAGGACGCCCACCACGCCGGTGGGACCCTCGTAGCTCGACGGCTGCAGGCCGAGCTCGGCCTGCAGCGTCGGATCGCTCACGGTGCCCACCACCGGCACAGGTCGGCTGTGGGGTACCTCGGCCACCAGCGCGCCGAGCAGCACCGCCAGTCGGCACCCGGCCTCCTGGGCCAGGCCGGTGATCTGGGCGCAGAACGTCCGCCAGCGGAGCTGAGGCTCGGTGCCGACGACGAGCAGGGCGTCGCCGGCGTCGCCCGGAAGGGTCGCGGCGTAGACCTCCGTGGACGGCCAGCTGATCCGCCGCACCCCGTCGTCGCCGACCTCGGCCTGGGGCCGCGTCGTCGTGAAATCGAAGAAGTCCTCCGGGTCGATCTCGGCCACCATCTCGGCGTCGTAGCGGTCGATCAGGTATCGGACCGCGCCACTGGCGGCGTCCCCGGCGTCGTTCCAACCCTCGAAGGCGACGAGCAGGACGGGCCGGTGCAGGACGGGTCGTGAGCGCCAGTGGAGGTGATCCACCGGTTCATCGTAGGGCCACTGGCGGTCGGAGCCGCCCGGCGCCCCTATCAGGCCTGGCCACCCCGGTTCTAACGTGGGTTCGTGCCTCCCCACACCGTTCGCACCGTCGCCGATGTCATGAGCTCGCCGGTGGTGACCGCGCTGCCGGATGAGACCACCGCCGTGGCCGCAGCCCGCATGCGCGAGCATGGCGTCGGCTCCGTAGTCATCGTCGACGGCCGGCGCCCGATCGGCATCCTCACCGAGCGCGACATGGTCCGGCTGGCCGCGTCCGGCCCGCCGTCCCAGGCCACCAAGGTCGCCGAATGGATGACACCCGACCCCAATGTCGTCGAGCCCGGACTGTCGGTCCAGGAGGCGCTCGTCACGCTCGACGAGCACGGCTATCGCCACGTGCCGGTGGTCGAGGCCGGCGAGCTGACGGGCATCGTCTCGATGCGCGACCTGATGCACGTCGCCGCCATCCAGCCGGTCGTACATCCCGGCGAGATCGAGGCGCCGCCGGGGCTCGAGGGCGTGATCGTCGCCGAGTCCGAGGTCGGTGACGTCCGGGGGCTCGAGGGCTTCTACCACTACCGGCAGTACTCGGCGGTCGAACTGGCCGACAAGCGCTCGCTCGAGGACGTGTGGTTCCTGCTGTTCGAAGGTCACCTGCCCTCGGCGGCCGAGAGCCGGGCGTTCGCCGACGAGGTGCGGGCCCGCCGCACCGTCCCCGAGGCCGTGATGGGTCTGCTGCCCGAGATCGCGATGTCGGGCGGCCCGATGATGGACCAGCTCCGCAGCGCGGTATCGCTCATCGGGCACAGCCAGGGGTTCCGCCCGTGGCTGGACGTGCCGCCCGAGGAGCTGCGGGCCAACGCATTGAGCGTGTGCGCGGCGGTGCCGACCCTCATCATGGCGCTGCACCGTTTGGGCCAGGGCCTCGACCCGATCCCTCCCGACCCCCACCTGGGCTACGGCGGCAACTACCTGTGGATGCTGGGCGGCGAACCGCCCGACCCCGAGGTGGCGCGTGCCGTGGAGCAGTACCAGATGCTCACCATCGACCACGGCTTCAACGCCTCGACATTCACGGCCCGGGTGATCACCTCCACCGGTGCCGACCTGGCGGGCGCCGTCACCGGCGGCATCGCCGCGCTCTCGGGCCCGCTGCACGGAGGCGCGCCCTCGCGGGCACTGGATCTCCTCGACGCCATCGGCACGCCGGACAACGCCCGGCCCTACCTGGTCGATGCGGTCACCCGGGGGGAGAAGATCATGGGGTTCGGGCATCGGGTCTACAAGACCGACGATCCCCGCTCCTTGTTCCTCCGGAGTGTGGCCGAACGGATCGGTGCCGCCAAGGTCGACTTCGCCAAGCAGGTGGAGCAGACGGTCGTCGACGTGCTGGCGGAGCTCAAGCCGGGCCGCAACCTGTACGCCAACGTTGAGTTCTACGCCGGTGTCGTCATGGAGCACTGCGGGCTGCCACGCGACCTGTTCAGCCCCACCTTCGCGTCCAGCCGGGTGATCGGCTGGTGCGCCAACATCCTCGAGCAGGCGGCCGACAACCGCATCATCCGCCCGTCGGCCCGCTACGTCGGACCGCCGCCGCCGCAGCCCGTGCCCGATGCCGAGGGCTAGTCCCTCCGCGCCGACCGCGTAGCGTGCAGCGAGTGAAGGTCGAGATCGCCACCTCGCTGACGCCCGCCATCGTGGACGCCGTCCAGCGGCTCGTGCCGCAGCTGTCGCGGTCCAACCCGCCGCCCACCACGGCGGAGCTCGGCGAGGTGGTGGCGTCACCGGCGACCGATCTGTTCATCGCCCTGGACGACACCGGGACCATCGTCGGCATGGCCACGCTCGTGACCTTCCGCATTCCGACCGGACGCCGGGCGTGGATCGAGGACGTCGTGGTCGACGAGGCGGCCCGCGGCCAAGGCGTGGGCGACGCCCTGACCCGCGCCATGGTCGATCGCTCCCGCGAGTTCGGCGCCGTCACCGTCGACCTGACGTCGCGCCCGTCGCGCGAGGCGGCCCACCGCCTCTACCAGCGCGCCGGATTCGTCCGGCGGGACTCGAACGTCTACAGATTCGACTTGCGGGACAACGGCTGAGCTGGAAGCCACCCGCAGCGACGTTGTCGTCATCGGCGGCGGCATGGCCGGCATGTCGATCGCGAGTGAGCTCGCGCCCACGCACTCGGTGATCGTCCTCGAGCAGGAAAGCCAGCTCGCTCACCATGCGACCGGCCGTTCGGCGGCGGCCTTCCTCGAGAGCTACGGCGGCCCCGAGGTACGGGCGCTCACGCGCGCGAGCCGGCCGTTGCTGGAGGCAGCGGCGGTGGATGCGCCCCTGTTGACGCCGCGGCCGTTGCTGTGGATCGCGGGACCGGGGCGCGAGCCGGCAATCGCCGCGATGCGGCGGCAGCAGCCCAGCCTTCGTGCGCTGAGCCCCACCGGAGCCCAGCGGATGTGCTCCGTGGTGCGAACGGAGTGGGTCGCCGCCGCCGCGGTGGAGCCCGACGCCCAGGACATCGACGTCGCCGGGCTCCACCAGGCCTACGTGCGCGAGGCGCGGCGCAACGGCGTGACGGTCGCGAGGGACAGCTGCGTCTCGGAGGCGGCGTACGACGGGCATGCCTGGCGGCTCCGCCACGCGAGCGGCACGGTCTCGGCCGACGTGGTCGTGAACGCCTCCGGAGCCTGGGCCGATCGCGTGGCCACGCTGTTCGGTGCCCGGCCATGTGGCCTCCAGCCCCTCCGGCGCACGGTCGTCATCGCCCGGGCGGGGCAGCCCGTTCCCGCCTCGTGGCCGCTGGTCGCGGATGTGGACGACACGTTCTACTTCCGGCCCGACGGGCCTCACGTGCTCGCCTCCCCGGCCGACGAGACGCCGAGCGAACCGTGCGACGCCCGCCCCGACCAGGTCGACATCGCGCGAGCAATCGAACGGGTGAACCGGGCGACCACCCTGGGGATCCGGTCCGTGGTCACCGCCTGGGCGGGTCTCAGGACCTTCGCCGTCGACCGCGTCCCGGTGATGGGCTACGACCCGGACGTTCCCGGGTTGTTCTGGCTTGCGGGACAGGGCGGCTACGGCATCCAGACCGCCCCGGCGCTGGCGCGCCTCGCAGCGGGAGTCCTCCGGGGCGATCTCTCGCCTGCCGCCCGTGCACCGGACGTCGACCCGGAGGCCCTGTCGCCGGCCCGCTTCCGAGCCACGACGGCTTAGCGCCCCAGCTTGCGGACGTCGTCGCCTTGGCGCACGGTGCCGGCGACCACGACCTTGGCGTTGAGGCCACGCAGGCGCAGCTCGCGCCCGATGGGCGAGTTGACGAACCGCAGGGCGTCGGCCCCGAAGCGGGCCCGGAACTTGGCACAGCCGGTGTGGGGTATCTCGGTGACCTCGATGACGGCGCTGCCCAGGGCGAGCCGGGTGCCGGGGGGCAGGTTCGCCTGACTCAGGTCGAGGTCGAGGTGCAGCTGGTCGCCTGCCAGGGCCCGGCGGTCGGGATCGACGGCGACCAGGGACGACAGGCGGGCGTTGATGACGTTGAGCTGCGTGTCCGGATGGGCCGAGCCATCGGCCGTCCGGCTGCTGCCCCGGACCTTCCAGGTGTCGCCCACCAGCCCGTCGTCGAGGTCGAGGGCGCCCTCGCCGAGGACCTCGCGCTCGTCGACCGCGGGTCGCCGCACGATGAGCTCGACCCGTCCGACGTCGGAAGGGGAGTTGCGGACGTGTTCGAGGCCCTCTTCCAGTCGGGACACGGTGAGGTGCATGTCACGAGGATGGCGCGGCCCCGTGGTCGAGGGCGAACGGGATTCGTCGATCAGCCGCTTGATTCGGCATCGTCGAGGTCCAGCTCGGCGACCACGGCGAGGTGGTCAGAGGCGTCGGTCGGGAGGACCGCGGCGCTCCGCGCCACGAGGTCCTCCGACGTGAGGATGTAGTCGATGCGGGCGTGAGGGATGGCGGCGTCGAAGGTGAACCCGGCGCCGTCGCCGGCCACGATCCAGGCGTCGTCGAGGACCTCGGTCAGCGGCGCGATCTCCGGGTCGCCCGGCTGGGCGTTGAGGTCGCCCATCATCACGACAGGCCCGACGCCCGCCGCCAGCGACTCGGCGATCTGTGTGGCCTGGGCCAGTCGTTCCGTGCGGGAGCGGTGCTGTAGATGGGTACAGAAGACCCGCACCGCTCGGCCGTCCACGTCGACGACGGCGCCCAACAGCCCACGCTGCTCACCGCCCCGGGGCCGGGTCAGCAGCAGGTTGCGGGGCGCGCGCAGCGGTGCGCGGGACAACAGGGCGATGCCGTATTGCCGCCGCGCCCCGTCCGGGCCCGACTCGGCCGGCCCCAGGTCCACGACCGGGCCGTACGCCATGTGCATGTCCAGGCGGCGGGCCAGCCAGGCGGCCTGGTCGAGGTAGCCACTCCGCGGGCTCAGGTGGCGGTCCACCTCCTGCACCGCCGCCAGGTCGGCCGCCGCCCCCTCGATGACCTGCGCCACCCGCTCGAGGTCGTGGACGCCGTCGAGCCCGACCCCATGGCGAATGTTGAACGTGAGCGCACGCACCGTCCGGCCGACGGTACCGGTACGCGGGCGGCCTAGTGGGCGCCCACTAGCCACTCAGCTTCTTGCCGGGCAGGGCGAGATCCGCGACGACCGGCAGGTGATCCGAAGCATCGGTCGTGACCACGCCCGCGGTGCGGGCGACCACGTTGCCCGAGGACATGACGTAGTCGATGCGGGCGTGCGGGGTGGCGGCATCGAAGGTGAACCCGTCGCCGACACCCGCGGTCACCCAGGCATCGACGAGCAGGCCGGTGAGACCGGCGATCTCGGGCGTGTCCGGGGTGGCGTTGAGGTCGCCGAGCAGCACCACCGACTCTTGGGCGGTCGCGAGCACCTGGCGGATGCGCTCGACCTGGGCGAGGCGCTCCACCTGGGAGTCGTGCTGCAGGTGGGTGTTGAACACCCGGACGGGGATGCCCCGTACCTTGATCTGGACCTCCAGCAGTCCCCGCTGTTCGCCGCCCAGCGGCCGGGGGAGCAGGGTGTTGGTCCAGGCCCGGATCCTGTCGACCGACAGAATCGCCGTTCCGAACTGGCGACGCGGCGCCCCCGGTGCCGGGGGGTCGAGGTCGAGGTTCACGCCGAAGGCCACGTGCATGCCCAGCCGCTCGGCCAGCCACGTGGCCTGGTCGACGAAGTTGCTGCGCTCGCTCCAGTGCCTGTCGACCTCTTGGAGCCCGACGACCTCAGCGCCCGTCACTTCGACGGTCGCGGCGATGCGGGCGAGATTCAGGACACCGTCGAGCCCGACCCCGTGATGGATGTTGAACGTCGCCACCCGCAGCTCCCGCTCGGCTGCCAGGGCGCGGGCGCCGGCGGGTGACGCCGGAGCCGCGACGGAGGTCCCGCCGAGGGCGGTGGCCAGGAGGGCGGCCACCAGAACCAACAACCCGAACCGTGATCGCATGGGTGTACCTCCGTGGAGCGGTGGTGCGGACCATGAGGCCGACGCGACCGCAATGTTCTAGTCCGCACGGGGAACGCGATCCGGATCGGCGGTGAACGACGGGTGGACCGCGCCCGGGAAACCCCCGCGGAGCGATCCGCGCCGGGGCCCGATGGCAGGTGCCAAGCTGTGCGGAATGCCGGGCGGCCGTCATTCGCTGGGGCCCGGGCGCCGCGTCGCCCTGCGCGACCACGGCTACCGGACGCGCAAAGCACGGGTGGAGTTCGCGGCGTACTCCGCCCACCTCCAGCTGCCGCGGTACTTCGGCCGGGACGAGCTGACGGTGCCGGCCACGTGGATCGCCGTGGTGGACCTGACAAGCCCGGGCACCCCCCGCGATCCGTCCGACATCCGGGCCCAGTTCCCGGGCCGGACGATCGCCCACCTGCCCACCGCCTCGTCACGGCGCGCGCCCACGACGTTGCTGCTGTTCGCCGCCCCGCAGGCGGTCCCCCCGCTGCGGTGGGGCCCCGCGCTCAGGCCCGTGGGCCGACTCCCGTTCGGCTACCGGGCCTCGCGCCGCCGTCCCGCTCCCGGGATCGACGGCGTCCTGTTGCGGGCCGACAACCCCCGTTGGGCGGCCGACCGGTTCGTGGCCGCCGGCTCCATGCGGGGCATCCACCGTGACGGCGGCTGGTACGCGGACGAGCGCGGCAGCACCGCTGCCCGTCCGGGCGGCGACCCGGCCTGGGCCCGCGCGACCGTCGACCGCCTCGACGGGATGGCCCGGGTGCTGGCGCTGGCGCTGCTCCCCCTGGCGGTGGCGCTGGCCAGCCGGACGTCGCTGCCCTCGTGGGCCTGGTCGGTGCTGGTGGCGGCGGTAGTCCTGGCGGTCGTGTGCAAGGTGGCGGCGGAGAGGCTCTACCGCCGGCCCCCCGAGCCCCAGCTCCGGCCCGACAGGCCGTCGCATCGGGTGTTGACCGGTCAGCCCGGCCGGGTCCCGGCCGGTTGGTGACGACCGCGTCGATCGGGACAACCCGGGCCGGCACCGGCGCAGGGCCGCGGTGTGGCTGATGTTTCTCCCGGGTAGGGTCCCCTGGCCGCCGCGGACTCTCTTCGATGAGGCACCGAGAGGGGCACACCCATGCCAACCACCGGGACGACGACCGCGACCACGCGGGCCACGACGACGCCGGCTGAGGACGGCACCGACCTGCGAGTCCGATATCACCGGGTGCGAGGCTTCACGGAGGAGCTGGCGGAGCCCCTGTCGCCCGAGGACCAGACGGTGCAGACCATGCCCGACGTGAGCCCCACGAAGTGGCATCGGGCGCACACGACGTGGTTCTTCGAGACCTTCGTGCTGGGGCCGTACCAGCGGAGCTACACGGAGTTCGATCCCGCCTACGCCTTCCTGTTCAACTCCTACTACGAGACCGTGGGCCCCAGGCATGCCCGCCCGCAGCGAGGCCTGCTGTCACGGCCGGGCGTCGCCGAGATCGGCCGCTACCGGGCGAAGGTCGACGAGGCCATGGACCCGCTTCTGGTCACCGGCGGCAGCGACACGGCGGCCCGGGTGCCCGAGCTCGTCGAGCTCGGCCTCCACCACGAGCAGCAGCACCAGGAACTGCTGCTGATGGACATCAAGCACGTGCTGGCCGTCAACCCGCTACGCCCGGCCTATCGCGAGTTCGAACGCGCACCCGGAGTCGAAACGGGGCCCAACGGCGGCCCCTCGTGGATCGAGCACGCCGGAGGCGTGGTGTCGGTCGGCCATGCCAGTGACGGCTTCTGCTTCGACAACGAGACGCCACGCCACGACGTCCTGCTGAGCCCCTTCGCCATCCGATCGAGCCTGGTGACCGCCGGCGATTGGCTGGCGTTCATCACCGAGGGCGGCTACCGGGAGCCGGCGCTGTGGATGTCCGACGGTTGGGCCACGGTCCAGTCCCAGGATTGGGAGGCGCCCGAGTACTGGATCCGCACCGATGACGGCTGGTTGGTCCAGACCCTCGCCGGTCCCCGGCCGCTCGACCCCGACGAACCGGTGTGCCACGTGAGCTGGTACGAGGCCGACGCGTTCGCCCGGTGGGCCGGATGTCGGCTCCCGACCGAGGCCGAATGGGAGGTGGCCGCCGTGAGCAGGTCCCACCCGCCTGCCGCGGCCGCGGGTGAGGTTCCGTCGGCGGTGGGGCTCGACGACGTCGGGCTCGCCGGGCCGGGTCTCCATCCGGCGCCGCCTGCCCCGGGCGACGAGCAGTGGTTCGGCGCGGTGTGGCAGTGGACCGCCAGCCCCTACGGCCCCTACCCCGGGTTCCAGCCCGCGGCAGGCGCAGTCGGCGAGTACAACGGCAAGTTCATGGTCAACCAGCAGGTCCTCCGCGGAGGCGCCTGCGTGACCCCGGCCGGCCACAGCCGCTCCAGCTATCGCAACTTCTTCCCCCCGGCGGCCCGCTGGCCGTTCTGCGGCCTGCGCCTGGCGGTGGACCGATGAGCGAGCGTCCCGTAGGGCGAGAGAGCGAGCCCGGCCCGAGCGGCCGTGGGAGCGGGCAAGCGTCGCGTCGGAGCCCGAGCGGCCCGCTGCGAAGCAGCAAGAGCGGGAGACAATGAGCGCTCAGCGGCTGGGCACGGTCCTCGCGCCGGGGCGTGTGACCGTCGACGTGCAGCTGCTGCCCGGGGACCTCCATGCCGCCCTGCTCCGCGACGCCCGGGTCGGCCTCGGGGCCACGCCCAAGTCGATGCCGCCCGTGTGGTTCTACGACGACCGGGGGTCGGCGCTGTACGAGGACATCACCCGTCTCCCCGAGTACTACCCGTTCCGCACCGAGGCGACGCTGCTGCGCCGAGCCGCCGGCGAGATCGCCGAGGCGGCCAAGGCACGCGTCCTGGTCGAGCTCGGTTCGGGGACGTCGGAGAAGACGCGGCTGCTGCTCGGCGCCATGGCGTCCGCCAGCGCCGGTCTCGACGGCTACGTCCCGTTCGACGTAGCGGAGGCCACGCTGCGCGGCGCGGCCGAGGCCATTGCCACCGACGTGGGCATCGGCGTCCATGCGGTCGTCGGCGACTTCCACGAGCACCTCGACGGCATTCCCGAGCTGGGCGAGCCGCGGCTCGTCGCGTTCCTGGGCAGCACGATCGGCAACTTCGCGCCCGCCCAACGACGCGATTTCCTGACCGAGCTGCGGGCCGTCCTCGATGCGTCGGACCGGTTCCTGCTCGCCACCGACCTGGTCAAGGACACCGGCCGTCTCGTCGCCGCCTACGACGACGCCCGCGGGGTCACCGCGGAGTTCAACCGCAACCTGCTGCACGTGCTCAACCGCGAGCTGGACGCCGACTTCGCCCCCGAGCGGTTCGCGCACGTGGCCGCCTGGGATCCCGACGAGCAGTGGATCGAGATGCGGCTGCGCGCCACCGAGGCCATGTCGGTGCGGCTGGCGGCGATCGGCATGACCGTCGAGTTCGCAGCCGGCGAGGAGATGCGAACGGAGATCAGCGCCAAGTTCACGCCCGAGCGCGTGCGCTCGGAGCTGGCCGCTGCGGGACTCGAGGTGACGGGGATCTGGACCGATCCGGACGGCGACTACCTGCTCACCCTGGCGCGCCCGGCCCCGACGGCCTGAGACGTCCGGCGTTGAACGTTCGCGAGGACCGCGACCGATCGGCGCCGGTTCGCGGTGCGCGCCCGGACGCGTCGACGGCCGTGGTCAGGGTGGCAGTGGCCGCAGGCGTCGACGCCGACGTCGCCGCCGACGCCCTGTGGCATGCGGGGGCCACCGCCATCGAGGAGCGCGAGACACCCACGGGGGTCGTGCTGGTGGCGGGCGTCGCCCCCGGTGCCGAGGTCGCGCCGCTGCTGGAGGCGGTCGACGACCGGTGGCCCGCGGAGGCGGTGGCGGTCGACATCGACGGCGCGCTGGATGCCTGGCGCCCCTTCGCCCGCGCCCTGACGGTCGGCGACCGGTTGCTGGTGCGACCGCCGTGGGTGCCGGCAGGGTCGCGCGGGTCGGCGGTCGACGTGGTGATCGACCCCGAGCGGGCATTCGGGAGCGGAGCCCATGCGTCGACCAGGCTGGCGCTGGCGGCGCTCGAGCGTCTCGTCCGCGGCGGCGAGCGCGTGCTCGACGCCGGATGCGGCAGTGGTGTGCTCGCCATCGCCGCGTTGGCTCTGGGCGCCGCCGAGGCGGTCGGGGTCGACCACGACCCGGCGGCCGTCGCCGCGTCCCGGGCCAACGCGGCCCGCAACGGGGTTGGCGACCGGTTCACGGTCAGCGAGCGCCCGCTCGACGGGGTGGTAGGGGCCGGCACGCCGTTCGACCTGGTGGCAGCCAACCTGTTGCTGCCGGACCTCCTCGCCGTGGCCCCCGCGCTCCGGGCGGCCCTGGCGGCCGACGGCTCACTGGTGACGAGCGGCATCCTGGTCGACCAGCGACCGCCGGTGATCGCCTCCGTCACGCGGTTGGGCCTGGTCCCCGTCGCTGAAGACACCGCCGACGGCTGGCTCGCCGTCACGTTCGCACTGGTACCACCCGTTCAGCCCGCGGGGTCGAGTCGATAGATCCCCCCTTGCAGCGACAACGCGTAGACCTCGCCATCGGCGTCCTCGGTGAACGACACCAGCGAGTCGATGTGGGCGTCGAAGCTGCGCTCCTCGGTCACCTGGCCGTCGCGCACCCGCAGTGCCCGCACGTCGCCCTGGCAGTAGTCGCCGAACAGGTACGCCCCCCCGAGACCCGGGATCGCCGAGCCGCGGTAGACGACGCCACCGGTCACCGAGCAGCCCTGGTCGTGGGAGTACTCGAACACCGGGAGCACCCCGCCGTCCGGGTTGCTGCCGCCCTCGAAGGGGTGGGTTGCCTCCATCTCGTTCCAGCCCAGGTTCGCACCCCGCCCGCGCCCGGCCGCGGCCGGAAGCTGGTCGATCTCCTCCCACTCGTTCTGGCCGACGTCGCCGATCCACAGGTCGCCGGTGGCGCGATCGAAGCTGAAGCGCCACGGGTTGCGGACGCCGTAGAGCCACACTTCGGGCCGCCCTCCCTCGCCGTCCGCGAACGGGTTGTCGGACGGGATCCCGTAGGCCTCGCCGCTCGACGGGCTAGCGGGGTCGATCCGCAGGATCTTGCCCAACAGGGCCTGGGTGTCCTGCCCGTTGCCCTCGGGATCACCGCCGCCGCCGCCGTCGCCGAATCCGATGTACAGGTAGCCGTCGGGCCCGAACTCCATCTCGCCGCCGTTGTGGTTGGGGTACGGGTCCTCGACCGCCAGCAGCTCGCGGTACGACCCGGCATCGACGTCGTCGCCGGCCATCGTGTACGCAGCGACGCGGGCATCCCCGATCGGCGCGAGGCTGTAGTGGACGTAGAGGATGCCGCCGTCGCCGGAGAACTCGATGTCGAGCAGTCCCCGCTCCCCGTCGGCAACCACGTTGGCGCTGATGTCGAGCACCGGCTCGCCGACCTCGTAGCTCCGGTCTCGCCCGGCGCCCGTGACCGTGACGGGCCGGACCCGCCCGGCGCGTTCGGCGACGTACATCGTCGGCGAGCCGGGGCGGACCACGAGAGCGGTCGGGGAGTCCACCTGGGCCACGAGCGTGGCCGCGATCTCCATCCCGTCGAGCGGGGCCTCGGCGGTCGTCGGACCGCTCGTGGGCGGTTCGGCCTCGCTGCCCGGTGCGTCCGTCGTGGTCGTCACACCCGACGCGTCTCCGTCATCGTCGTCGCCGCACCCCGCCAACCCGAGTCCCACAAGGCCGGCCGTCAGCACCACCCCGAGCATGCGCATCATGGGCGGGCACCGTACGCGCCGTCAGCGCGCGATACGGATCAGGCCCTCCTGCATGACCGTCGCGACCAGCGTGCCGTGCCGGGTGAACACCAGGCCGCGCGACAGCCCCCGGCCGTTCGCGGCGGCAGGGCTGTCTTGTGCGTACAGCAACCAGTCGTCGGCCCGGAAGCGCCGATGGAACCACATGGCGTGGTCGAGGCTCGCCATGAACAGGCGGGGGTCGAACCAGCTGCCGCCGTGGGGCAGCATCGACGTGTCCAGCAACGTCATGTCCGACGCGTAGGTGAGCACGATGGTGTGGATCAGCGGATCGTCGGGCAGGCGCCCGTCGGCTCGCAGCCACACGTTCTGGCGGGGCGGCAACGGGGCCTTGCGGTCCGGCGGTAGCCAGTCGACGTGGCGGATGTCGATCGGCCGGGGGCGGTCGATCCAGGCGCCGATCTCGTCGCCGTAGGCCTTTGCCCGCTCCCGCATGTCGGGCAGGTCCTCGGGGGGCCTGACGTCGGGCATGTCGAAGGCGTGCTCGAACCCCGCCTCGTTCACCTGGAAGCTGGCGGCCATGTTGAAGATCGCCTTGCCGTGCTGGATCGCCACCACCCGCCGGGTGGTGAACGAGCGGCCGTCACGGATGCGGTCGACCTCGTAGAGGATCGGCACCTTGGGGTCGCCGGCCCGCAGGAAGTAGGCGTGCAGCGAGTGCACGTGCCGCTCGGCGTCGACGGTCCGCGCCGCCGCCACCAGGGCCTGCCCCGCCACCTGGCCACCGAAGATGCGCTGGCGGTCCTCCTCGGGCGAGACACCGCGGAAGATGTTGACCTCGATGGCCTCGAGGTCGAGCAGTCGCACCAAGTCGTCGACGGCGTCCTGGGGCACGCCCGGAAAGGTACCGGCCGTGCTCGGGCGCCCTAGGGTTCCCCGCCGTGAGCCGAGCATCGTTTCCGGATGGCTTCGTGTGGGGCACCGCCACCGCCGCGCACCAGATCGAGGGCGGCAACTGGAACAACGACTGGTGGGCCTGGGAGCACGACCCCGCCAGTGGGTGCGCCGAGCCGTCGGGCGATGCCTGCGACTCCTGGAACCGCTGGGAGGACGACGTCGCCCTGGTGGCCGACCTGGGGTTGGGCACCCACCGCTTCTCGGTGGAGTGGAGTCGCGTCGAGCCCGAGGACGGCGAGTGGTCCGCCGCCACGGTGGCCCACTACCGGGACCAGTGCGAGGCGCTGCTGGCGCGGGGGGTCGAGCCGACCGTGACCTTCCACCACTTCACGACACCCCGGTGGCTGGCCGCCCGCGGAGGCTGGGAGGACCCGGCCAGCGCCGACCGGTTCGCCGCCTTCTGCGGGCGCCTCGCCGCCGAGCTGGGCGACGTCGTCCGGCGGGTGTGCACGATCAACGAGCCGAACATCGTGGCCACCATGGGCTGGCGGTTGGGCATGTTCCCGCCGGGCAAGTCCGACCACGACCTGCGGCTGCGGGTCAACGACGTCTTCGTCGACGCGCACCGCAAGGCCGTCGATGCCGTCCGGTCGGCCGCCCCGGGGGTGCCGGTGGGCCTGACCCTGTCGATGACCGAGTACCAGGCCGTGGAAGGCGGTGAGTCCCGGCGGGAGCGCGTGCTCCGAGACATGGAGGACGTGTTCCTGGAGGCGACCGAGGGCGACGACTTCCTCGGCGTGCAGGTCTACACGCGCATGCGCCTCGGGCCGGAGGGGATGCTGCCGCCCGAGGACGGCGTCGCCGTGCTCGACATGGGCTACGAGTACTGGCCGCAGGCGTTGGAAGCATGCCTGCGGCGGGCGTGGTCGGTCACCGGCGGCCGGGTGCCGCTCCTGGTGACGGAGAACGGGATCGGCACCACCGACGACCAACAGCGCATCGCCTTCGTGGCGGCGGCCCTGGAGGGCGTGCTGCGCTGCCTGGCCGACGGGCTCGACGTGCGGGGCTACATCTACTGGTCGCTGCTCGACAACTTCGAGTGGGCGCTCGGGTACCGGCCCCGGTTCGGCCTGGTGGCGGTGGACCGCCGGACGTTTGCCCGGGAGCCGAAGCCCAGCGCCGCCTGGTTCGCGTCGATGGCCCGGGCCAACGCGCTCGTGCCGCCCTCATAGCTCGACGGCGAGGCCCAGCTCGACGGTCTGTTCCGGAGGCAGGCCGAAGTAGGTGGCCGCACTCGTGGCGTTGCGCGCCATCAGAGCGAACAGGTGCTCACGCCAGCGGGCCATCCCGGGCCGGGCGGTGACCCGCAGGGACTCTCGGCCGAGGAAGTACGGGAGGCCGCCGAGGTCGACGCCGAGCCTTGACGCTGCCTCGAGAGCCAACGCCCCGGGCACGTCGACGTCCTCCATGAAGCCATAGCGCAGGACCACCCGGTGGAACCCGGCGCCGAGGTCGACCATCTCCGTGCGTTCCTCGGGGTCGATGCGCGGCACATCCACGGTCACCACGGAGATCACGAGGACGGTCTCGTGGACCGCGTCGTTGTACTCGAGGTTGGCGAACAGTGCGGGGGGCGTGAGACCGGGGGTCGACACCAGGTAGGCGCCGGCCCCCCTCGTCCGGACCGGACGGTCCGCGGCGACGTCCTTCACGAACTCGGTGAGCGGAATGCCGCCGCGCAACAGCCGCTCGTGCACGAGGCGCCGGCCGGTCCGCCACGTGCTCAGGAGCGTGAAGACGCCGATGGCCGCCACCAACGGGAACCACCCGCCCTGGGGGATCTTGAACAGCGTGGCGCCGAAGAATGCCAGGTCGAACGACAGGAACAACAGGCAGAGCATCACGGCTCGCCACGGGCTCCAGCGGAACCGCTCCCGGGCCACGAAGTAGAACACGATCGTGGTCAGCACCATCGTGGCGGTCACCGCGAAGCCATAGGCCGCCGCCAGGTTGGTCGATTCCCGGAACCCGATGACTAGCCCGACGCACGCGGCCATCAGTATCCAGTTGACGGCCCCGATGTAGATCTGGCCTATCTGTGTGGCCGACGTGTGGCTGATCCGCATCCGGGGGCTGTAGCCGAGCTGCACTGCCTGCCGGGTGAGCGAGTAGGCGCCGGAGATCAACGCCTGGGAGGCGATGACCGTGGCCACCGTCGCCAGCCCGACCACGGGGTAGAGCGCCCAGCTGGGGGCCAACCGGTAGAAGGGGTTGTCGATGGCGTTGGCATCGTCGATCAGGAGCGCGCCCTGCCCGAAATAGACGAGGACCAGGCTGGGCATGACGAGCCCGTACCAACCGAGCATGATCGGGCGGCGCCCGAAGTGTCCCATGTCGGCGTACAGAGCCTCGCCCCCGACGACGACCAGGATGACGGCGCCCAGCACGAGGAAGCCTCGAAAGCCGTTGTCGGCGAAGAACGAGACCGCGTAGCCGGGGTCGATCGCCTTGAAGACACTCGGGTTCTCGGCCACGTTCACCGCGCCCAGCACGCCGATCGTGGTGAACCACACCACCATGACCGGCCCGAACACCCGGCCGATCGCCCCCGTGCCGCGGTGCTGCACCATGAACAGACAGACGAGGATGACCACCGCCGCCGGCACCACGAAGGCGTCGAAGTCGGGGGCGGCGATCGTGGTGCCCTCGACGGCGGCCAGCACCGAGATGGCGGGCGTGATGACCCCGTCGCCATAGAGCAGCGCCGCCCCGAAGAGGCCGAGGAGCACCAGCACCCAGCGGGTGCCCCGCACCGGTGGCTCCTTGGGCGTGACGAGCGCGGTCAGGGCCAGGATGCCGCCCTCGCCCCGGTTGTCGGCCCGCATGACGAAGGCGAGGTACTTGACGCAGATCACGAGCACGAGCGCCCAGAACATGAGGGACAACAGGCCGAGCACGTTGTCCTCGATGACCGCCAGCTGGTGGCCGTGTCCCTGGAACGCCTCACGCATGGCGAACAGCGGGTTGGTGCCGATGTCGCCGAAGACCACACCCAGTGCGCCGACGGCCAGCCCCATCGTGCGCGCATCGGGGGAGTGGCCGTGGCCACGACCCGCAGGCAGGTGGCCCGGCTGCGATTCGCCGGGGAGCTGGTCCTGCTCCGTCGACACAGGTGCGGCAGGCTAGCGGCGTGGCGGCGCGGGCTACGGTCCTCCCCGTGATCATGGATCCCGAGTTGCGGGCCAAGGCCGAGGCGGCCCGGGGCTTCATGCCCGTCGACGAGGGCGAGGCGCTGTACGACGCGGCGATGGCCGTGGCCGTCGACGGACCGCTGCTGGAGGTGGGCAGCTATTGCGGCAAGTCCGCGGTCTACCTCGGCGCCGCGGCCCGGGAGCGGGCGCGGGTGCTGTTCTCCGTCGACCACCACCGCGGGTCCGAGGAAAACCAGGCCGGCTGGGAGTGGCACGAGCCCGACCTGGTCGATCCGGAGCTCGGCAAGATGGACACCCTGCCGGTGTTCCGCCGCACGGTCCACGATGCCGGCCTCGAGGGCACCGTGGTGGCGGTGGTGGGCGATTCTCCGGCGGTGGCGGCCCACTGGCGCACACCGCTGGCGTTGCTGTTCATCGACGGGGGGCACGGCGAAGAACCGGCCCGCCTCGACTACGCGCGCTGGACACCACATGTCGCCCCGGGCGGCAGCCTGGTCATCCACGACGTGTTCCCGGACCCGGCCGACGGTGGGCGGCCCCCGTACGAGCAGATCTACCTGCCGGCCCTCGCCAGCGGCCGGTTCGCCGAACGCCGGGCAGTGGGTTCGCTGCGGGTGCTCCAGCGGGTGGGGTGACCCGAGGTCATGGGTTCCGGTGGTCGGAGCCCGAGGTCATGAGCTCCAGTTCCGGAACCCATTGCCTCGCCCGCGCCGCGACGGAACCCATGGCCTCGCAACTCCGGGGTCGCGGGGGTGCGTCAGGCGCTCTAGTCGCGGTCGATCGCCCTGGCGTCCTCGGCGTCGGCATCCGCCTCGAACAGCGCCGGCAGCACCTCGTCGTGCCGGGTGAAGAGGCCACTCGCAGGCGAGGCCCCGGCGAAGGCGTCGGCGGCCAGCACCACCGCCGACGCGGTGTAGGTCGACCGCTCACCCACCGGGAACCTGGCCTCGTCGGGGAACACCGTGCCGGTCCAGTAGCGGCCGTCGTCGGTGCGGTACCGCTGAGCCCAGCGGAACAGCTCCGCCGCTGGCCGGTGGTTGCCGACGGCGACGTTCGCCAAGGCGTACTCGCACGTCTCGGCCACCGTTATCCAGGGTCGGTCCGACACGCAGCGCACGCCGCAGCCGTCCATGACGAAAGCGGCGTGGCGCTCGGCCAGCCGCTGCCGTCCGTCGTCGCCGGTGATCACCCCGCTGAGCACCGGGTAGTACCAGTCCATGGCCCACCGGTGCTTGGGTGAGAACGCGTCGGGCATGTGCCGGATGACATAGGTCAGGCGGGCCGCGGACAGCTCCCAGTCCGGGCGCTCGTGGCCGAGCAGCTCGGCCAACGCGATGGCGCAGCGCAGGCTGTGGCACATCGATGACGAACCGGTGAGCAGTGCGAACGACCAGGGCGTGCCGTCGGCGTGGCGGGCCCACAGGATCTCGCCTCGCGGGGTCTGCAGGTCGAGCACGAAGTCGATCGCCCGCTCGACCACCGGCCACATGGTCTCGGCGAACCCGCGGTCGCCTGTGCACAGCCAGCGGTGCCACACCCCGGTAGCCACGTACGCGCAGACGTTGGCGTCCAGCTTCTCCTGCTCGACCCGGTCGGCCAGGTAGTACTGGTGCCAGGCGCCGTCGGGCCGCTGCATGTCGACCAGCCACCCGTAGGCCCGCTCGGCCTCGGCGTGCCGGCCGCCCAGCGTGAGCGCCATGGCGGCCTCGACGTGGTTCCAGGGGTCGGCGTGTCCGCCGGGGAACCAGGGGATCATCCCCGAGGGCAGCTGCCACTCCGCGATGGCGTCGACCGTCTGGCGCAACTCGCGGGCCGTGACGATGCCGGGTACGTCGGCCAGGGTCATGCGGCCGCCTCCCCCGGTGGCGCAGTGGCGGCCGGCTTGCGGGCGTAGATGACGATGCTCTTGCCGATCACCGGCGTCAGCGCCCGGTCGGCCAGCCGGGTGAACCGCTGCCACGGTTGGGTGCCGCCGATGTCCCACAGGAGCACCTGGTGGTAGGCACGGACGAGCCGGTGCTCGTCGTTGGTGGGCCCGACGGCGCAACGCAGCCACCAGTAGGGGGCGTGGATGCCATGGGCATGGTGGGTGTCGCGGGGCTCGAGTCCTGCGCCACGCAACTTGGCACGCAGGTCGGACACTTTGTAGATCCGCACGTGGCCGCCCTCGACGAACGGGGCGTGGTACTCGTCCGAGAGCGCCCAGCAGATCCGCTCGGCCAGCCATGCCGGCACGGTGACGGCCATGGTGCCGCCGGGGCGGAGCACCCGAGCCAGCTCCCGGATGGCGGCCTCGTCGTCGGGGATGTGCTCGAGGACCTCGGCGGCGATGATCCGGTCGAATGACCCGTCGGGGAACGGCAGCCGGGTGGCGTCGCCGCGGGTGGTGGCGCTGCCGCCGGGCGCCGGGATGTCCCCGGCCTGGTTCATCGCCGCCGCCATGGCGGACACGTCCTTGAGCTCGGCCTCGTCGGAGTCGAAGGCGACGACGCGGGCACCGTGGCGCAGCGCCTCGAACGCATGCCGGCCGGCGCCACAGCCCAGGTCGAGGAGGCGGTCCCCGGGCGCGAGCCCGAGACGGTCGTAGTCGACGGTGAGCATCAGACGGTCCGCCGATCGGTCGCCGGCGTCCTGGCGGAGCGGGCGTGCTCGTCGAGAAGGATGCGGTACTGGTCGACCGTTCGCTCCGCGGTGTGTCGCCATGACCACTGATCGACTACACGTTGCCGCCCGGCGGCGCCGACGGTCGCCCGCAGGCCAGGCTCGCCGAGCGCCCAGCGGAGCTTGGCGGCCAGCGCCTCGCTGTCGCCCGGCGGCACCACGAGGGCGGTCTCGCCGTCGCGGCCGACGACCTCCGGCAGCGCACCCCCCGAGGTGGCGACCACCGGGGTGCCGCACGACATGGCCTCGATGGCGGGCAGCGAGAATCCCTCGTACAGCGACGGCACGACCGCGAGCTGCGCCTCGCCGTAGAGCTCGATGATGCGCTCGTCCGGCACGCCGGTCACGAACTCGACGTGGTCGTCGAGGCCGAGGTGGCGAATCACCTCGTCAGACCGGCCACCGGGCTTGCGGCGGCCGATGACCACCAGGTGGGCGTCGTCGCGCTCCGTGCGGAGCTTGGCCAGCGCCTCGAGCAGGTAGCTCAGGCCCTTCATCGTGACGTCGGCGCTCGCGGTGGTGATGAGTCGCCCGGGTACCGGCTCGACGCCGGGCAACGGCCGGAACAGGTCGACGTCGACGCCAACCGGCACGATCGCCATGCGGGCGGGGTCGACCCCGTGGTCGGCGGCGATGTCGTTGAACGAGTTCTCCGACACCGTGATGACCCGCGGCAGCCGCTTGGCCACCCGGGTCTGCATGGCGGTGAACGAGTACCAACGCCGCAGCGTCAGCCGCTTGTACCAGGTCCGGGCATGCTCCATCTCCAGCCGGCGGTCGACGGTGATGGGGTGGTGGATCGTGCCCAGCACCGGGAACCCATCGCGCTGCATCGCCAGCAGGCCGTATCCGAGGCACTGGTTGTCGTGCACCAGATCGAACTCGCCGCGGCGCCCGTGCAGGTGCTGCCAGGCGCGCAGGCTGAAGGCCAATGGCTCGGGGAACTGGCCGGCCGAGAACGCCGCCACCTCGACGAAGTCCGTCCAGCGCTTGAGCTCCCACAGGCCCGGCATCCGCATCGGGAAGTAGTCGTTGTAGATGTCGAGGCTGGGCAGTTCGACCAGCCGTACCCTCGGATCGATCATGGGATAGGGCTGGCCGCCCAGGACCTCGACGTGGTGGCCCAGGTCGACCAGTGCCTTCGAGAGGTGGCGCACGTAGACGCCTTGACCGCCGACGTGGGGCTTGCCCCGGTAGGCGAGCAGAGCGATACGCAACCGACGTTGCTCGGCATGCATTCGTGCAACCTTTCCGTCCAACTGACCGTGCGGTCAAGACCGCCGGCACTCAGCGCGGTCGTCCACCACGACCGCGGACCGCCCAGCTGGAGGAGGCGTCGTGGTTACCGGCGGGTAAGCGTACCCCCGTCTCGGCGTGGATGCCTACCTCCCGGGGGTATCGGTGAAGAGGCCGGGACCGGGCGCCATCTAGCCACAGGCACCCAGCGTCGTCGTTGTCGTGGGCGGTCCCGGTGGCCCTGGTGGTCCCGGCGGGCACGTCGTCGTGGTCGGGGGCGCGGTCGTCGTGGTGGGCGGCGCGGCCGTCGTGGTGGGCCTCGCGGTGGTGGCCGTCGTCGAAGCCGTGGTGGGTGGCTCGGTCGAGGGCGGTGGGGGCGGCGGCTCCCACGCTTCCTCCGGCTCGGGCTCGGTGGTGGTCGTGGTGGGCGGCGCGGTCGTGGGCGTGGTCGCGGCGGGCGGTTCGGTGGTCGTCATCGAGGTCGTGGTGGTGATGGCCGAGCGGGCGGGGTCGGCCAGGGTGAGCTGGGGGTCGTCGGCGCCCCCCATCCCGGTGGCCAGCGCCACGCCGGCGATGCCGACGACCGCCAACGCCCCGCCGATGATCGCCGCGATCAGGCGGGGGTTCGTGCCCTCTGCCTGGTCCTTGCCCGACTGCGGAAGCGACCCGCCCTCGTCCTCGTCGCCGTCGGACCGTCGCTCGCGACGGCGGCGAGACGGCGGGCCCCACAGGTCGGTCTCGCCGGTTGTCGGGCCGGCGCGTCGGCCGGGCGCCGCGGAGGCGGTGGAGGCGGTGGTTTCGGGAGCATCGGCCCAGTGCCCGACCGACTCGGCCCACTCGCCGCCCTCCCACTCGGCGGCACCCTCCGGGTCGTCGCCCCCGCCGGCGTCCCATTCGGGGTCCCAGGCATCGTCCTCGCCGCCCTCCCACTCGGGGGCGTCCCACTCGGGGGCGTCCCAAGCGTCGGCGTCGGCCGACACGTTGTCCACCGGTGGCCCCTCGGGAAGGTCGTCCCACGGCACCGCCGCGCCGGGGCCCAGCCCCGGCGCGGGCACGTGCGTCGGGCCCCCCGCGGGGTCGGCAAACCACGCCGCCAGGGCGCCGACGTCGTCGCCGGATTCGCCCCTGACGTCGTCGCGGACGCCGGCCACGACCGGCGGAGGCGGTGGTGTTGGACCGTCCGAGCCGAACAACGCTGCGCCGAGTGCCACTGTGAGCTCGGGGAACGGATCGGCCACTAGCGGCAGCCCCAGGCGACTGGCGACCAACTCGCCGAACAGCGGGATGTGCGACGAGCCACCCACCAGCAGTGCGACGTGTACGTCCGCCGGGGCGAGCTCGGATGCGGCAATCGTCTGGGCGACCACGTCGACCGCGGCCATCAGGGACGGGCGGATATCGCTCTCCAGGTCGACGCGGCGGATCGGCACCCAGGTCGACAGGTGGGGGAGGGCCACCTCGACGGTCGTGTCGGGGCTGGTCGACAGCCACTCCTTCGCCGCCCGGCAGGCGACCCGCAGGCGTCGGAGCGCGGCCATGCCCTCGACATCGTCGCTGGGCACCGTCTGCAGCGCGTGGCCGAGCTCCGCGTCGACGCGCGCGAAGACGGCATCGTCGAACTCCACGCCGCCGAGATCGGCGAGCCCCCCCGGTGGCCCGACGACGTCGAAGCCGTCGCCCGTCCGGCGCACGATCGTCGCCTCGAAGGTGCCGCCACCCAGGTCGAGGACAGCCACGGTCGTCCCGACCGCGATGTCGACATCGTGCGCGAGCTTGGCCACCGCCGCCACGGGGTGCGGGATCAGCAGCGCGCCGCCCACCGTGGCTTCGCCCACGCGGTCGAGCAATGAGGGGGACCCGCCGGGGGGAAACAGCGGGTAGGTGAGGACCACGGCGTGCGGCCGATCGCCGTGGAGGCGGCGCACACGGTCGATGACGGCCTCGAGGAGTGCCTGGGTCAGCCGCGCCGGATCGTGCGGCCGCCCATCCAGGACGATGGGCTCGTCGTCGTCGAGGTGGGCGGTGATGTGGCGCGCCACGAGCGTGGTGTCGTACAGGGCGCGATCGGCTGCGGCCTCACCGACGAGCAGCGAGCCATCGGCACGCTCCAACGCCACCGACGGCATCGTCGCGGTGAGGTCTCCTAGGGCGCAGACCTCGAGACGGGAACCGCGCCTCAGCGCGGCCGCGCTCGTGGTCGTGCCGAGATCGACCCCCAAGCTGTATGTCATTGCTTCCCCCAGCCTGCCTCGACACCAAACCGTAACAAGTGCGACGCGGCCGCGAGAGCCAATCCGCAGGGTTCGACGAGGGATCTGCTAGGGCTGTGCCGTGCGTGCCGTCGTACAGCGGGTGACCAGGGCCGACGTCACCGTGGACGGATCACGGGTCGGCGCCATCGGGCCCGGTCTGTGCGTGCTGCTGGCCGTCACCCATGACGACGACGCGGAGCGGGCGCGCCGCATGGCCGACAGGCTGTGGCATCTGCGCATCCTCGCCGACGACGCCGGCGTGATGAACCGCTCGGCCAGTGAGGCCGGCGGAGAGATTCTCGTGGTCAGCCAGTTCACGCTCTATGGCGACACCTCACGGGGCCGCAGGCCTTCGTGGGTCGCCGCCGCCCGGCCCGAGCAGGCCGAGCCGCTCATCGAGGCTGTCGTCGGCGAGCTTCGGGCCCTGGGCGCCAGCGTCGCCACCGGTCGCTTCGGTGCCGACATGCAGCTGGCGCTGGTCAACGACGGGCCGGTGACCCTGATCATTGACGTGTGACAGTGTCGGCCGGAGGCCGACGCCGCCACGGGGTGGCGGCCGGAGCAACCGCCGGCAGGGTGGCGGCGTCGGTGGGGCCGGTCGTGACGGTCGGCTCGTCCACAACGAACGGGCCGACGGCCCGGGATTGCCACCGTCGCTGCCGCCACGCCGCACCCCAGCCGAGCGCCAGGCCTGCAACGGCGACGATCCATGCGGGCAGCAGCCCGACACGGGTGTAGAGGGTCGTCCCCTCCCGCGTCCCCACGGTCCGCTGGAGCACCGTCGACTCGGATACCGAGCTGCGCTCGTGGACGGTGCCGTCGGGTCCCACGATCGCGGAGAAGCCGGTCGGCGCCACCTGGAGGACCCAGCGGTCGTTCTCGATGGCGCGCATGCGCGAGGTGGCGACCTGCTGCGTCTGTACCAGCGTGCCGGTGAACGACGAGCCGTTGGTGGGGTTGATCACGAACTCGGCGCCGTCGTCGACGCCCTCCCGCACCCGGTCGCCGAAGAAGATCTCCCAGGAGATGGCGACCGAAAGCCGTCCGGCCGGCGTGTCGAGCTCTGCGGGATGGTCGCCGACCACGGCGTCACGGCTCGTCAGGTCGTCGCCCGCGAACCGTTCGACCAGCGATCGCAGGGGCACGTACTCACCGAAGGGGACCCGGTGCACCTTGTCGTATCGGTCGATGATCGCGCCGTCGGCGTCGTAGGCAACGGCGGCGTTGCGGAAGTGATCGGGACCCGCGTCCTCGACCACGCCCACGACCAGCGGGGCATCGAGCCGCCGAGCGAGGTCGCGCAGCTCGCGGCCCTCGCGTGTCTCGGCCACCGGGTCGTTGACGTCGACCACGTCCTCGGGCCAGACAACCAGGTCGACCGGGGTCTGGACGTCCGCGCTGGCCGTCAGGTGACGCTCGAACACCACCCGTTCGTCGGTGTCGGACGCCCGGGTGCCCTGGGGCCCACCGCCCTGCACCAGCGCGACCCGGCGGGTCCCCACCTGCTCGCCGCGGGGGCCGCCGATGCCGCCGAGGACGATGCCGAGCGCCACCGCTGCGCCCACCCCGGCTGCGACCCAGCGACGGTTCAGCGCCGCCGCCAGGGCCACCCCCACGATCACGGTCACCTCGACCAGCAGCAGCGCCCCGCCGATCCGCAGCGCCGGCGCCAGCGGCCCCGCCACCTGCCCGACGGCCAGGCTCGACAGCGGCACACCTCCGAACGGCCACGACCAGCGGATCAGCTCGGTCAGGGCGATGGCACCCGGCAGCGCCAGCCACCGCCCGGGGGCCGTCGCCGGCACCACGACGGCCGCGACTGCCAGCAACGCGGCGTAGAAGGCGACGGCGACGACGTAGCCAGGGGCGGTGAGGTCGATCATCCAGGCCAGCGAGGGAACGTAGAGCCCCAGCCCGACCAGCAAGCCCCGCCGGAACCGGGTCCTCCGGTCGACGTCGGCGATCAGCCGGTCCAGCCCGACCAGCCCGACGAATGCCAGTGGCCACCAGCCCCACGGCGGCAGCGCGAAGGCGGTGACGGCGCCGGTGGCGACGGCGGCGAGATCGGCAAGGCGCTCGCGCCGGAGGACGGCCTGGACGAACAGGGGCATGGCACGGCGATGATCGCGCGCCCCGGATACATTTCGGGAACTGGAGCTGCCCCCCGTGTCGATCGAGACCGAGCCCCGTGCCACCCGCCCCGCGGGTTCCCGGCTCGCCCGCGCCGCCGCCGTCGGCCTCGTGGCGGGGTTCCTGTCGGGGCTGTTCGGCGTCGGCGGCGGCATCCTCATCGTGCCGGCGCTGGTGCTCGTCATGGCGATGGACCAACGGCTGGCCCACGGCACATCGCTGGCCGCCGTGCTGCCCATCGCGGTGTCGTCGACGCTCGGCTATGCCCTCGAGGACAAGGTCGACTGGCCGGTGGCGGCGCTGCTGGCGGGCGCGGCGGTAGGGGGAGCCGTCGTGGGCACGCACGCGCTGCAGCGATTGCCCCAGCGGGCCCTGGCGTTCGCGTTCGCCGGCCTCCTGGTCGCGACGGCCGTGCGCCTGCTGATCGACCACTCGAACGCCGGCGGTCGCGGCGGCCTCGGCGCTCCCACGGTCATCGGATTGTTGGTCCTCGGTGTGACCAGCGGGATCCTCGCCGGCCTGCTGGGTGTGGGAGGCGGCGTCATCATGGTGCCGGCCATGGTCGTGCTGTGGGGGATCCCGCCGGCGGTCGCCAAGGGCACCTCGCTGGCGGTGATCGTCCCGACCTCGATCATGGGCACGTGGCGCAACCGCCACCACGGCAACGCCGACATGCCCGTCGCCGTGATGGTGGGGCTGGCCGGTGTCGTGTCGGCGTTCGTGGCGTCGAAGATCTCGATCCGCATGTCGGAGACGACGTCGAACGTGCTGTTCGCGTTGCTGCTCGTCGCCGTGGCGGCCCGGATGCTGTGGCCACTGCTGCGATCCGAGTAGGTCGCGCTACCCCCCGACCAGGCGGAAATGAGCAACGATCCTTTGCGCCGCAGATCCCTTGGGGTGGCAGGCGAAGAGCGTCGCCGTCGGCTCCGGCGTCTGCTCGACGATGTGCATGGCATCGGGCGCCACGATCTCGGTGCCTGTCAGTTCGTAGGTCCAGCGGCTCCCGTCGGTGAGCGTGAACACGAGTGGGTCGCCAGGCCGCAGCCGGTCGAGGTCGTGGAACGGCCGGCTGTGCGTGATCCGGTGGCCGGCCACCACGACATTGCCGGCCTCGCCCGGCATGGCCGTCCCCGGCCAATGGCTGGGACCACGGTCGATGGCGGTGAGCGTGATGCCCTCGTGCAGGCTCTGCTCCACCCCGATTGTGGGCAGCGCCAGCGTCCCGTGGACCACGTCCGCGGTTGCCGCGTACTCGTCGGCGGGCACCGCCTCGGGGGCCGGCAAAGTTGTCGGCGGGAGGGTCGTGGATGCGGGAACGGTCGACGTGGGTGTGTCGGCGACGGCGGCAGTCGTGGACGGCGACGCGCGCGTCTCGTCGTCCTCGGTGAGCGCCCAGCCGCCGGTGACGCCGGCGCCGACGAGCAGCAGCGCGACGGCGGCCAGCAGGACGCGGATCGGTCGCCGGGCCGACGCCGCCACGGGGTCGGGGATCGGGGTCGGCCTGGAGCGTCGGTGGTCCAGCGCCATGGCGTCGTTGTACCACCGTGCGATCCGATTGCGTAGGGCTACCGAAGTCACCCCGGACGTCCCGCCATACCGTTCGAACGGTCGGGCCGGCCGGAAGCTCCCCCAGGTGCACGGCACCCGACAGCAAAGAACCAGGCGGGTTCTGCCATCGCCGAGGTGGGCACCGCGGACACACGGTCATCGAAAGGACCAGCGACATGGCAATCCTGCAGCCACCGAAAATCGCCGACGTCGAGCTGACCCTCGGGCAGGACGTCGCCAACGCCAACTTCACGATCCGGTACAAGATCAACTGGAGCGAGCTCGATCAGGTCACCAACCTCGCGTACACCGAGGTGGTGAAGCTGGTCGGGAACGACCCCAACCGGCAACAGGATCTGTGGACGGGGCCGATCCTCGCGAACGGGATCAGTTCCAATGGCGATAAGACCACCGAGCGCGTGCACCCTGCAGTCGGGGACTTCACGATCCCGTGGACCGATCTCGACGAAGATCCGGGCGCGGATGACGAGATCGTGGCGGTGGTCACCCTCACTCCTCGGCTGCCCGTCCCCGTGACGGCGCAGAGCGCGGTGGTGACGGTTCAGTCCCCCTGACGCCTGACGGCGACCGCTCCGGGATGCCGCCCCGGAGCGGCCTGGGGCATCGCCGAGGCAACGCCGGATCTCGAGCGCGGGGGCAACGCCGTCCGCCATGCGACGACTACTCTCCCCGGGCGTGGCGCCCGTCCTCCTCGGGCGGTCGGGTGAGCTGTCCGCCCTCGCCGATGCGGTCCAGACCGTGGCGGCCGGCTCGGGGCGCGTCGTGCACATCACCGGCGAGGCCGGGATCGGCAAGTCGAGCCTGCTGGCGGCCGGAATGCACGAGCTCGACCGCCGCGGCGTGACCCGGCGTTGCTGCACCGTCGACGAGACCGACCGCCGGCGGCGCCTGGCGCTGGTCCGGTCCCTGCTCCCGGAGCTCGACCGCCACCCGGATCCCGATCCCGTCGGTGCCGTCGTGGCGGCCGCCGAGGGACTGGCGGCCGCCGGGCCACTGGCGCTCGTGGCCGACGACGTCCACTGGGCCGACGACGAGAGCCTGGACGCGCTGCGGGCCCTCGCCATCCGGGCCGGAAACCTGGGCATCCTGCTCCTCACGGCTGGCCGTCCACATCCGACCTCAGCCGGCCTAAGGCGCCTGGAGGAGGTGGCCGCCCGGGACGGGGTGGGCCTCGTGCCGTCGGCGCTTGCACCGACCGACCTGGCGGCCCTCGTCACGGCCCGGTTCGGATCGGCGCCGGGCGACGATCTCGCCTCGTTGCTCGCCGGTACCGGCGGCAATCCCTTCCTGGCGGTCGAGCTCCTGGCCGGCCTCGAGGACGAGGGCCGCGTCGCCGTGCGCAACGGCGCCCTCAGGCTCGACCGGGGCGCCGACATGCCCGAGGACCTCGGCACCCGCCTGGCCCGGCGCACGCTGCTCGCAGTCCCCGACGCCGAGCTGTTGCCGCGCGCCGCCGCCGTCCTGCCAGGCGGCTTCAGCGTCGAGGAGCTGGCGGCCATGCTCGACCAACCCCTCATCGGCGTCCTGGCGACCACACTGGCGGCGGCCGAGGCTGGGGTCCTCGCGGACAACGGGGCTGCGCTGGCATTCCGGCACGACCTACTGCGGCGGGCCGTCCTCGACGCGACGCCGGCGTCGATCGTGCGTAGCCTCCACCACCGGGCGGCCGACGTGCTGACGCAGCGGGGTGGCGACCCGGAGAGGATCACGGCGTGCCTGTTGGCCGGGTGCGACGCCAGCGACCCCGCCGATCACGAGCGCCTGGTCACCGTCGGCCGCGCGATGGTCGAACGCAATCCCGGGGCGGCGGCGGATGTGCTGGAGCGGGCCCTCGAGGGGACGCCACCCGCGGACCCACGTTCGCCCGCGCTGGCGTTGGAGCTCGGCTGGGCCCTCGTCGCCGCCGGGCGCGCCACCGAGGTGCCGGCTCTGGTGGACGAACGGCTCGACAGCGTGCCCGGCCCTCGGCCGGTCGAGCTCCTCCGCTTGGTGGGCATCGCCCTCAGCCTGGCCGGGCGCGTCGACGAGGTGGTCGAGCGCTACGCCCGCATGGGCGTCGAGCAGTTGGAGCTGGAGTTCGACCGGGACGACGCCGATGTGGTCGATGCGGCGGCGGAGATGGCGCTGTTGTGGGTCCACAACGCCCGGTTCGCCGAGGCCGCGCGGCTCGTCGACTGGGTGGAGGCGTCGGCGACCCCTGCGTCGCCCTTTCGGCAGGCCTCGGCGGCGACCACGCGTGCCTGGCTCGGCGTTGTCGAAGGCAGGTTCGAAGCCGCGGTCGAAAACGCAGGCGTGGCCGTGCGGGCCGCCGACGCCGACCAGACCGCTCGGGCCACGCCCGGGGTCCCCGCGCTCGTCTCGACCCTGGCCCTGGACCTGCTCGGTGATGGTGACGGCGCGCTCGCGGTCCTGCGGACCAGTGGCGCCGGCGTGGTCGCGCCGCGTTGGATCCTTCCGTTGTTGCAGCTGGCGACGGCCGTGGTGTTCTTCCGGCGCGGCGATTGGGACGACGCACTCGCGGAAGCAGACGCCGGCCTCCTTGCCGCCGAGGAGGCCGACCTCAGGCTCGGTGTGTTCTGGCCGTATGCGATCGGGGCGCTGGTCGCCTGCGCCCGCGGGCAGCAGGCGACCGCGCACGAGTGGCTCGATCGCTCGAATGCCATCGTGGCCGAGGGGGTCCTCGGTCGCGACTGGCTGGCATACGCGCATGCCATCGTCGGCGAGGCGGACGGCGACGCCGAGCGGGCGGCCTCGCTGCTGGCCTTCACCGCGAGGCGGATCATCGATGCCGGGGCGCCGGCCTTCCTGCTCAACATCGGTGCTGACACCGTTCGCTTGGCGCTGACCACCGGTCAGCACCAAGTCGCCGACCGCGTCATCGACGAGCTCAACGCGATGACGACGCGAACTGCGTCGCCTGTCGCCGCTGCGGTCGCGGGCTGGGCCGGCGGCCTGCGGGCCGGGGACTACGCGGCGGTCGAGGTCGCCGCCCAGCAACTGATCGGGTGTCGCCGCACCCCGGAGGCTGCTCGCGCGCACCACGATGCCGCGGTCCTGGCCGCGCGTCATGGAAACGCAGGGGAGGCGCGCCGCCTGGCCAAGGAGGCCTTCGCGGCGTACGACACGCTCGGCGCCGACCGGCTCCATGCCCGCCTGCGCGCCGATCTGCGTGACGGCGGGCTGGCGATGCGACCCCGGCGCGTCCCCGCGCGTGCCACCCACGGGTGGGCAAGCCTGACGGCCTCCGAGCAAACCGTCGTTTCGCTGGTCGGCGAGGGTCTGACCAACACCGAGATCGGCCAGCGGCTGTACATCTCCCGGCGCACGGTGGAGTCACACCTGGGCCGGGTCTACGGCAAGCTCGGCCTCGGTACACGGGGGCAACTCGTCTCCGCCGCCGTGCGGCATGCCGGCGGAAACGACGACTGACCGCTACCCGCGGACGGCTCGCCCGGCGGCGCGGATGCAAGCGGGGATGCCCACCCCCAGCGCCCATGCACCGGTCGCGGTGAGGCCGGGCGCCCGCTCGGCGAGCACCCGTTCGGCACTGGCGAGGGCGTCGAGGTGCCCGGGACGCGGCTGCGGGAACGAGCGCTCCCAGCGGTTGATCCGGACCGCGGTGGGCGCGGCGTGCAGGCCCATGGTGTCCCTCAGGTCTTCGACCAGCGCCGCCACCAGTTCGTCGTCGGTCGCGGCGAGGCACCGCTCGTCGCCGGCCCGGCCCGCCGAGGCTCGGAGGATGACGGTCGATGGGTCGACGCCGAGGTGTGCCCATTTCGACGTCATCCACGAGCAGGCGGTGAGCAACCGCCCGGACGACTGCGGCACCAGGAACCCGGATCCGTCGAGCGGGTGGTCGATCCCGTCCCGCGGCACGACCAGCACCGTCAGGGCCACGGACGCGTAGTCGATGCCCGAGAGGAAGGCGGCTACCTCCGGCGCAATGCTCGCGAGCAGCGGGGCGGTCACGTACGCGGGGGTGGCCAACACCACTCGGTCGGCCAGGACGGCGAGACGCCGGTGCGCCGCGGGACCGCTGGCAGCGTCGGTCACGAGCCGCCAGCCCGCACCGTCGGGCTCGAGGCCGGTCACCGGGGCGCCACACCGCAGTCGCGCGCCGAGGCGCTCGGCCCGCGCGTCGACCCGCCGGGCCATGCCGCCGCTCGGCGCCAGGAACACGGGGCGGTCGGCGGCGCCTTGCTCGAGCGTCTCGGCGCGGAGGGCGGCGGCGCCCCGGACCAGGCTGGCGTCCCGATCCCGGGCTGCCGCCAGGTTGGCGGCGGCGACCCGGAGAGACAGCCGGTCGCAGTCGCCGGCCCAGATCCCGCCGAGGAGCGGTGCCACGAGCCGGTCGAGCACCTCGTTACCGAGCCGGCGCCGGACGAGAGCGCCGATGGCCTCGTCGCCGTCAGACGGCGCGTCGTCGGGGAGGGTCAGATCGGCGCGCGCCCGCTCGACGCCCGCGGTCGACAGGATCCCCGACGCCGCCACGGCGTCGATGTCGGTGGGTACGCCGAGCAGCTGCTCCGACGGCAGCCGCCGCAGGGCCCCGTCGCTCCACACGTAGGCCGTGCCGGTGGCGGGCGAGACCAGCTCGGCACCCAGTCCGAGCTCCTCGCACAGCCCCACCGCCTCGGGCACCCGGGCCAGGAAGGCGTCGGCCCCCTCGTCGAGCTCGATGCCGCCGACCGGTGAGGTCCGCAGCTTGCCCCCCGGCGCGTCGCCCGCCTCGAGAACGACCACGTCGGCCCCCCGCCGCATCCCCGCCCAGGCGGCGGCGAGGCCGCTGATGCCCCCGCCGACCACGGCGAGCTCGACGCGCCGGGTCACGGGGCCGGCGGCCCGGCGCGGCTGCGCGCGGGCACCGCGGCCATGGCCCGTCGCACCCTCTCGGCCAGCGCCGCCATCACCGCCGGGTCGTCGTTGATCGACGCCGTCCGGGCGAACGCCAGGCCCGACTCGGTGGCCACGCGCCGGGCCTCGATGTCGAGGTCGTGCAGCACCTCCAGGTGGTCGGACACGAACCCCGGGGGGCACACCAGGACCCCGTCGGCGCGTCCGGTCGCGGCGAGGTCGCGGATCACGTCCAGTACGTCCGGCCCGCGCCAGGGCTCGGGCGTTCGGCCGGCCGACTGCCACGCCAGCGCCCAGCCGTACCACGGGTCGAGCCCGGCACGCTCGGCGATGGCCGTGGCCGACGCCCGCAGCTGGTCCGGGTAGGGGTCGCCGTCCACCAGCACCCGTTCCGGGAGGCTGTGAGCTGTGAACAGCACCTTGGTCTTTGCCGGCAGCGCGCCCAGGGCGGAGCGGACGCGGTCCCCCTGGGCGTCCCGCCACGCCGGTTCGTCGTGCCAGGCATCGATGCCGACGTAGGCGAGGTCGCGCTCGCTCGCGGCCGCGGCCGCCCGCTCGTGGTACTCGCCCACCGACCCCCGGGAGTAATGCGGTGCCAGCACCAGTCCGACGATGCCGTCTGCCGAGCCCGCGAGCTCCGCCACGGCCTCCTCGATGAACGGTGGCGCGTGCTTGTTGCCCAGCGTCACCCTCCATCGTCCGGATCCGTCGGCGGCCAGCGCGGCGGCGATCGCAGCCACCTGGTCGCGGGTCCGCGCCGCCAGCGGGGACACGCCTCCGATGGTGGCGTAGCGGCGGGTCAGGTCGGTCAGCTGCTCCGCCGAAGGGGCCCGTCCGCGCCGGATGTGCGTGTAGTACGCCTCGAGGTCGTCCGGCGACGCCGGGGTGCCGTACGCCATGACCACCACGCCCCTCGGGCGATCCGTCACGGGCCCACCTCCCAGCCGTGGACGAGTTCCACCAGGCGCCCGAGCACCGCCGGGTCCGTCTCCGGCAGCACCCCGTGGCCCAGGTTGAAGATGTGGCCCGGACGCCCGCCGTTGCGGGCGAGCACGTCGCAGGCCCGCTCCTCGACCGCCGGCCACGGGGCCAGGCACACCGCGGGATCGAGATTGCCCTGCACGGCCACGTCGGGCCCGAGGCGCTGGCGGGCCTCGTCGAGGGGCACGCGCCAATCGACCCCGACGACCTGCGCCCCGGCCTTGGCCAGCAGCAGCAACAGCTCGCCGGTCGTCACGCCGAAGTGGATCGCGGGCACCCCCAGGTCCGCCAGGCCGGCGAACACCCGGGCGCTGGCGGGGAGCACGGCCCGCTCGTAGAGGTCCGGGCTGAGCGTCCCGGCCCAGCTGTCGAACAACTGCACCGCCGCCGCGCCGGCCTCCACCTGTGCCCGCAGGGCAGCGGCGGCGATGGTGGCCAGCCGGTCCAGCAGGAGGGCCCAGAGCTCGGGCTCGCCCAGCATCAGGGCCTTGGTGTGGGCCAGCGTGCGCGACGGTCCCCCTTCGATCAGGTAGCTGGCCACCGTGAACGGGGCACCCGCGAAGCCGATGAGCGGCACCTCGCCCAGCTCTCCCACCACCGCCCGCACGGTCTCCTGGACCCAGGGGCAGTGGACCGCGGGATCGAACGTCTCCAGCCGGTGGAGGTCGGCGGCACGGCGGAACGGCCGCGCGACGACGGGACCCACCCCCGACGCGATCTCGACGCCGAAGCCCAGGGCCGCAACCGGCACGACGATGTCGCTGTAGAGGATGGCGGCGTCGACCCCGTAGCGCCGGACCGGCTGCAGCGTGACCTCGGTCGCCAGTTCGGGGTCGCGGACGGCGTCGAGGATGCTGCCCGTCCCCCGAATGGCCCGATACTCCGGCAGGGAGCGCCCGGCCTGGCGCATGAACCACACGGGCACGCGGCCGGCCGGCTGGTTGCGGCAGGCCAGCAGGAAGGGCGCGTCGGCCGGCGGGCTCATCGGCGTCACGCTACCGGCGCCCGCGTGGCGGGCCCGATCCGACGCGGGTCTCCACAGAATCGGGCGAAACCGGTAGCATGGTCCGTTCCTCGACCAGCGGAGGGCGATTGGCCACTCACCCCGATCTGGCCGCCGAGCAGGCGTACATCGATCGTGCCTACGACTGCCTGGAACGTGCTCGGCAGTCGGCTACCAAGCTGCGGTCGATGGTCGAGGTCGGGAAGGGTGGTACGGAGCAGGCCCGCTGGGAGCGGGAGATCATCGAGGGCAACATCGCCAACCGCCTGGACTATCTGCACCTCGGCGATGCCAGCCTGGTGTTCGGGCGCATCGACAAGTCCCGCTCCGACGGCGGCGACACCTTCTACATCGGCCGCGTGGCCGTGGCCGACGAGAGCCAGGAGCCCCTGGTGGTCGACTGGCGGGCACCCGTCGCCGAGCCCTTCTACCGGGCCACGGGTCGGGCCCCGATGGGCCTGGTCCGGCGCCGGCACTTCGCCACCCGGGGCCGCCAGCTGCTCGGCATCGAGGACGAGCTGTTCGGTGAGGGCGCGGGGATGCTCGACGGCGAGTTCCGAGTGGTCGACAACGGTGACGACAACGGGAACGAGGCGCGCGAGTTGCGGGGCCACGGTGCGCTGATCGCGGCCCTGGAGGAGGCCCGGACCGGTCGGCTGAGCGACATCGTCGCCACCATCCAGGGGGAACAGGACGAGGTCATCCGCTCCGAGCTCCCCGGGGTGCTGGTGGTGCAGGGTGGTCCCGGTACCGGCAAGACGGTCGTGGGCCTCCACCGGGCGGCCTACCTGCTCTACACCCACCGGTTCCCGCTCGAGGGCCAAGGCGTCCTGGTGGTGGGGCCGAACCGGCTGTTCCTCGGCTACATCGAACGGGTCCTGCCCAGCCTGGGCGAGGCGGGGGTGGAGCTGGCCGTGCTGGCCGACCTGATCGACGACGTCCGCGTCAGCGGCTACGACCGTCCCGCGACCGCCCGCATCAAGGGCGACGGGCGCATGGCGCCCCTGCTGGCGAAGGCGGTGCGTGACCGTGAGAGGGGGCTGCGGCGGGCGCTGAGGGTGCCGTTCGGGCTGCAGACGTTGGTGGTGCCGGCCAAGCGCACGGCCGCCATCGTGGCCGAGGCCCGGCGCCGGTTCCGGCTGCACAACGCCGGTCGCCGCTTCGTGGAATCGCAGCTGTTCGCCGCGCTGGCCGAGGCCAGCCGCACGCCCACGACGCCCGACGAGGTGCGCGAGCGGCTGCGCCTGACGCCCGAGGTCCGCGAGGCGCTGGAGCGGATGTGGCCGGTGCTGACCCCCGCCGAGTTGCTGCACGACCTCTACGGATCGCGCGCGCTCATAGAGCTGGCGGGCAAGCAGCTGGAGGACGACGAGCTTGCTGCGCTCGAGCGTCCCCGCAGCGACGACGTGGCCAACATCGTGTGGACCCACGACGACGTGCCGCTGCTCGACGAGGCCCGGGCGTTGCTCGGCCCCAAGCCCCGGCGGCGTCGGGACCGGAGCGACGCGGACGAGATCCGCACCTACGGGCACATCGTGGTGGACGAGGCGCAGGACCTGTCGCCCATGCAGCTCCGCATGCTGACGCGCCGGTCGCTGAACGGCTCGATGACGGTCGTGGGCGACATCGCCCAGGCGACCGGCGTGTGGGCGCACTCCGGCTGGGATGAGATCCTGGCGTACCTGCCCGACAAGCGCCCGTCCCGCCGCGCCGAGCTGACCATCGGGTACCGCATCCCGAAGCCCACGATGGAGCTGGCCGCCAGGGTCCTTGCGGTTGCCGCCCCCGAGCTGGAGCCGCCCGATTCGGTGCGCCAGCAGGGCGATCCGCCGAGGACCATCGAGTCGACCCTGGACGATCTCGCGGACCGGGTGGCCCGGGTGGCGGCCGAGGAACGCAACGCGGTGGATCCCGGGAGCGTGGCGGTCATCGCCCCGCAGACCCTGGTGGAGGACGTGGCCCGGGCGCTGGACCGGGCCGGCATCGAGTACGGCCGGGCGGCCCGCAACGGGCTGGAGGCCCAGGTCACGCTCGTGCCCGTGAGCCTGGTGAAGGGCCTGGAGCTCGACGCCGCCGTGGTGGTGGAGCCGGCGGCCATCATCGACGAGGAGGCGCAGGGGCCGCGAGCCCTGTACGTGGCGCTCACGAGGGCGACCAAGCGCCTCGCCATCGTCCACGCACGCGCCCTCCCCGAACCCCTCCGCTGAGCCGGTTGCGCCGCGACCGCTACGACGTCGTGGTGGTGGGGGGCGGGCACAACGCCCTCGTGGCGGCCGCGTACCTGGGCCGGGCCGGCCTGTCTGTGTGCGTGCTCGAACGGGCGGATCACGTGGGTGGCGCCGCGGTCAGTGGGCGTGTCTTCGCCGGCGTCGAGGCCCGGCTCTCGCGCTACTCATACCTCGTGAGCCTCCTGCCCGATCGCATCGTGGCCGATCTCGGCCTACGGCTGAGCCTCGCATCTCGACACGTCGCCTCCTTCACGCCGGTGCGACGGGATGACCGCGGCGACCTGGGACTGCTCGTCGAGCGCCGAGCGGGCGCGGCGACGGCCGAGTCGTTCCGCACGCTCACGGGGTCCGACCGGGAGTACGCGGCCTGGTGCGACTTCTACGCCGACGCCGCCTGCATGGCCGAGGTGGTGGCGCCCACGCTGCTCGAGCCGCTGCCGTCTGCGGACGAGGTTCGTCGCCGTCTGGGCGATGCCCGCTGGGAACGGCTGGTCGCCCGCCCTCTGGGCGTGACGCTGGAGGACACCTTCGAGGACGACACGGTGCGCGGCGTCGTGCTCACCGATGCCCTCATCGGCACGTTTGCGTCGGCTCACGAGCCGACCCTCCGGCAGAACCGCTGCTTCCTGTACCACCTGATGGGCAACGGCACGGGCGAGTGGCGGGTGCCGGTGGGGGGCATGGGAGCCGTCACGGCCGAGCTGGAACGGGCGGCCCGCGACGCCGGCGCCGACGTCGTGACGGGCGCCGAGGTCGTGCGGGTCGAGGCCGACGGTCGGGATGCCGAGGTCGCCTACGTGACCCACGGTGGCGCGGGTGAGGCGTCGCGGGTGGCGGGCAGGTTCGTGTTGGCGGGCGTGGCGCCGGCGGTCCTCGAGGGGCTGCGGGGTCGTGCCGGGGGCCCGCCCGAGGGCGCACAGGTGAAGATCAACATGGTGCTGGAGCGGCTGCCGCGGCTGCGCAGCGGCCACGATCCCGCCGTCGCCTTCGCCGGCACGTTCCACATCGACGAGGGCTACGCGGCGCTGGAGTCGGCTCACGCCGCGGCCACCGCCGGTCGCCTACCCGATCCGTTGCCGAGCGAGGTGTACTGCCACACGCTGACGGATCCGTCGATCCTGGGACCCGAGCTGGCGGCGCGCGGCATGCACACGCTCACGCTCTTCGGGCTGCAGACGCCCGCCCGCCTGTTCGCCGGTGACGGCGGTGGTTCGGTGCTCGACGAGGCGGTCCGGCGCCACATCGCGGGCCTCGACGCCTACCTGGCCGAGCCGCTCGCCGAGTGCCTCGCCCGCGACGCCGATGGCCGGCCGTGCCTCGAAGCCGTTGGTCCCCGGGACCTGGAGGCCGGCCTTGCCATGCCCGGGGGTCACATCTTCCACGGCGACCTGAGCTGGCCGTGGGTGGAGAACGACGATCCCGACCGGTGGGGCGTCGCCACGGACATCGCCAACCTGTTGCTGTGCGGCGCCGGCGCCCGCCGCGGTGGCGGTGTCAGCGGCATCGGCGGCCACAACGCTGCCATGGCCGTCCTCGAACGGGATCGCTGAGCCGGCGGCAGGGCGTCATGCTTCCGGACTTCGGGAGGCCAGCGGTACGGTGTGAGGCACGATGAACGTGCCGGTGGCGATCGACGTGCGGGGCGTGTCCAAGCGGTTCGGGGCGCTCGAGGTGCTCAGGGACGTAGACCTGCGGGTGGAACCCGGCCGGATCGTGGCGCTGCTGGGCTCGAGCGGCTGCGGCAAGACCACCTTGCTGCGCACCATCGCCGGGCTCGAGCGACTCGACGCCGGCGAGGTGCGGGTCGGCGACCGGGTGCTGTCGGCCGGTACCCGCGACGTCCACGTCCCACCCGAGAAGCGGCGCGTGGGCATGGTGTTCCAGGACTGGGCGCTCTTCCCCCACCTGACCGTCGCGCAGAACGTGGGCTACGGGCTGCCCCGGTCCGAGCGCCGGGGGCCGCGGGTGGCTGCGGCGCTGCACATGGTGGGCCTCGACGGACTGGGCGACAGGCAGCCGGCCACCATGTCCGGGGGCCAGCAGCAGCGCGTGGCGCTGGCCCGGGCCCTGGCCCCGCAGCCGGGAGTCCTGCTGCTGGACGAGCCCTTCTCCAACCTCGACTCGACGCTGCGGGTCCAGGTCCGCACCGAGGTGCACCAGCTGCTGGCCGACCTCGGCATCACGACCGTGTTCGTGACGCACGACCAGGAGGAGGCGTTCGTGCTCGGCGACGAGGTGGCCGTGATGCAGGCCGGGCGCATCGTGCAGCAGGCGCGGCCCGCCGAGCTCTATGCCCGCCCCGCCAGTCCCTGGGTGGCGACGTTCGTCGGCGACGCCAACCTCGTGGCCGGCGACGGCCGCGGCGATCACGCCGTGACCCCGGTCGGTGCCGTCCCGCTCGATCTGTCCGGAAACGGAGGCTCGGCACACGGCGCGGTCGTGGTGGTACTGCGAGCCGAGCAGCTGC
>JBKPHE010000005.1:0-11168 GCA_046744485.1 Actinomycetota bacterium | reverse complement strand
TCGTGGTGGTCGTCGTCGTCGTGGTCGTCGTCGGGGCGTTCCAGCAGAAGGAGATGTGGCTGATGGAGTCCTTCGGCGACGCGAGATCGATGCCGATCGTCGACGGCGGGTCGAAGGTGTACAGGATCCCGCCCGGACCGGCCTTCACGAACACCGCCGACACCGCGATGTTCGACTCGAAGCTGAAGAACGCCGTGCCGCCGACCACCTCCACGTCGAAGATCGTCACCTCGAAGCCGGTGTCGGGGTCGGTGTAGGTGATCTCGTCGGGTAGGTCGTCGCCGACCTCGATCTTGAACTCGAACTCGGCACTGACCAGCTCACCGCAGTTCGGGTTGCCGCTGACGACGGACGTCGACGGTGTTGCCTGCTGCGGGGCGGCTCCCACGTTTCCGGTGGGCGCCGCGACGAGGATCACGAGTCCGGCCAGCATCGAGGCCAGGCCTATGAGCGCGTACCGCCGGCGACTGGGTTGGTCCATCTGCTCCGCTCTCCCCGTTTTCGACTGCATGTGTCCGCCCACGTAATCGCCGCGACCACCCCGCGGGTGACGCCCTGGCGGAATCCGCCGAACGTCGGAGTTTCCCGATGGGGCCGACAATGGACATTCCAGCGCCGACCGACGTGCAAAGATGCAGGTCAGCACCCCGCGGAGTGGCCACCAGCGTTGAAACTGGCCAGAATCGCCGTCCGTGACCGTCCTCGCCCCCACCCGACTCGACGATGCCGTCGCCGCCCTGGCCGCCGACCCGTCGCTCACGGTGCTGGCGGGGGGCACCGACCTGATGGTGGCAGTGAACTACGGGCAGTACCGCCCGGCCGGCGTGCTCAGCCTGCGGCGGGTGCCCGAGCTGCACGACTGGCACGTCGAAGGTGAGGGACCGGGCGCGCACGTGGTCCTGGGGGCCGCCACCAGCTACACGACCCTGCTCGATCGCGCGCTCGCCGATCTGTTGCCGGCCCTGGCCCAGGCGTCGCGCACGGTGGGCAGCCCGCAGATCCGCAACACGGGCACCGTCGGCGGCAACCTCGGCACGGCATCCCCGGCCGGCGACACGCTCCCGGTCCTGGTGGCGCTCGACGCCACCGTCGAGCTCGCCTCGGCCTCGGGGCGCCGGACCATGCGGGTGTCCGAGTTCGTCACCGGGCCCAAGCAGACGGCACTGGCGCCGCGGGAGCTGGTGACGGCGGTCCGAGTCCCGGTGGCCCGCGGCCCCCAGGAGTTCCTCAAGATCGGTGTGCGCAACGCCATGGTCATCGCCGTCGCCAGCTGCGCTCTCGCCCTCGACCTCGACCGCCGGCAAGTCGCGTGCGCGCTGGGTGCGGTGGGACCGGTTCCCATCCGCGACCACGACGCCGAGCGCTGGGTGGAGACGCGCCTCGACTGGGACGCCCGTCCGGGCCTCGACCAGGCACTGGTCGACGACTTCGGCCGCCGCGTCGCCGCCGCCAGCCGGCCGATCGACGACCACCGCGCCACGGCCGCCTACCGGCGCCACGCAGTCGAAGTGCTGGCCCGTCGGGCGTTGGCGCGGGCCTGGGTGGCGCCATGACCAGCACCCGGCCCACCCCCGCGACGCCGACACCCGACGCCTATGCCCCGGCCGTCTACCAGCTGACGGTCAACGGCATCGCCCACACGGTCGAGGGGACCCGGCCCACCGACAGCCTGTTGCACGTGCTGCGCGACCGGCTCGGGTTGCCCGGCGCCAAGAACGCGTGTGAGCAGGGCGAGTGCGGCTCGTGCTCGGTGCTGGTCGACGGGGTGCTGGTGTGTGCCTGCCTCGAGCTGGCCGAGGCGGCGGTCGGCTGCGAGATCACCACCGTCGAGGGGCTGACCCCGGTGGGGGCCGAGCCCGGCGACGCGGCGCTGACCGGCGCCGTCCTGACCGATGTCCAGCAGGCGATGATCGAGGCGGGAGGTGTCCAGTGCGGCTTCTGCACCCCCGGGTTCGTGGTGGCCATCCATGACCTGCTCGACCGGATGCCCCACCCCCGTCCGCTCGAGGTCCGCGAGGCGCTGGCCGGCAACCTCTGTCGCTGCACCGGCTACGGCCGCATCGTCGCCGCCGTCGAGCAGGCGGTGACCGTGCGGGGGAACGGGTGATGACGCCGGCGTCCGCGTCGACCGACGTTGAGGCGCCGCTGGCCCCGGGCGGACCCGCGTCGGGTGCCCGAGTCGGCGACAGCCCGATCCGCCCCGACGGCACGCCGAAGGTCCAGGGCCGGTTCGCCTTCGCGTCCGACCTGGAGGCCGACGGCATGCTCTGGGGTCGCACGCTGCGGTCGCCCCACCCCTATGCCGAGGTTCGCTCGGTCGACATCGGCCCGGCGCTGGCGATCGCCGGCGTGTCGTGCGTGCTCACCGCCGACGACGTCCCTGGCGCCTCCACGTACGGGTTGATCTCGCCCGACCAGCCCGTGTTCGCCCGCGGCGTGGTCCGGTACGTGGGCGAACCGGTGGCAGCGTTGGCGGCCGACCACCCGGACACCGCCCGGCGGGCGCTGGCGGCGATCGTCGTCGACTACGAGCCGCTCGATCCGCTGATCGACCCGGCCCGGGCGGCCTCGACGAAGACGCCGCCGATCCACCCCGACGGCAACGTGATCCGCCACATCCGCCTCGAGCACGGCGACCCGGAGGCCGCCGGGGAGGTCGTCGTCGAGGGCGTCTATGAGGTCGGCATGCAGGACCAGGCGTTCCTCGGTCCCGAGTCGGGCCTTGCGGTGCCCGACGGCGAGGGTGGCGTCGACCTGTGGGTCGCGACCCAGTGGCTCCACGAGGACCGCGACCAGGTCGCCGCCTGCCTCGGCCTCCCCCACGAGCAGGTGCGGCTGCACCTAGGCGGGGTGGGGGGCGCGTTCGGCGGCCGGGAGGACCTGAGCATGCAGGTGCACGCCTGCCTGCTCGCGCTGCGCACCGGTCGTCCCGTGAAGATGAGCTACCTGCGGGACGAGTCGTTCGTCGGCCACGTGCACCGCCACCCGGCCCGGATGCGCTACCGGCACCACGCCACCACCGCCGGGGACCTGGTCAAGGTCGAGGCCGAGGTGCTGCTCGACGGTGGCGCCTACGCGTCGTCGTCCTCGGCGGTCGTCAGCAATGCCGCCCGCTTCGCCTGCGGGCCCTACCGCGTGCCCAACGCGTCGGTCGACGCCACCGTGGTCCGCACCAACAACCCGCCCTGCGGCGCCATGCGTGGCTTCGGCGCCGTGCAGGTGTGCTTCGGCCACGAATCGCAGATGGACAAGCTGGCCGCCCGGCTGGGCATGGATCCCGTCGAGCTGCGCCTGCGTAATGCACTGGCGGCGGGGGACGTGCTCCCCACGGGACAGCGCCTCACGGGCGCGGCGCCGGTCGCCGAGTGCATCCGCGCCGCGGTGGCCCACCCGCTGCCCGCGACGTCGAACGACGGCTGGCTCGAACGTCCGGGCGGCGCCGGACGGACCGCCGAGCCGTCGCGGGTCCGACGCGGCGTGGGCGTGGCCGCGGGCTTCAAGAACGTCATGTACTCCGAGGGCTTCGAGGACGACTCCGAGGCGCGCGTCCGCCTGTCCGGCGGCGTCGCGTCGGTCAGCTGCGCGGTGGCGGAGGTGGGGCAGGGGTTCGTGACCATCGCCTCGCAGATCGCCCGCACGGTGCTGGGTTGCGACGCCGTCGTCGAGCCGGCCGCCACGGTGGGCATCGCCTCGGCGGGATCGTCGTCGGCATCGCGCCAGACGTGGATGTCGGGCGGCGCGGTGCTGCAGGCGGCGCGGCTGGTGGCGGATCAGGTTCGGTCGGCCCTGGCGGAGCGCCTCGGCGTGGCGCCGGAGTCGCTCACGCTGACCGACGACGGGCGGCTCGTCGCTGCCCTGGCCGGCGGCGCCGGCGGCGCCGTCGACGCGTTGGACATGACCGTGGCCGAGGCGGCCGGCGACCACGTCTTCGAGTCGACGGCCGTGCACCGGCACCGCCGCACGTACCCGCTCGGCGAGCGGGGACAGGGCGACGCCGACGTGAACTTCGTCTTCGCCGCCCACCGGGCCGTGGTCGACGTCGACATCGACCTCGGGCTGGTGCGGGTCGTGCAGGTCGCCACCGGCCAGGACGTGGGACGGGTGCTGCACCCGACGCAGGTCATCGGCCAGATCGAGGGCGGGATCGCCCAGGGCGTGGGCTTGGCCGTGATGGAGGAGATGGTCATCGACGACGGCCTCGTGCGGAACCCGAGCTTCACCGACTACCTCATCCCCACCGTGGCCGACACGCCCGAGGTCCTGGCCACCTGCATCGAGGAGCCCGAGCCCGAGGCGCCCTTCGGGGCCAAGGGCGCCGGCGAACCGCCCACGATCTCGTCCACGGCCGCGGTCGCGGCTGCCATCCGCGCGGCGACCGGCGTGAACGTCACGCGGGTGCCCGTGCGCCCGTGGGACCTGGTCTGACGGACCGGTTGCCCTTCGGTCCCCCGCTCGAGTGGGACGCCATGCTCGGGTACTTCGCGCTGCGGGCAATTCCCGGCGTCGAGGTGGTGGCCGGGGGGACATACCAGCGCACCGTCGTCGTCGACGGCTCCCCCGGCGTGATCGAGGTGAGCAGAGGCGGTGACGACCACCTGCTGCTGCGGGCCCGGGTGCGCGACGCGGAGGGCGGTGCACCCGTGATCCGCCGCGTGCGGCTGATCGTCGGGCTGGACGCCGACGTCGAGACGGCGCGGGCCCACCTCGCCACCGACCCCACGGTCGGCCCGCTGGTCAGGGCACGCCCCGGGCTGCGGGTACCCGGCACCTGGGACCCGTTCGAGATCGGCGTCCGCGCCATCATCGGCCAGCAGGTCACGGTGGCCGGCGCCAGCACCCTCGCCGGGCGACTCGTCGCGCGGCACGGGAGGCCGGTGCCGGGCCCGACGGCGCCGGGGCTGACCCACACCTTCCCGTCGCCGGCAACGCTGGCGGAGGGCGATCTCGACGGCATCGGCATGACGCGAGCCCGGGCCCGGGCGATCCGGGGATTCGCAGCCGCGGTCGCCGCGGGCCGGGTGCGGCTCGACGTGAGCGTTCCGCTCGACGAGCTCGTCGACTCCATCACCGCCGTCCCGGGCGTCGGCCCCTGGACCGCCCACTACGTCGCCCTGCGCACGGGTCAGCCCGACGCCCTGCCGGCGTCCGACCTCGGCCTGCGCCGGGCGCTGGCCGGGCCCGGCACCGGCGCAGGTGCGGTCCTTCCCTCGCCCGCCGAGGTCACGGCGCGGGCCGACGCCTGGCGCCCATGGCGTGCGCTGGCCGCGGTCCACCTGTGGTCGAGCGGCCGGGCGGGCTCCAGAGCGTGAACTGTTCAACAGACTGTTGAACGGCCACGATGGCGGGGTGAAGATCCAGCCCGACCGCCTGCTGGCGGACATCGAGGCCCTGGCCGCCATCGGCGACACCGGTGACGGCGGCAACTGCCGCCTGGCGCTCACGGACGAGGATGCCGGGGGCCGCGAGCTCGTGGTCGGGTGGATGCGCGGCCTGGGCCTCGACGTCAGGGTCGACCGGATCGGCAACGTGGTCGCCACCCGCGCCGGGGCGGGAGGCGCCGGCGCCGCTGACGGCGACGGCCGAGCCCCGGTGATGACCGGGAGCCACGTCGACACCGTCGGCACCGGCGGGCGCTACGACGGCACCCTCGGGGTGCTGGCGGGGCTCGAGGTCGTGCGGGCCCTCGACGATGCTGGCATCCGCACCCGCCGACCGCTGGCCGTGGCGTTCTTCACCGACGAGGAGGGCAGCCGCTTCGCCCCCGACATGCTCGGGAGCCTCGTCTATGCGGGGGGCATGCGGCTGGAGGACGCCCTCGACATCGTCGCCATCGACGGCGCCGTGCTCGGGGACGAGCTCGAGCGCATCGGCTGGGCGGGCGACGCCGCCGTGCCCGGTCCGGCGCCGCATGCGTACGTGGAGCTGCACATCGAGCAGGGGCCGGTGCTCGAGGAGGCGGGCGTCACCATCGGCGCCGTCACCGGGGTCCAGGGCATCTCGTGGCAGGAGCTGACCGTCACCGGCCAGTCCAACCACGCCGGCACCACCCCGATGCGGCTGCGGCGGGATCCCGCCTACGTCGCCGCCGAGACCATCGGCTTCGTGCGCCGCCTGGCCACCGATCTCGGGGGCCATCAGGTGGGCACGGTCGGCCGGCTCGACCTGCACCCCGACCTGGTCAACGTGGTGGCGGCCCGGGCGACGCTGACGGTCGACCTCCGCAACACCGACGAGGCCGTGCTGGCGGACGCCGAGCGGCGGCTCCGTGAGCACGTGGCGGGTCTGGCGTCCACCGAGGGGTGCGAGGTGGCGTGGCGGCGGCTGGCGCGCTTCGAGCCCGTCGCCTTCGACCCGGCGGTGATCGACCTGGTGGAGTCCACGGCCGATCGGCTGGGCCATTCCGTCATGCGGCTGCCCTCGGGCGCCGGGCACGACGCTCAGATGCTGGCCCGGATGTGCCCGACGGGCATGGTGTTCGTCCCCAGCCGGGCGGGGGTGAGCCACAACCCCGCCGAGTTCACCGAGCCGGAGCACCTGGCGGCCGGCGCTCAAGTGCTGGCCGAGGTCCTGGCCGAGCTGGCAGGGGTGGCGGAGTGAGCCGGATCGTCACCGCGGCGGCCGCCCAACTGGGCCCCATCCAGCGCGACCACACCCGGGCCGACGTCGTCGAACGGCTGGTGGCGCAGTTTCGGGGCGCCGCCGGGCGCGGGGCGGACCTCGTCGTGTTCCCCGAGCTGGCGCTCACCACCTTCTTCCCCCGCTGGTGGTACGAGGACGGTTCTCCCGAGCTGGCCGCCTGGTACGAGACCGAGCTGCCGAGCGGCGACACCAAGCCGCTGTGGGACGAGGCTCGCCGCCTCCAGGTGGGCTTCTGCCTGGGGTTCGCCGAGGAGACGCCCGACGGTCACAGGTTCAACACGTCGGTGCTCGTGGGCGCGGATGGCGCCGAGGTCGGCCGCTACCGCAAGATCCACCTGCCGGGGCATCGTGACCACGAGCCGTGGCGGCGGTTCCAGCACCTCGAGAAGCGCTACTTCGAGATGGGAGACCTCGGGTTCCCCGCGTACCCTGCGTTAGGCGGCACGGTCGGCATGCTCATCTGCAACGACCGGCGCTGGCCCGAGGCCTACCGCATGCTCGGCCTGCAAGGCGTCGAGCTGGTCTGCATCGGCTACAACACGCCGGCGCACAACCCGCCCGCACCCGAGCACGACCGCTTCGGCGACTTCCACAACCGGCTGGTGATGCAGGCCGGCGCCTACCAGAACGGCACCTTCGTGGTGGGCACAGCCAAGGCCGGCACCGAGGAGGGGGTGGAGCACATCGGCGGGTCGTGCGTCATCCACCCGTCGGGTGCGGTCATCGCCCAGTGCACGGGGCTGGGCGACGAGTTGGCCGTGGCCGCCTGCGACCTCGACGACTGCACGTCGTACAAGACAACCGTGTTCGACTTCGGGGCCCACCGCCGGCCCGACCAGTACCGGCGCCTGACCGACACCACGTGAACGGCTACCGGGGTGGACGGCCGACGATCCGCTCGAAGTTCACCGGATCGGTCACCCCCTCGGTGGCGAGCAGCAGCACGGTGGCTCCGGCCGGGACCGGCAGCTCGGCCCCGTGCTCGGCCCGCAGGGCCGTGAGGCCGCCCAGCGCCGCCGCCCCCGTCTCGCCCACGTCGAGCCCGGCGGAGGCAAGGGACCGGACGGCATCGCGACAGCGGTCGTCGTCGATGGTCACGAAGGCGTCGAACCCCGCCGCCACCATGGGGAGGGCCAGCATCGACGCGAGCCCGCAGTTGAGCCCGGCCATGAGCGACCGGTGGGGCCCGGGCACCTCCACGACGTGTCCCGCCGCCACCGCGGCGGCGACGCACGCCGCCGAGTCGGGCTCGACGCCCACGAGCATGGGCCCCTCCCCCGGTTCGAGTCGCCCCCCCGTGAGGCAGGAGGCGGCCGCCGCCCCCAGCGCCCCCACCCCCAACGGCACCATCACCAGGTCCGGCACCGCCGCGTCCAGCGCCGCGAGCTGGTCCTCGAGCTCGGCGAAGATCGTCGCGTAGCCCAAGATCACCCCGCGCGGCGGGTCCTCGTACCCGGGCCACGAGGTGTCGGATATGACCAGGTCGCGCTCACCGGCGAGGGCAGCCGACTCGGCCACGGCGTCGTCGTAGGTGCCCGGCACCACCGTCACCTCGGCGCCCTCCGCGGCGATGCCGCCGATGCGGGCCGGGGCGGTGCCGTCGGGCACCAGGATGGTCGCCGACAGGCCGAGGAGCTTGGCCATCCGCGCCACGGCGCGGCCGTGGTTGCCGTCGGTGGCGGCCACCAGCCGGAGCGGTCCCAGCTGCCGGGCCACCATCGCCGCCAGGTCCGGGAGCGTGTCCCACAAGGGGTCGCCCTCCACCCCGGCCGCAGCCAGACGATCGCACAAGACCCGGTACGTGGCCCACGAGGCGCCGAGGATCTTGAACGCCGGCAGGCCCATGCGGCTCGACTCGTCCTTCACCAGCACCCTGGCCACCCCGGCGGCCTCCGCCAGCGCCGGCACGTCGTGCACCGGCGTGGGTGCGTACCCCGGAAGCCGGCGGTGGAAGGCGGGCACCTCGGGTCCCGGGCGGGCGCCGGCCGGCAACGGCTTGGTCTCGTGGTTCACGAGCAGCGACATGACGCAGGTTCTACCCGCATCTGGACGGCCCGATAGCGGCTCCACGCGGTAACGATCCAGCCCGTCCGAACGTCCCATCTCGTTAGCGGCCCGGGGGCCGGCAGTACTACGGCAGACGTAGTAACGTGAAGCTAGTGGCCGATCGACGTCTGCTCGTCCTCGTCAGCCTGAGCGACGGTCCCAAGCACGGCTACGCGATCCAACAGGACATCGAGGAGTTCGCGGGCGTGCGACTCGGTCCCGGCACCCTGTACGGGGCGATCGGCTCGCTGGAGCGTGACGGCCTGATCCGCCGCTTGCCGGGCGACCGGCGGCGCCGGCCCTACGACGTCACATCGGCGGGACGGCAGGTTCTCCAGGACGAGCTCGCCGCCATGGGCGTCCTCCTGCAGCGCGCCCAGGCGGCGGTCACATGACACGACGGTTGGCGCGGCTGGCAGTCACGCTCCTGCCCGCGGGCGTCCGCGACCGCTACGGCGACGAGCTACTGGAGTTTCTGGCCCGCTCCCCGCGGCCGCTCGCTGACGCTCTCGATGTGCTGCACCTCGCCGCCCGCGAACACGTGGAGGTCCTCATGCGCCGCCAGCTGCACACCCTGTCCATCGCCGCCCTTGCCGTCTCACTCGTCGTGTTCGGCTACACGATGAACGACCTCGGCTCCGGGCTCGCCGAGCTCCCTCAGCACTGGTGGAGTAGCAGCGCAGCCGCTGCCGTCATCGCCAGCGGTGGGGCGGTGCTCGTGACGCGACGGCGACCGCACAGCACCCGCGCCCCTACGCGTTGACCACGTCGGCACCAGCCTTTGGTTCGTGCCGAACCAAGTCGAGGTGTGTAGGCGACGGATGCCCTGGTGAGGAGACAGGTAACGACAGGTACCCACATGTCGTCTTCAACAATTTGTTGAATTCTGTCAGTGTGGAGCCGTGGCGGTGTCCTTCACCCTCAACGGCGGCAAGGTCGAGGTCGGCGACCACCCGCACCTCCTCGCGGCGCTGCGGGAGGAGCTCGACGTCACCAGCCCCAAGGACGGCTGCTCCCCGTCGGGCCAGTGCGGCTGCTGCACCGTGCTCATCGACGGCAAACCCATGATCGCCTGCTCGCTGGGCCTCGACCGGGTGGCCGGCCGGTCGGTCATCACCCTCGAGGGCATCGACCCGGCCGAACGCGACCGGCTGGCGGGCGCGTTCTCCGCCACGGGCGCGCTGCAATGCGGCTTCTGCACGCCCGGCATCGTCGTGCGCGCCAAGTACCTGCTCGACAAGGAGGGGCCGGCCCTCACCCGCGACAAGGCGGCCCGCCACCTCGGCGGCCACCTGTGCCGGTGCACCGGGTACCACTCCATCCTCGATGCCGTCGAGTTGCTGGCGTCGGGCGTGGAGACCCCGGTGCCCCTGCCCGCCACCAACGGCAGCGGCGGCGGCCGCCCGGGGGGCGTGGGCAGCGACAACGCCAAGTACCAGGCCACCGAGATGGCGCTGGGCGACAAGCCCTACATCGACGACCTGCGAGTGCCGGGCATGCTCCACGCCGCCGTCGTGCTGTCGGAGCACGCCCGCGCCGACATCCTGGCTATCGACACTGCCGCGGCCGAGGCGGTGCCCGGTGTGGTGCGGGTGTTGACGGCGGCCGACGTGCCCGGGGAGCTGCGGATCGGACTCATCCACCGCGACTGGCCCGTCTTCATACCCGTCGGCGGGCGCACCTCGTACACGGGCGACGTGCTCGCGCTGGTCGTAGGGGGAGACCGGGCCACGGCCCGGGCCGCGGCCGAACTGGTCGGGGTGGAGTACCGGCCGTTGGCACCGTTCACCGATCCGCTGGTGGCGGTCGGCTCGGCCGAGCCGGCGGTCTGGCAGGTGGGCGACGCCGACACCCCCAACGTCCTGTCGCGCACCACCTACGCCCGGGGTGACGCCGACATCGACGCCGCCCTGGCCGCCAGCACCCACGTCGTCCACGAGGTGTTCCAGACCCAGCGCATCGAGCACGCCTTCCTCGAGCCCGAGGCCACGCTGGCGGTCCCCCTCGACGACGGCCGGCTCGAGGTCTTCTCGGGTGGCCAGGGGGTGTGGGACGACCGGCGCCAGATCGCCGACGTGCTCGGCGTCGACGAGGATCGGGTCCTCGTCCACCTGGTCGCCAACGGTGGCGCCTTCGGTGGCAAGGAGGACTGCGCCAACCAGACCCAGACTGCGCTCGCCGCCCGCCTGCTGGGACGTCCGGTGAAGTGCGCGTTCAGCCGCGAGGAGTCGCTGCGGGTCCACCCCAAGCGTCATCCGGTGCGGGTCGAGGCATGGGCCGGGTGCGACGCCGACGGCCGGCTCACGGCGCTCAAGGCCCGGATCGTGGGCGACTCCGGGCCCTACGCCTCGGTGGGGATGAAGGTGCTGGAGCGGGCCGCGGGCCACGCCCGTGGCCCGTACGGCTGGCCCGCCAACGACGTGGACGCCCTCGCCGTCCGCACCAACCACCCCGGGTGCGGCGCCGTCCGGGGGTTTGGCGCC
>JBKPHE010000232.1:0-10345 GCA_046744485.1 Actinomycetota bacterium | reverse complement strand
CAGCTCATGGCCCGGCCCTCGCACAGCGGGCGCAGGTAGCGCTGCTTCTGCTCCTCGGAGCCCCAGTGCAGCAGCGTGTGCATGTTGCCCTCGTCTGGTGCCTGGCAGTTGAAGACCCAGGGGCCGTAGGTCGACTTGGCCGCCTCGGCCTGGACCATGGCGAGCTCGACGTGGCCGAGGCCCATGCCGCCCCATTCCTTGGGCATGTGGGGAAGCCACAGGCCGGCCTCCTGTGCCGCGGCGCGCATCTCGAGGAGGATCTTGATGTAGTCGGCCCGCTCGATCTCGTCACGGCTGCCGATGCGGGCTTCACCCGGCTTGACCACGTCGTCGACGAACGAGCGCACCCTGACGCGGATGTCCTCGAGCTCCGGGGTGAGGGTGAAGTCGATGGCCATGGCGGCTCAGCCTCCTGGGGTGCGGACGGTGTCGGGGTGGGAGCCGACCGCCCGGGCGCGCTCGGCGTCGAGGCGGCGGGTCTCGTCGGACAGGGGGGCGGCCAGCAACCCGGCGACCAGGTCGACGAGGTGGCTGACGAACAGTCGGTCGTCGGTGTGGGGCGCCGACCGTGCCCGCCGGGCCAGCTCGACGGCCGCGAATCGCATCGCCACGAACCGGCGGTGCAGCCGGGTGGCGTCGTTGTCGAGCAGGCCGGCGACCAGGGTCCGCCAGCGGTAGATGCTGGAGGCCGGGTCGTCGAGCGCCGCAGGGTCGATCACCGGGCGGGGCCGGTTAATGAGGTCGGCCATGATCTGCAGGTAGGCGGGCCCGCCGTCGCCGTCGGCGAGCATGGCGGCGCTGGGTCGCACCAGCGCGCCCGCCAGTGCGCGAAGGTCGGCGCCGCCGTCGGCCTCGTAGGCGTCGAGCATGGCGTGCCGGCGGGCCTCGACCGCGTGGTGGTGCTTGGCGAGGACCGCCCGGAGCAGCCCGTCGCGGCCGCCGAAGTGGTATTGGGGGGCCGAGGCGTTGCGGGCACCGGCGGCCCGGTTGATCTCCCGCAGGCTGACGCCGTCGATGCCGTGGGCGGCGAACAGGACCTCGGCGGCATCGACGAGCCGTTCGGCGGTCGTGGTCGCGGGTGCCGCCGCAGCGGGCGGTGCGGTCGCCGTGTCAGGCATGCGCATTAGAGCCTAGACCAAGTGCATTGCGGCGCCGGGTGGCCTCGCGCCCGGTGAGCTGCGCGTAGCGTGACGTGCGATGGTCGTCCGGCTGCAGTTCGTTCCCGGCAACGAACCGGGCGGGCTGCTCGACCTGCCATGGAGCACGCCGCTGGCCGACTGGGACGACCCGCGGCTGGTCGACATGGTGCACGGTACGAGCCGCCACGTCGTTCGCTTCGTGGCCGACGCCGGCCGCGTCTTCGCGCTCAAGGAGACCACCGAGCGCGACGCCCGCCGCGAGTACGGCATGTTGCGGCGCCTCACCGCCGAGGGGCTGCCGGCCGTGCAGCCCACCGGCATGGTCACCGGGCGGCAGGCGTCGAACGGCGAGCCGTTGGCGTCGGTGCTCATCAGTCGCTACCTCGACTTCTCCCTGCCCTACCGGTACCTGTTCACCCAGGAGCGGCGCCCCGACCTGTCCGGGCTCCTGATCGATGCCGGCGTGGTGCTCCTGGTGCGGCTCCACCTGGAGGGGTTCTTCTGGGGCGACTGCTCGTTGTCGAACCTGCTGTTCCGTCGGGATGCCGGTGCACTCATGGCGTACCTCGTCGACGCCGAGACGGCGGAGCGCCACGACGCGTTGCCCGACGGCATGCGGGCGAGCGACATCGACATCGCCCGCGAGAACGTCGCCGGCGGGCTGCTCGACCTGCAGGCGAGTGGCGACCTCGGTCCCGAGATCGACGTCGTGGAGGTGGCCGACCAGCTCGAGGACCGCTACCGGGCCCTGTGGGAGGAGCTCACCGGCACCGAGGAGCTGTCGCTCGACGACCGCCACCTGATCGACCGCCGCCTCCGCCGCCTCAACGAGCTCGGCTTCGACGTCGACGAGCTGCTGGTCGAGCACGATCCCGAGGGCTACCGGCTGCGGGTCCGCCCCGTGCTGGTGGAGGAGGGGCATCACGCCCGGGAGCTCCGGCGACTGACCGGGCTGGAGGTGCAGGAGAACCAGGCCCGCCGCCTCCTGAACGACATCGCGGCCTTCGGCGCGTCGATAAGCGGCGAAGCGGAAGCCGAGATCCCCCAGGCCGTGATCGCGTCCCGTTGGATCACCGAGGTCTACGAGCCGGTGATCGCTCGGATTCCCAGCGCCCTCCGCGGGCGCCTCGAGCCCGCGGAGCTGTTCCACGAGCTGCTGGAGCACCGCTACTACATGTCCGAGCGGGCGGGCCGCGAGGTAGCCATCGACGAGGCGCTGCGCTCGTACGTCGACTCGGTGCTGACCCACCGGCGCGACGAGCAGACCGTGCTGAGAGACGTGTGATCGACCCGGCCCCGAACCCCCGGCCAGCTGATGAGGTCGACGGGTGGCGGCGGTCCTACTTCGTGGTCGCCAGCTTGTAGCGGGCGTACTCCTCGACGCGGGCCAGGTGTCCCGGGCTGCGCAGGAACCGGTCGCTCAGGTCCACCAGGTCCTCGCCCTGGTCGCGCCAGCGCAGCACCCGTCGCTCGAGGGGACGGAGGAGGTCGTGGGGGAGCGGCGGGTTGCCGCTCCGGTCGAGGCCGGCCAGGAAGCGCACCTGCGCGGCCCAGCGTTCGCTCCGGCGGAAGCGATGGCCGATCTCCGCGTCACCCACTCCGGCCTGGGCCCAGCGCAGGACCCGTCGCTCCACCGGCCGTAAGCGTTCGTTGTCGACCATGTGTCCTCCTCGACCCGCGGGCGCCAGGTTATGCCTACGCGCCCGGGAATGCCCCCGGGGCGCCTCCCCCGGCGCGGCGCAGCCACCGAGCCGGGCGCCTCCGCTTAGGCTCGCGCCCACACGACCGGTGGCGCGGTGCGGTTGGCTATCACCGCGTTCTCGCGCCCCCGGCATCCCCTGGTGCGGCTGGTCGCACCGGTGGCGCGCCGACACCAGGCGCGGGCAACGCAGGGCTACCTCGACGCGCTGGCTGCCCACGTCTGCGAGGTGCTGGCTTGATGGTGATGCGCCCGCCGATCGGCGGACGTTCAGAGACGACATCAGCACGCTCCGCGGTACCGCTTACCCGGCGCCGACGCGGCCCCTAGCCTCGGCGCCCATGGGCAGGCTGGCAGTGCATCGCGTTACCGCCGAACAGGTCGTTGCCTTTCGCGTCGCCGCCCACAACCTGCACGAGCGCCTGCCCGGGGAGGGTGTGATCGATGCGGCCGCCGTCTCCGGTTTGCAGGACACCCCGCCCGGCAACGCGGGTGTGGCGCTCGTGGCCCGCGTCGCCGGGTTCACGCCCACCGCGCTCGAGGACGCCCTCCTCGACGACCGGTCGCTGCTGCGCTTCCTCGGCCCACGAGGCGCCGCCTACGTCGTGCCGCGGGAGGACGCAACGGTGTTCGGCCCCGGGGCGCTGGCGGCCGACGAGGCGTCGCTGCGCGAGCAGCTGTCGGGATCGTGGCCGCCGATCGACGCCGCAGGCTGGACCGCCCGGGAAGCACTGGCCATGGTGCTCGGTGTGCTGGCGGCGGTGGTGGCCGACGGGGAGTCACGGACCAAGGGGCAGCTGAGCGAGGCGCTCCATGGTCGGCTGCCGGCCGAGCTGGAACCGTGGTGCGAGGTGTGCGACGTGCACCACGTCCCGGACCAGTTGCTGCGGCTCGCCGGTACTGCCGGGGTCTTCTGTTACGGCTGGCCCCAGGGAGCCCGCCAGACGCTCATGGGTACCGACATCTGGCTGGGCGGGTCCCTCGGGGGAGATGTCGCCGCGGCCCGGATCGAGCTGGTGCGCCGCTTTGTGCACGCCTACGGGCCGGTGACGCCTGTCCACTTCGCCGGGTGGACCGGCATGGGCGTGGCCGAGGCCCGCCAGCGGTTCGTGGAATTGGGCGCCGACCTCGTCGAGGCCAAGCTCGATGGCGCGGTCGCCTGGCTGTTGGCCGACGATGCCGACGCGCTGGACGATCCGCCGACGGCGTCGGGTGCCCGCCTGCTGCCCGGCGGCGACCCCTTCCTCGCCCAGCGCGACCGGTCGACGCTGCTCCGCGACAAGACGGCGCAGCGAGCCGTCTGGCGGCCGGTTGGGGCCCCCGGGCTCGTGCTGGTGACCGGTCACCCGGTGGGAACGTGGCGCGCCCGCGGGGCCGGACGTCAGCTGGAGGTGACGATCGACCCGTTCACCAAGCTGAGCGATCGCCAGCGCACGGCCATAGAGGCTGAGGCCGAGCTGATCGCACCGTTCCGGGGACGCGAGGACGTCACAGTGGCGTTCACCGACTAGCGGACCGCTCGGGTCGGGCGCTTCGTCTCCCGAAGATGACGGTGGCCAACTCGGTGGCGTGGGCGTCCACGTCGGCGGATCCGGTGGCCAGGTGCTCCGTGACCAGCGCCAGCAGGCTGCGCCGGACGAGACCGGCGCCCACCTCCGGCGTGAGCCCTCGGGCGCCCAGCTCGGGGAACCCCCGCGCCAGCCACGCCGTCAGGCCGACGTCGAGCTCGGCGAGCAGGCCCACCGCCGTGTCGCGGGCGGTGGTGTCGCCGCGCAACGCCTCGCCCAGGAGGAGCCGGAGTACGACCTCCTCGTCCAGTGTCCGCTCGGCGACCCAGCGGAAGAAGGCACCGAGCCGCTCGCCGGCCGGCAAGGCAGCGTCGATCGCCGGTTCCTCCGTGGCCAGGCGCTGTCCGTAGCGCCGCTCTTCGATGAGCGCCCGCAGCAGGTCGGCCTTGGAGGGGAAGTAGTGGTAGATCGTGGCGACGTTGAGGCCGCACGCGGCGGCCAGTCGGCGCATCGACGTGCCCGCGAAGCCCAGCTGGCTCATGAGGGTCAGTGCGGTGTCGAGGATCCGGCTGCGGGGTCCGGCAGCCGCGCCGACGGAGGCCGCCCGGGTCACGGTCGGTGCTCCGGCGTCTCCGGCGTGAAGACGGCCGGCAGCCGGTTGAGGGCCAGCACCAGGGTGGAGTCACCCCGCTCGAGTACCTCGGTGTCGACGGCGCGGATGTCGCGCAGCCGCCGGAACAGCTCCTCGAACACCACCTTGATCTCGGCCCGGGCGAGGTTGGCGCCCAAGCAGTAGTGGGTGCCGATCCCGAAGGCGAGGTGCGGGTTGGGATCGCGATCGACGCGGAACTCGTCGGGCGCGTCGAACACGTCCTCGTCCCGGTTGGCCGACTGGTAGAGCAGGAACACACGGTCGCCGGCGACGAAGTCCACGCCCTGGTACCGGTGATCCTCGGTCACCGTCCGCCTGAACGAGATCACGGGGCTGACGTAGCGCACGATCTCGTCGACGGCCAGGTCGATCAGCTCGGGCTGTTCGAGCAGCTTGCGCCGTTGCTCGGGGAAGCGGGTGAACGCCACGAGCCCGCCGGCCAGGGCGTTGCGAGTGGTCTCGTTGCCGGCAACCACCAGCAGGATCAGGAACATGATCAGCTCGTCGCTGGTGATCCGGTCGTCGACGACTGCGTCGACACCGTCGTGGCGGGCGCGGGCGGGGGCGGCATCGTCGCCCGGCCGGGCCAGCGCACCCGCGTCGTAGGCCTGGGTGAGAATGCCGATGATGTCGTCGGTCGAGCCGTCGGCCCTTCGCCGCTCGATCAGCTCCACACACGTGGCGGCGAACTCGCCGCCGGCCTCGGCGGCGCGCAGGAGCACGGGGTCGTCGGCGTCCGTATGCCCGTCGCCGGCCATCATCGCTTCGCTCCAGCGGTAGAGGTTGCGGCGCTGGTCGGGGTCGAGCCCCATCAGCTCGGCGATCACGATGAGCGGCACGTGGATGGCGATGTCCTCGACGAAGTCGCAGGCCCCCTTGGCCGAGATCTCGTCGATGATCTGGTTGGACAGGTCGCGGATGTGATCGGAGAGCTGGTGCACCATACGGGGGGTGAACCCCTTGCTCACCAGCCGGCGCTGCCGTGTGTGCTCCGGGTCATCCATCGAGATGATGGACATCGGCGCCAGGACCTTGGATCGGACGCCCTGGGCCGCCGAGTACAGCTCCTGGTGGCGGCTGATGTGGCTGACGTCCTCGTGGCGCGAGATGACGTACAGCTGGTTGCGTTCGTCCCACCAGATGGGCGCGTTGTGGCGGAGCCAGCGGTACGCCTCCCAGGGATCGTCGAAGAGCCGGGGATCGAGGATGTCGATGTCGAACGGCGGTGCCTTGGTGCCCTCGGTGACCGTCATGCGGGCAGTGTGTCAAGCGAACGTTTGATGGGCAAGGGGCTGCTGCTCATGGCCTCCGTGTGCGCCCGCGCTACGCCGTGGTCGGGTCAGGCCGCCAACCCGTGCCCGCTATGGTTGTCCCCTTCCGGCGGCGTGGCCGAGTGGTTTAGGCAAGGGCCTGCAAAGCCCTGTACACCGGTTCGATTCCGGTCGCCGCCTCCAAACGAAAGTCCTAGTCAGAGGCACATGGCAGAGCTCGGCTCGTCTGCAGCGAGGGTCTCATCCCATATTGATCCCATAACTGATCGCTCGAGCGAGCTAGCCTGCCAGGTCATGGCGACGCGAGCTGGCTACGGGGGTGGATCGCTGCGTCGCCGCAGCGACCGCAAGTGGGAGCTGCGGGTGTCGACCGGCCGCGATCCGGTGAGGGGTCGGTACCGCTACGTGAGCCGGACCGTGCACGGCACGCGCAAGGAAGCCGAGGCCGCCCTCGCCGGCTTGGTAACCCACGTCAACTCCGGCGCGGGCGGTCACACCGGCACAGACGCGAGCGTCGGCGAGCTCGTCGAGCAGTGGCTCGACCTCAAGCGCGACGCACTCTCGTTGACCACGTGGGAGGGCTATGCGGGCAAGGCTCGGTTCCGGTTGATCCCAGCGCTCGGCAAGGTCTCGGTCCGCAAGCTGACCGTGCGCGACATCGACGGCTTCTACCGCGCTCTTGCACGAGGTGAGCAGCTCGCCGCCTCGACCATCCGCCAGATCCACAACGTCCTTACGGGCTCGCTCGACCAGGCCGTGCGCTGGGGCTGGCGAAGCGACAACCCTGCCCGGCTTGCCACGCTGCCGTCGGTGCGCCAGCCCGATATTCGACCACCGGCGCCGGCTGACGTGATGGCAGCGATCGAGCGGGCCGACCAGGAGCTCGCGCTGTTCGTTCGCCTCTCCGCCGTGATCGGCGGCCGACGGGGCGAAGTTGGCGCCCTGCGGTGGACCGACGTCGACCTCGCCGCCGGTGACCTGTCGATCACGAAGGCGCTCGTTGAGAGCCGGGACCGGAGCATCTACGAGAAGGACACGAAGACCCACCAAGCACGGCGGATCGCCCTGGACGCGGCCACTGTCGAAGCCCTGCGAGAGTGGCGGTCGGAGGTCGAGGCACGAGCAAAGCCGTTCGGCGTCACGCCGCGTTCCCACGGGTTCGTGTTCAGCCCCGAGCTCGACGGATCGAAGCCGTGGCGCCCTTACCACTGGACCAGCGCATGGCGTCGCCTCCGCGACAGCATCGGCATCGACCCGGCCGTCCGCCTACACGACCTCCGCCACTTCACCGCCACTCGGCTGCTCGACGCCGGCATGCCGGTCAAGACTGTGAGCGGCCGGCTCGGCCACGCTCGTCCGGCGACAACGCTCAACGTCTACGCCCACTTCATCCCGGCGACCGACCGCGTGGCGGCAGACGTGATTGGAGGCCTGCTGGCGCCGGCCTCTCCGGTCGACGATCCTGAGCCGATATCACGTTGATGTGATATCAGCTTTATGTTATACTTGAAATGTGGGACGTCCTCTACACAGACGAGTTCGGCGCCTGGTTCGAGACACTCACCGAGGACCAGCAGGACGCGGTGATTGCGCGCGTCGACTTGCTCGAAGCGGAAGGGCCGGCGCTCGGTCGGCCGACCGTCGACGCGATCGCAGGCTCCCGCCGTCCGAACATGAAGGAGCTGAGGGTCAGCAAGGGAGGTGCCATCCGGATCCTGTTCGCGTTCGACCCGATCCCGGTCGCCGACGACCTGTTCGACGAGTACCTGCGCGAGACCGATCAAGCGTGAAGGGAGGGACCTGATGGCCGCTCGGAAGTTCAAGGATCTGGCCGAACCCATCAAGGCCGACCCGACGCGAGCCGCCCGGATCGCTCGGCATCGCGCCGAGGCGATCGAGGAGATCGTCGACTACACGCTCGGCGAACTGCGCCGGGCCCGCAAGATCACTCAGGACGAACTCGCCCGCCTCATGGCCACGACGCAGCCCAACGTGTCGCGCATCGAAAGGGGCGGGGAGATGGAGCTTTCCACCCTTCGCACCTATGTCGAGGCCCTCGGGGGTCGCCTCGAGGTCACCGCTGTTTTCGACGATGAACGATTCCCGGTGATCGTTGGGGGCGACGAGTAGATCCCCGTCGTAGTCGCCCGGCTCGTCGCAGCGGGCGGTGCGGTGCGCGGCGCGAGACAGCTGCAGGGTGTGCGGTGCGACGGTGAGAGTGACACCCTCATCCGACCCCAGGTGACGATCCGAACTGGCCCCCGGGCCGCCACCGTGAGTGAAGAACGGTGCTGGTCGACGCCAACCGGAACTCGACCCAGATCCGTCGTCCTGCTCGCACTGCTGGCCCCGGGCTTCATCGGACAGCGCGAGAGAGGAACACTGGGTTCTCGCCGATGTAAACGGCGCACCGACGGCCTGAGGAAAGGACGCCCATCGCTCTGACTGGTTGTCAAGCCCGGTTGTCGCCTACCTGCCGGGCCTGGAAACGTAGGTCGGCCGACGTGCCGTCAGCTGCCGCGGTCTCTAGGCCGGCAAACTGTCGCCCGGAAAGCTGCGTACCGTGTGGACCTCGTAGTTGACGATGCCTGCCTTCACCCCGGGATCGTCGTCCATGATGCGGCTGACTTCCTCGCCGGTGGCATTGAAGATCCCGACGCCGGCCCGCTCGCTGTCATCGGTCACCGGACAGATGATGGAGCGAACTCCACCGGCTCGAGCGAAAGGTTGCCGCGGCCCTGCTCCCACACGATTGCGTCAGCCTCGGGTTCCTGCCTCTTCGGGGTCGCCTTCAACAGCACCACGCTGTAGGGCTTGGCCTTGGCCAGCATCTCGCCCATGAACTCGTCCGTGATGGGTTCCATAGTCTCGTCGTCTCGTCGTGGCCGACAATCGATGCGGAGTCCTAGACGAACTCGATGGCCAAGATGCGACCGCCGGTACTACCCGAGTGGCCGGTCCCGGTGCTTGGCGAGGACAAGACCCGGGCACTGCTGAAGGCGTGCGCCGGCTCGGGGTTCGTGCGCATGGAAGAACGGTCGGGGCGTGGTCAGGAGTTCGTCCAGCTGGCGAACGCGCTGCTGCGGGCCATGGGCAGCCCCGCCCGCTACGCGTCGGGGGGTACTTCCACCCGCAGGCCGACGCCCAGATCGTGAAAGGTGCACGGCGAGAGCCACGCACGGTGCGAAGCGTGGACCGGAGACTGGTGGCCATTCGATCCGACGAACTCCGTGGCCGCCGGGGAGCGCCGCGTGTTCGTCGTTCGCGGTCGCGACTACCGCGACGTCCCATCGCTGAAGGGCATCGTCAGCGGAGCGCCATCGACCACGGCGGGGTCTCGGTCGAGCTCACCCGCCACGCCTAAGAGAGCACGGCGCTATCGGACAAACAAGGTGCCGTCTCGCTCGGCCAGCTTCCCTCGACCCAGTGGCAGCATCCTCGTCAGTAGCCGGTAGCCAGCATCGAGGCCGCGGACCTTTGCGAAGAAGCCCTGCGGGCCGCGCGCCATCCGCCCGGTGGCAACGTCGTGGCCCCGTGCCACGGGCAGACCAAGCAGCCCTCCCGATCGACCGAACCCTTGCCGAGATCGGCGCCCAAATGCCTACAGCGGCGAGTCACGGCAAAGAGCTCGCCGTTCGCGTTCCCTACCGCATACCGACCGGCACCGCGGACAACGCCCGGCACCAGCTCGGAGGCAGATCCCACCTCGGTCTCCGAGCCATCGTCCCCTCCCACCGCGTCTCACGCCAACCCTAGCCCTGGACAGGGACGCGGCCGTGTCCTTGCCGATTCGCCGTCCGGCGCGCGCGTCGGCGACCGGGCCCCCGAAAAACGGGCAACGGCCACCTGCTCGGCTGAGACGCGCAGTGCCAAAGTGTCTCCGCGCCGCGCAAACTTGGCTGCGTCTGAAGTTGGCCACCCGGGACGCGGCCGACGTACCTCCGCAGGGGTGACGTTCCGGGGTTCAGCGGCAGCAATCCCAGCGAGAGAGGTAAATGACAACGAGAGGAGTACACATCGTTTCCAACCCATGGGCCCCTGCCCTGCGGCGCGCGATCCGCCAGGTTCGCCGCGCC
>JBKPHE010000041.1:0-10331 GCA_046744485.1 Actinomycetota bacterium | reverse complement strand
GACCTCGGCCTGCGGGCCGGCATCGATGGACGGGTGGTTCGACACGCGGCCGGCGACCTGGTCGTCCGCGCCCATCGCCATGCTGAGCTGGAGTTGAACCTGGTCGTGCGGGGCACGGCCTCCTATCTGCTGGGCGAACGTCGCTACGAGCTGACGGCCGGCACACTGACCTGGCTCTTCCCCGGCCAAGAACACGTGCTCGTCGACGAGTCAACCGATCATGCGCTGTGGTGGGCGGCGTTCCGGCCCGACCTTGTGGCTCGGACCGCGACCTCCCCGCACGCCCGGTCCCTACTCCAGAACGATCCGATCGGTCGGTACTCCCGCCGGCTCGACCCGCAGCGGCTCGGGCGCCTGGGTGCCCTCTTCCGTGATGTGCGCCAGGCCGAGGCGCTTGATGACACCCTCTTCAACGTCGGGTTGTCCTACCTGCTGCTCGAGGCCTGGCAGGCGTTTCTCGACAGCGACGACATCGTCGGAGGCGTCGATGTTCATCCCGCGGTCGACAGGGTCGCCCGTCTCCTGCACGCCGACCCGGACGCCGGCGGCCTCGCCGACCTGGCACGGACCGTAGGGCTGAGCGCCTCGCATCTGAGCCGGCTGTTCACGATCCAGATGGGCCTCTCGATAATCCGGTTTCGCAACCAGCAGCGGCTCCAACGTTTCGTGCGTCTCTACGGCAACGGTCGGCGCACCACCGCCCTCGCGGCGGCGCACCAGGCCGGTTTCGGCAGCTACGCGCAGTTCTATCGAGTGTTCCGCCAAGAAGCAGGCCACAACCCCTCCGCGTTGCGCACCGCTGCCGCCGACGACAACCCGAGCCTGACCACACCGTCCGGCACTCGGTCTTCCCGCAGGCCCCGATAGCACCCGCCCGTGTTCCGACGACAGGGTCAGTGAGGGTGGGCCTCTTCGAGAGATGACCCAGCGAGGTGCTCCGCGATGACGCTGGCGAAGTTCGGGCACTCGAATGTCCTCGTGCGGGCAGGCCAACTGCTCATCCGGCATCTTGACTTCAAGCGTACTTGAAGCCGTTGACTGGCGATCATGGCGACAGCAGGTACGGCTCTCAAGCGGCGTGCGATGAGCAAAGTGGTGCGCCAGTTCGGTCACCCCCGAGGCATCCCCGGATGGATGGCCGGTCGGGTCATGGCGCACCGCCGCTCCAACCGGCAGCGCAACAGGTGGGTGGTGTCACTGCTCGATCTACAACCCGCAGACCGAGTGCTCGAGATCGGCTTTGGCCCCGGCCTCGCCATCGCAGGGCTCGCCCACCGCACCACCCAAGGCCACGTCTACGGCATCGACCACTCTGAGGTCATGGTCCACCAGGCGAGCCGTCACAACCACGCCGCCATCCGCGCCCACCGTGTCGAACTCGTTCACGCCTCAGTGGACCAGTTGCCAAGCTTCCACGAACCGCTCGACGCGATCCTCGCCGTCAACTCCGTGGGGTTCTGGCCCAACCCGGTGGAACGGCTCCATGACCTACGGCGCCTGCTCCGGCCCGGAGGACGCATCGCGCTCGCCACACAACCCCGCTGCCCCGGCGCCACCCGAGTCACCACGGCCCGAGCCGCCCAGGAACTCCAAGACCTGCTCACCCGGGCAGGCTTCACCCAGATCCGGGTCGAGACCCTCGAGCTCGACCCGCCCGTCGCCTGCGTCCTCGCCACCAACCCCGCCGACGGTCACCGCTGACCAACCCATGGGTCAGCGGGCTGCCGGGCGCTGGTCCTCTGGGCCGTGCGTCATCGTGCGACGCATCTGGGGGCGGATTTGGCAGGTGCGCTATTCGTTGATGACCGACCGGTGTACGGTCGGGAGAGGCACGACAAAGGACCCTGACGTGTCGAGCCGGCTTTGGTTGGCTCGGGAGCGGTGCTCTGGACCTTGGTAGCGCGTCATCTCGCTAGCGCCCATACCAGGAGGAAGCAGTGGCACTCACCGAGCCTTCGTCAGAGATCGGTCTTCGTCGGCGCACCGTCGTTCGCCAGGGCGAGGCCCAAACCGTCGTATGGCTGAGCGGTGAACACGACCTGTCAACGGTAGATGCGCTTTCGGAGACATTGGCTCGAGTGTTCGCGCTCGGCGACTGCCACGTCGTGCTCGATCTGAGCGGCGTGGAGTTCATGGGGGCGGCCACGATCCACGTCATCGTCCGCGCCAAGGTCCTCCTGAACCTAGAGTCGCGGACCCTGACGCTGCGGTCACCCTCGAGATCCGCTCGTCATGTGGTCGATCTCTGCGGCCTCGACGATCTGATCAATCCTTCTTCTGCCGATGCCGTGCCTTTGGTAGCAGCGAACGTGAAACGGTGACAATGGCCGGTGAGCGGCAGCTGCGGATCCTCTCGCTGCTCACGTCCGGCGGTGCCGATCCGACGACTTCCCGGTTGTGTCAAGTGTCTGTCGAGGTCACGGCCGTGAGCGGCGCAGGGATCATGCTGATGTCGGGTGACGTGGCCCAGGGTTCGGTGTGCACCACCAACGAGGTGAGCGCGCTGATCGAGCAGTTGCAGTTCGCGCTGGGGGAAGGCCCCTGCCTGGATGCCTTCAACCAGGACCGGCCCGTGCTCGAGCCGGACTTGGCCCATCCCGTCACGGCGCGGTGGCTGGCGTTTTCCGGTCCCGCCACCGAGGCGGGTGTGCGAGGGATCTTCGGGTTCCCGCTGCGAGTCGGAGCCGTCCGTCTGGGCGCCCTGAACCTCTACCGTGACCAGCCAGGGCTGCTGACCGACGAGCAGCATGCTGACGCGCTGGTCATGGCCGACGTCGTGGCCCAGACCGTTCTCGCGCTGCAGGCCGACGCGCCGCCAGGGACGTTGGCCATGGCCTTGGAGGTGGGTGCTGACTTCCAATATGTGGTGCACCAGGCCTCGGGGATGGTCGCTGCTCAGCTTGACGTCAGCGTTGGGCAAGCGCTGATCCGGCTGAAGGCCCACGCCTTCGGCAACGATCGGCCACTGGCCGAGGTGGCCGAGGACGTGGTGGCCAGAAAGCTGCGTTTCGACGCCCGAGGTGGGAAGACGGACGCGTGAGGCCGCCCGCGGCGGTCCCGTCCAGGGACGGGCCCCCGACGGTCACGGTCGTACAATTCGGGCGGTCACGCTTCGGGCCAGGCCATGGCGTTTGTGGCGTCGACCGCGGTGACGGGAGGGTCGATGTCCAGAGAAACGATGCTTGCCCGGACGCTCGTCGAGTTGGCTGACACCCTGGTCGCCGACTTCGACGTGGTCGAGCTGCTGACCTTGCTCACCGACGGGTGCGTCGACGTGTTGGATGTCGCGGCGGCCGGGCTGATGTTGGCGGCGCCGGAGGGCGACCTGAGGGTGATGGCGTCGTCCAGCGAGGCCATGCGATTGCTGGAGCTGTTCGAGCTGCAGTCCCAGGAGGGGCCGTGCCTGGACTGCTACCGCACTGGCGAACCGGTGGTCAACCAGGACCTGGCCAGCGCCGATGACCGTTGGCCCCGCTTCACGGCCGAAGCACTGGCTGCCGGATTCGGGTCGGTGCACGCACTGCCGATGCGACTTCGTGGTGCCGTAATCGGTGCTCTCAACCTTTTCCACCTCGATCCGGGCACGATGCGGCCCGCGGACGTCGCTGCCGCGCAGGCCATGGCCGATGTCGCCACCATCGCCGTGCTGCAGCACCGGGCCGCGCTCGAAGCCCAGATGATCAACGAACAGCTCAGCCACGCCCTGAACAGCCGCGTCGTCATCGAGCAGGCCAAGGGCATGCTCTCCGAACGCCTCGGTATCGACATGGACGAGGCGTTCGGCGAGCTGCGCAAGCATGCTCGCAGTCACAACCTCCGGCTTGTCGCCGTCGCCCAGGACGTCCTGGACGGACGCCTGTCGGGCGACGCGCTCGATCCCGCGTCCCCTCGGCAGCCCTGACGAGACCCCCGTAAGCCCGCGTATCCGACTCGGTTCGGCGTCACCGGGTAGTCCATAGCCAGTGCAGCTCGATGGACTTCGCCATGAGGCCTTCCTCTATGCCGACCAGCGCGAGTTCTTGGCGGGCGCGGCGGCGTTCATCCACGCTGCTGTCTCGGCGGGCCAGCCGATCCTGGTCGCCGTCGACGCCGCCAAGGCCGCCGCACTCCGGACGCTCGTCGACGACGAGAGCCACAACCTGCAGTTCGCAGACATGGCGGCTCTCGGCCGCAACCCGGCCCGTGTGATCCCTCTGTTGCAGGGGTTCATCGACCAGCACAACCCGACGCACGCAGGTCTACGAGGCATCTGCGAAACAGTCTGGGCCGATCGCCGTCCACAGGAGTTGGTCGAGTGCCGACGAAGCGAGCTCTTGGTCAACGAGGCGTTCAGCGATCCTGTTGGCTTCTGGTTGCTCTGTCCTTACGACAGCTCTGCGCTCGACCGGGTCGTGATCGACGATGCCTACGGCACCCATCCCTTCATCGATCGTGCCGGCCACAGCCATGCCAGCCACCACTACAAGAGCGGCAAGGTCGCTGCGCTCGAGGATGAGCCCCTTCCCGAGCCACCCGGGGGTGCCGTCGTCGTCGAGTTCTGCGCCGCCGACCTGGCATCGGTGCGCCGGCTCGCCACCCAGCATGCCATCGCCGCAGGCCTCGGAGACCGAGCCACGGACCTGGCGCTTGCCGCTAACGAGCTCGCAACCAACAGCGTGCGCCACGCCGGCGGCAAAGGCGCGCTGCGACTCTGGCAACAGGACCGAGCACTCGTCATCGAGGTTAGGGACCAAGGACACCTCGACGATCGACTCGCCGGGCGGCGGCGGCCGGCGAGAAGCCAATTCGGAGGACGAGGGCTGTGGCTCGTCAACCAGCTCAGCGACCTCGTCCAGATACGTTCCTCGCCATTGGGCACAACGGCCCGCATCCATCTCTGGCCCTGACTCGGCGGGGCCTGCTCGATCCTGCTCGGCAACCTGTTGGCGCTGAGGCGGCGGGGCCGCCACGGGCTGCTCTTCATCGACGGCCACGCCGAACTTCTACCAGCCCGCCGCTGAACCGAACGGCGAAGCCGCCTCCATGGACCTCGCCCTCGCGACCGGCCGAGGACCGAGCGTCGTGACCGACCTGGAAGGCCGGGCGCCGCTGATGCGGGACGAGGATGTCGTGCACATCGGACGCCGCGACGCCGAGGAGGCCGAACAGGCTGGTAGCCAACGCATCGAGGACACGCCCATCACCGTGTTCGACCTCGCCACCGTGCGCAGGCGCGGCGTCGAATCCGTGGCACGCGACGCGCTCACGCATCTCGTCCGCCCCGACGTCGACGGCGTCTGGATCCACCTCGACTGCGACGCGCTGGACGACGCCGTCATGCCGGCCGTGGACTACCGCCTCCCCGACGGCTTGCGCTGGGGCGAGCTGCAGGCCGTACTCGGTGCGGCGATCGCCAGCGGCGCGGTCGCCGGCATCGAAGTCACGATCTTCAACCAAGCCTCGACCCCGATGGGTCGATCGCCCGAGCCCCGTCACATGCCTCGGCAGTGGCCTCGTCCGGGGAGATCGCAGCGATGTCGCAGAGTGGTGATGCCAGCTCTACCGTGAGGGGCGATGACCGAGTCCGCACCCCAGAGCGAGCCGTCCTCCAGCTCCGCCGGTCCGGTGATGGACGCCAACCGCGCCGTTCTGTGGGCGTCGTGACGCGGGCCGAGCCGTCGTTCGGTACGAAGTCCCTGGTGCCGATCGCCGATTCGGTTCTGGCTGCAGAGTGACAAACGCCATGACCTGCTCCGTTGACTTCAAGTGAGCTTGAAGTCATACGGTGTCCGGTCATCAGCGGCGAGAAGCGAGGAGGCGATCCGCCATGATCACCCATGCAGACGAGCGGGCTGAGCGCATCCGGCGCCAAGTCACCGGCTGGCCGGGGGTCACCACAGCCGCCGGCGAGTATGGCGAGACGGATTTCATCCTGGACGGTCGGTCGATCGGTCATGTGCATGGCGGCCATCAAGCCGACATTCCGTTCCCTCGCCGGATCCGCGACGAACTTGTCGCGCTCGGGCGGACCGGACCACACCACGTCCATCCGGACTCGGGTTGGACCACGTTGTACATCCGAACCGACACCGACGCCGAGGCGGCGATCGAGCTACTGCGGATCAACTACGAGCGCATCGTCCAACGCGCTGAGGCGTCGGCCCGGGGTCGGTCCGTGGGTGCGTCTGGTCGGCCGCCGCCGGGCGGGTGAGTCGCCGCCGGCGGCCAGCACGTCAGCGCCGCGGGCGGCGGTTCGGCCGTCGTTGTGGCGTCGTCTCGCCGTCGAGCGAATCCCACGGGAACAGATGACGGCCGCGACCGGTCCACGGCTGGCATGGACCTCCCCGGCGCCCTCGACTTCGCTCGCACCCACCGCCAGTCCGTCCTGACAGCCGCAATGGCCGTCCGCAGTTGTCGAACGTGTTGCACCACGTGTTCGACGACGGGATCATCCGCATCTCGATCACCGCCGATCGGGCCAAGTACCACAATCTGTTACGCGAGCCATGGACCGCGCTCCATGTCACCCGCGAGGACTTCTTCGCCTACGTCGTGCTGGAGGGCGAGGTCGAGCTGGCGCCGGTCGCGGCACGACCGGACGACCCGACTGTCGACGAACTCGTGGCGCACTACCGGGGACTCATGGGTGAGCACGAGGACTGGGACGCCTATCGAAAGGCGGTCGTGGCCGAACGTCGCTCGGTCGTCCGGTTCAAGCCGGGCCGGGCGTACGGCATGCTGGATCTCCCACCCCCGGAGCGGCTCCTGATCCTCTCCGATGTGCCTGCTTGAGACTCGGGGAGGGCGCAGCGGCTTGTTCGTAGCGTCTCGAGGCCACGCCCGTTGCCGGCGCGTCGCTCGGTCAACCGCCGGATGGGGTTGCGAGCGCCGCGCGCATGTCGGATGCGACGCGATCAGCTGCCGTCGCGCACGCCGGCGAGATGATGTCCCACAGCATGAAGTTGTGGACCATGCCCTGCTCGCGCCGCAGGGTCGTGGGCACCCCGGCCTCGCGCAGCCGCGCCGCGTAGGCCTCGCCTTGGTCCCGCAGCGGATCGTGTTCGCACGTGATCACGATCGCTGCAGGCAGGCCAGTGAGGTCGGGAACGTGCAGGGGACTGACACGCGGATCGCGGCGCATGGCCGGGTCGGGTACCCACTGGGCGTTGAACCACTCGATGTCCGCGATGTCGAGCCCGAAGCCGTGGCCCTCGCTCCGCATCGATGCACCCGAGTTGGTGAGGTCCGTGTTGGCGTAGATCAGGACCTGCAGGGCGGGCGCCACCTCGGGCGCTTCGTCGCGGGCGCGGATACACGCCAGCGCCCCGATAGTGCCGCCCGCACTGTCACCCGCGATGGCGACGGCCGGTGGCTGCGTATCGAGCTCGGGTGGCCGGGACACGACCCACCGGAGCGTCGCCACGGCGTCGTCGACGGCCGCCGGCCATGGATGCTCGGGCGCTCGGCGGTAGTCGAGCGAAAGGATCGACACGCCCGACGCCGCCGCCAGGCGCCGGCAGGCGCGGTCGTGGGTCTCGATACTCCCGACGACCCAGCCGCCGCCGTGGAGGTACACGACGAGGACGGTCGGTCCCGTCACGGGCCGGTACAGCCGAGCCGCCAAGGCGTCCGGCGGCACCACAACGTCGCGGACGGCATACATCTCCGGCCCCTTGGGGCGGACGGCAGCGGGCTCCTCCGCCCCTGCCCGCAGCGCAGCGGCGCCTGCCTCAGCCGCGCTAGGCATGGGCTGGGCGTTGAACTCGGCGATGAAGTGGGCGAGCGCGGCATCGGCCAGAGGCTCACTCATGAGCCGCAGCCTACGGGCGGAGGTTCGTCGGGCTGGCGGTCCTGGCGTGGCGGGTCGACGACGTCGGCCCGTGGCCGTCACCGCACCCAGATCGGCGCCTCTGAGCCCATCGGATAGGTCGTCGTCGGCGCACAGAGACGGCTACGTGGACGACATCGCAGCCGGCCACGTGTCCCAGAACGCGCGGCCGAGCCCGCCCCCGCGTAGCGACAGTGCCGGTCTGAGGCGCGGAGCAGCCGCCAGGGAACTGCGGATCCCGCGGCGACGAGCACAGGTGCTGGGTCGCCGACGTGGTGGGGGAAACGCGACCCCTGGCCTCAACGCCCGGCTGGCAGGGTGGGCGGCAGGTCGAAGCGGGGGAACAGCGCGGGGTCGGCGAACAGCGAGATGCGGATGAGGTGCGTCGAGGTCGTGGCGAGCACGACGACGGCGAACGGCGAGGTAACGGTCGAGGACGCGCCGTCGTTGCCCCGTGGTCGGTCGCTCGGCTAGGTCGTCGTCGGTCGGGGATATGTCGGCGAGCCGGGCGCGGGCGCGCTGCAGGAGGCTCTTCACGGCCACGACCGACGCGTCGAGCAGTTCCGTTGTGCTGGCCGCCGACAAGGCGAGCACGTCGCACAGGATGAAAGCGGCGCGTTGACGCGGCGGTAGGACCTGGAGCCCGGCGACGAGAGCGAGGCGCACGCTCTGGCGGGCCGCCACCACCTCGCCCGGGTCGCCCTGCTCGTCGACCACCAAGCGGTCGGGGACCGGCTCGAGCCAGGGCACGTCGCGGGGCGCTGGGTCCGCCGGCGCGTAGGGGTCGGGCGACGGGGGGCCGAGGCCCGATGGCAGGGGACGGCGCCGGCGGCGGTCGAGTTCGGTCAGGCGCACGTTGGTCGCGATCCGGTACAACCAGGTCCGCACCGACGACCGCTGCTCGAACCGGTCGAACGCCCGCCAGGCGCGCACGTAGGTCTCCTGCACGAGGTCCTCGGCCTCGTGCACCGATCCGCATGTTGCTGGTGCCAGCCACCATGGAATTGCTCGGGGCCCGGAATTGGTGATGCCCGGATGGCTCGACCGGCTCGTCCCACGCCTGACCCCCGAGGGCACAGGCACCGGCTCCCACCCCGGCCGACACGACGACACGGCGTCCCTCGGCGAAACCCCGACCGGCGAAGCCGCGCCCACACCGGCCCCTGACCCGGAACCCCAACCGATCTGACCCCGTTATTGGCAGGGACGACACGAGGCAACGCGCCTGCGGCGAGGGCGAAACTCCGCCCGTCGACACCCAACACCGACCCGACGGAGTCAGTCTCGGAGGTTGTCAGGTCCGGATCAGCTCGTGGCGCCGCCCCGGTACTCGACCAGCACCATCGTGAGGTCATCGTGGAGTTCGTGGGCGGCGTGTTCGAGGACGGCATGCACCAGCCGACGCAGCGTCTCGGCGGGTGGTAGGTCGGCCAGCAGGTTTCGGGAGAGCAAGTCGGTGAGCCGATCCAGGCCGAAGCGCTCGGTGCCCCGCGCTCCACCTTCAACGACGCCGTCGGTGTAGAGCAACAGCATGTCTCCGGGGTCGAGGACGAGCTCGTTGACCGTCGGCTTCGCGCCCGACAAGCCGATCGGGAGCACGGGAACGGTGTCAGCTTCGTGGATCACTTTGCCGCCGCGGACGACGAGCGGGGGCGGGTGCCCGGCCGACACCCAGCGGAACCGGCCGGAGTTGAGGTCGAGCTGGCCGAACGCAGCGGTGGCGAAGGTGAGCTCGCGGAACACCGTGGTCAGGGCCTCGTTGGCCCGGACGTAGCCCTCGGGCAGGTCGCGGCCGTTACGGCGGCTGTTCCGCAGGCTTCCGTGCACCAGATGGGAGATGACCGACGACTCGATGTCGTGGCCGACCGAATCGATGATGGCGACGTGGAGCACATCGGTGTTGAGCGCGTAGTCGAAGGTGTCGCCGGCCACCTCGTACGCGGGCTCCAGGATTCCGGCGACCATGACTCGGGACGTGGCCAGGGTCAGGGGTGGCAGTGTCCCCCGTTGAAGTTCGGCGGCCAGCGACATCGTCCGGTTGCGGCGAGCGAGCTCCACGGCGTCGCTGTACTCGCTCTTGGTCACTAGAAGCTGCGCCGCGAGGGATGCCACGTGCTCGATCGATCTCTGCGTCTGCGCGTCGCGGGCATCCTCTGCGGTGAGGTCGACCGCCAAGACGCCGAGGCGAGCAGTGCCGTCCACCACCGGAACCCACAGGCGTGCGCCGCAGTCGGTGGAGACGGTGCATGTCATTTCCAGGGCGAACGCCCGACCCGCGACTGTTCCGTCGACCCGAAATGATGGTGACTCCTCAGCAGGTGGCCCGAAGGGCTGCAGCGACACCTGTTCGTGGTCGGCCAGGAACAGGGACGACGAGACGGCACCAACCCGCGCCAACGCCTCGGCGACGGCCCCCGCCAGATCGGCCGGGGGCAGGTGGTGGGCCGTCGCGAGCAGCCACGCCAACGAATCCCCGGCGACCGCCTCGGCGGGGCGCTTCACGATGGTTCAGGGTAGTCCCGCC
>JBKPHE010000209.1:0-12008 GCA_046744485.1 Actinomycetota bacterium | reverse complement strand
GGCCAGCAGCGTCTTGCGGGGGCACGCGGCACGCGCCGACGCCACGGCACGCACGAGGTCCGCCGTCGACTGCCGGGGCGCCGGCGCGCACACGACGAGCACGCTGTCCACCCCCTGCTCGGCGAGCAGTGCCTGCAGTGCCCGCTCCAGGTCGTCGGGGCCGGCCTCGAACCCGAGGTCGACGGTGCTGGCCCGCACCCGCGTCGCCGCCCGGGACCCGGGCCGCCCGGCGCCCAGTTGCCGGCGGACGCCGGTCCCCAGCTCGGCCAGCACCAGCCCGGCGTCGACGCAGGCGTCGGCCGCCAAGGCCAGGGATCCGCCGCCATTGCCCACCAGCGCCACGCGGTCGCCCTCGGGCAGGGGCTGGCAGGCCAGCACCCGGGAGACGTCCAGCAGCTGTGACAGCGTGTCCACCCGCACCACGCCGGTCTGTTCGAGCAGCGCCTCGACGGTGGCCGGATTGGCCTCGGCGCCGTCGATGGGATAGGCGCGCGCCGCGCCCCGGCTCTTGACCGCGACGACCGGCTTCGTGCGGCCCAGCTCGCGGGCGATGCGGCTGAACTTGCGGGCGTTGCCGAACGACTCGAGGTACAGCAGCACGAGCTCGGTGCGGGCGTCGTCGGCCCAGTACTGGAGCATGTCGTTGGCGGAAACGTCGGCCCGGTTCCCGATGGCGGCGAACGACGACGCCCCCAGCCCGGCCTCGCCGATCCGGTCGAGGATGACCCCACCGATGGTGCCCGACTCCGACAGCAGGGCGACGGGCCCGGGACGGGGGTTGGGTGTGGCGAACGTGGCGTGGAGCCGCACGCCCGGATCGGTGTTGATGACGCCCAGGCAGTTGGGCCCGAGCAGGCGGGTGCCGAAGCGCCGCGCCGCTCGCAATGCGGCCGCCGACAGCGCCGCGCCCTCCGGTCCGACCTCGGCGAACCCAGCCGAGATCACGATCACGGCCGGGACGCCCTTGCGACCACACTCCTCCACCACCACCGGCACCTGACCGGCGGGCACCACCACGACCGCAAGGTCGACGGGGCCGTCGATGTCGCCGACGGTGGGCACCGCGCTGACGCCGGCGACCTGGTGGGCCGCCGGGTTGACTGCATACAGCGGCCCGGTGAACTCGTGGTCAAGCACGTTCCGCAGCACAGCGTGACCGACCCCGCTCGGCTCGCGACCGGCGCCGATGACCGCCACGGACCGCGGTGCCAGCAGTCGGCGCACCGCCTCGGCCTCCGCGCGCTGGGCCCGGGCCATGATCGCCGCTTCCGCCTCGGGGGTGGGCTGCAGGTCGAGCCGCACCTCGATCACGCCGTCCCCGAAGCGACTGGCAACGGTGAACCCGGCGTTGCGGAACACCGCGACCATGCGTGCGTTCGTGGGCAACACAGTCGCCGTGAACGCGGTGATTCCCGCGCGGCGGGCCGCCTCGGCGAGGTACTCCAGCAGGACGGTGGCGAGTCCCCGGCCCTGGTGGCGGTCGTCGACGAAGAACGCCACCTCGGCCTCCGACCGGGTGGGCAGGCGGTCGTAGCGGGCCACGCCCACCAGCACGTCGTCCAGCAGCGCGACGAACGCCATGCGGTCGGAGTAGTCGATGTGGGTGAGCCTCTCGACCTCCGATTCGGGAAGCCGGGGCCGGGGGGTGAAGTAACGGAAGTAGATGCTCTCGGGCGACTGGCGGCCGTGGAAGTCCACGACCCGGGGCCCGTCGTCGGGCCGAATCGGCCGGATGCGCGCCGTGCCGCCGTCGGCGAGCACCACGTCGGCCTCCCACGCGGCCGGGTACCCGGCTGGAACCGGCCCGCTGGCAGCGGCGATGGTCGTCGGCTCGTCCACTGCCCGTGAGGCTAGGGGCGGTCGGGCCAACGGGGGTGGTGGTCAGTTGTCACGTCCGGCGCGGTAGCGTCGACCCTTGCGTCGATGGCGAGCGGAGTCGACGGGAGGCCTACTCGTGCAGCGTTGGCGGTGGTCGTGGTCACGATCCGGCGCGCTCGTGGTGGTGGCGGTGCTGGTCCTGGCCGCCGGCGCCTGTGCGCAGGAGGCCGACGAGAACCCGCTGGCCGGCGATCCGAGCGGGGACATCGGCGGGTCCGACGATGCCGACGCCGGTGGCCCCGACCCGGCGCCGGCCGATGACCTCGACGCCCTGGTCGGCGGCGCCATCGACGACGTCGAGGCGTACTGGACCGAGGCCTATCCCCAGGTCTACGACGGCCCCTTCAGACCACTGGTCGGCGGCTACCACGCGTACGGGCCCGACACGGAGCTGCCCCGCTGTGGCCCGGCGCCCATCAGCTACCGGGACATCGCCGGCAACGCCTTCTACTGCCCGACCGAGGACCTGATCGCCTGGGACGAGGTGAACCTCATCCCCCAGCTCAACGAGACGTACGGGCCGTTCACGGTGGGCATCGTGTTCGCCCACGAGTTCGCGCACGCCATCCAGGAGCGGGCCCACGTCAGGGGCCGCGCCATCGACCTCGAGCTGCAGGCGGACTGCTACGCGGGGGCATGGACCGCGCACGTCGCCGACGGCGCCAGCGACATCTTCGAGGTCACGGACCGCGAGCTCGACTCCAGCGTCGCCGGCATGGTCGCCATCCGGGACCAGCCCGGCACCGACGAGAACGACCCCGCGGCACATGGCAGTGGATTCGACCGCATCGGCGCGTTCCAGGAGGGCTACGAGAACGGTCCCCAGCATTGCGCCGCCTACGAGGGCACGCCGCGCCGGACGTTCGACATCCCGTTCAGCCCCCGGGAGCAGATGTCGTCCAGCCCCGGCACCCTCGCACCCGACGACGTGCCGTCGGCGCCGTGCCCCGAGGACCTCGACGATCGTGTCCTGTCCGGTCAGTACGACCCGAATGCCGGTGAAGCGACCGGCTGCGGCCTGGCGTCGTTGCTCGAGGCCGACCTCAACGTCTTCTATGCCGCCCTCTTCGAGCAGCTCGGCGATGCGTGGACGCCGATCGACGACCTCCTGCTCGTCGACCCGGCCAGTGACGAGATCAGCTGTGGGGGCGACACGCTGTCCGGGGAGGAGCTGCTCGGGGCCGCCGTCTACTGCCAGGACGAGAACGTCGTGGCGATCGACGGCAGCCGCCTGATCACCGAGCTCTACCGGATCGGCGACTTCGCGTTCGGGGCCGAGGTCGCCCGGCTGTGGGCGATCGCCGCCCAGGCCCGGCTCGGACTCGACGGCGAGGGCGAGGACCAGAGCCTGCAGGCGGACTGCATGACCGGCCTCTACGCCCGCTCGATCGCTCCAGAGGTGGCCGCAGGCGAGCCCGACTCCACCCTCCTCACCATCTCCCCCGGCGACCTCGACGAGGGGATCCAGGCGTTCATCGCCTACGGCGGCGCCCTCGCCGACGACGCCGGCACTGCGTTCGAACGGACCGACGCCCTACGCACCGGCGTGATCGAAGGGCTCGATGGCTGCGAGCGCGACTACGGCGAACTGCCCTGAGCGCGCCCGTCGGACGCAGCAACCCTGCCGGCCCGGGCCCGGCGGGATTCCCGCACCGCCAGGACCGCGATCCCGCCCACCCCGACCACGATGCACAGGAGCACGACGCCCTGGAGGACACCGCCTCGATCGCCGGCATCGGTGGGCGCGCGTCCCGAGTTGGGCTCGGGGATCATGTCCTGCTCCGGCAGGGGTGCGTCGTCGGTGGACGGGTCGCCGTCGGGATCGTCCTCCGGCTGCTGGGCCGCCGCCGGGACGGAGCCGACGGCGGCCACCGCCGCCCCTACGGGGGCCGGGACCGAGAGCATCGTGAGGGCCGCCACGAGCAGGACGGCGACGCTGACGAGGGCGCGCCGGTGCATGGACCCATGGTCCGGCCGCGCGCCGGATCGGGTCAAGCCGGTGCCTGGTAGTCCGCCGGCAGCAGGATCGACTTGGTCTCCAGGTAGGCCGACAGGCCCTCGGGCCCCAGCTCACGGCCCACGCCCGACGCCTTGAACCCGCCGAAGGGGCTGCGCAGGTCGATGGTGCCGAACTGGTTGATGCCGTAGGTGCCGGTGCGCACCCGGCGCGCGACGTCGATGCCGCGCTCGACGTCCTGTGTCCACACCGAGCCCGAAAGGCCGTAATCGCTGTCGTTGGCGATGCGGACGGCGTCGGCCTCGTCGTCGTAGGGCAGCACCGCCAGCACGGGCCCGAAGATCTCTTCCTGGGCGATCGTCATCTTGTTCTCGACGTCGACGAACAGCGTGGGCTCCACGAACCAACCCCGATCGAGCCCCGCGGGCCGCCCGCCACCCACGGCGAGCTTGGCGCCCTCGCTGCGACCCTTGTCGATGTAGCCCAGCACCCGCTCGCGCTGGCGCTCGGCCACCAGGGGGCCCACCGCGACCTGCGGGTCGGCCGGGTCGCCCACCGTCGTGGCCTTGACCGCGTCGGCCACGGCGTCGACCACCTCGTCGTAGCGTGCCCGCGGCGCCAGGATCCGCGACTGGGCCACGCACGCCTCGCCGTTGTTCATCAGGGCGTTGGGCATGAGCAACGGGATCGTGCTTGCCAGGTCGGCGTCCTCGAGCACGATGGCCGCCGACTTGCCGCCGAGCTCGAGGGTGCAGCGCTTGAGCATCTCCCCGCAGACCGCACCCACCTTCCGGCCGGCGGCGGTCGAGCCGGTGAACCCCACCTTGTCGACGCCGGGGTGGCGCACGATGTACTCGCCGATCTCGCGGCCGCCGGGGAGGATCGACACCATGCCCTTGGGCAGCTCGATCTCGTCGAGCACCTCGCCGAGCAGGTAGCCGTCGAGCGGTGTCTCGGGTGACGGTTTGAGGATCATGGGTGAGCCGGCGACGAGCGCAGCGCCGAGCTTGAGGGCGACGATGAACAGCGGCACGTTCCAGGGGATGATCCCGGCCGACACGCCCACCGGCTCCTTGCGCACGAGCACCGGCCCCAAGGCGCCCTGCCGGAGCTCCTCGAACGGGAACGTCCGGGCCAGCTCGACCCAGCCGTCGAACACCATCGTCGACGACAGCACCTGACCCATCAGCGCCCAGCTCGACGGCGAGCCCATCTCGCTGGTGATGGTCTCCGCGAACTCCGGGGCCCGGGCCTGGATGGCTTGGGACAGCTTGGTGATGTACTCGGCCCGCTCGGCCGGGGACAGCTGCGGGAAGGGACCGCCCAACGCAGCCTTGGCGGCCTCGACGGCCCGGTCGACGTCACCCTCGGATGCCTCGGGCACCCTGGCGATCACGTCCTCGGTGGTGGGGCTGATCACCTCGATCGTGCCGGTCGAGGCCGGCGCCACCCACTCACCGCCGATGTAGAGCGTGTCCTTGGTCTCCATGACTCTCCTCTTCCTCGCAGCCGGCGAGCCGGCGACCTGAAACCGCGTCAGCCATCGTGCCATGCCGGCGCCGCCGGCAGGATGGCGGGGACGGTGGCAAGAAGGGTGGCACGCGCCCTTCGATCGTCGTCGAACTCCGGGGCCGCTGCGGGCTCCGATGTGCGACGCTTCGACCTCGACTCGACGACCACATGGACCCGGGGGCGCACGATGACGACCATCGCCGATGACGAGCCGCTCGCCGTCGCCGTGACCGGGGCGATCCATACCGGCGACGTCGAGACCCTGACCCGGCTGCTCGACGAGCATCCCGGCCTGGCGGCCATCCGCATCACCCGGAGCGACTGCGAGGACGACCACGGGACCGACGCCGGCCGCACATTGCTGCACGTGGCGACCGACTGGCCCGGGAACTTTCCCAACGGCGCCGCGACGGTGAGGGCGCTCGTCGGCGCCGGTGCCGACGTCAATGCCCGGTGCCGGGGGCCGGAGAGCGCCGAGACCCCCCTGCACTGGGCCGCCAGCAGCAACGACGTCGACGTGCTCGACGCGCTGGTCGAGGCCGGCGCCGACATCGAGGCGCCCGGAGCGATCATCGGCGGTGGCCCACCCCTGGCCGACGCCACCGCCTTCGGGCAGTGGCGTGCGGCGCGACGGCTGGTCGAGCACGGGGCACGCTCGACGCTCTGGTATGCCGCCGCCCTGGGGCTCATGGACCAGATCCGGGTGCACCTCGGCGGTGAGCCACCACCGACCGCCGACGAGATCACGCAGGCGTTCTGGGCCGCCTGCCACGGCGCCCAGCGCGACGCAGCCGAGTACCTGCTCGGCCGCGGTGCAGACGTCAACTGGGTCGCCAGCTGGGACGGGCTCACCCCCCTCGATGCCGCCCGTCGCAGCGAACAGGACGGACTCGACCCGACCGAGCTGGTTGCCTGGCTGCTCGCCCGCGGTGCGAAGTCCGCGTCCGAGCTGAGTTGACAGGCCAGGCTCGAGCGGCGGTCCCCGGAGATGTGCTACCGCTCGACGAAGCACTGGTAGGCGTCGAGGACTTCGGGGTTGGCAAGGCTTCCCCGGCTGGCGGCGCGCTCGGGATCGACGCCCTGCATGATGCGCTTGACGGGCACCTCGAGCTTCTTGCCCGACAGGGTTCGGGGCACGCCCGGCACGGCGTGGATCTCGTCGGGCACGTGCCGCGGTGACAGCTCGGCGCGCAGCACCTTGGCGATGCGGTCCCGGAGCTCGTCGTCGAGGGCGATCCCGGGCGCCGGGGCGACGAACAGCACCAGCCGGCCAGGTCCGCCGTCAGCGTCCTCCAGGTGGACCACCAGGCTGTCGGCCACCTCGGGCAGGCCCTCCACCACCGAGTACAGCTCGGCGGTCCCCATCCGTACGCCGCCCCGGTTGAGCGTCGCATCGGATCGCCCGGTGATGACACAGGCGCCGTCCTCGTACACGGTGATCCAGTCGCCGTGCGTCCACACGCCGGGATGGTCCTCGAAGTAGGCGGCCCGATAGCGCGAGCCGTCGTCGTCTCCCCAGAACGCAACCGGCATCGAGGGCATCGGCTCGGTGATCACCAGCTCGCCCTGGTCGCCCACGACCGGCCGCCCACCGACGTAGGCCTCGACCTTGGCGCCCAGGTAGCGACAGGAGATCTCGCCCGCGCGCACCGGAACCAACGGGCAGCCCCCGACGAACGCCGTGCACATGTCGGTGCCCCCGCTCACCGACGACAGCAGCAGGTCAGAGCTCCCCGCTCCCGCGGCCGGAGCGGCCGTCCCGACCGCCTCGTAGACCCAGTCGAACCCCTCGGCGGGCAGTGGCGCGCCGGTCGACCCGACGGACCGGAGGGCCGACAGGTCGGCGATCTCGGCCGGGGCGATGGCCGCCTTGCGGCAGGCCAGCAGGAAGGGCGCCGACGTGCCGAAGAAGCTGACCTCGTCGTCGCCGGCCATGCGCCAGAGCGCGCCCAGGTCGGGATGGCCGGGGTCGCCGTCGAACAGCACCAGCGTCGCCCCGACCAGCAGGCCGGAGACGAGGTAGTTCCACATCATCCAGCCGGTGGTCGAGAACCAGAAGAAGCGGTCGCCAGGCCCGAGGTCGTTGTGCAGCGCCAGCACCTTGTGGTGCTCGACCAGGATCCCGCCGTGACCATGCACGATCGGCTTGGGCAGCCCGGTGGTTCCGGACGAGTACAGGACGTAGAGCGGGTGGTCGAAGGGCACCGGATCGAACGCCAGCTCCCCGGGTTCGGCCAGCAGCTCGCCCCACGTCAGCGACTCCGAGAGCCGAGAGACCGGGTCGAGGTAGCCGACGGTGACGACGTGGCGCAGCGACGGCAGCCGGGCCCTGACATCGGCGACCTCCGCGGCCCGGTCCACCCGCTTGGCCCCGTAGCGGTAGCCGTCCACGGCCAGCAGCACCGCTGGCTCGATCTGGCGGAGCCGGTCGACGACGCTGCGCGTGCCGAACTCGGGCGCGCACGACGACCAGATCGCCCCCAGGCTGGCGGTGGCCAGCAGCGCCACCACCGCCTCGGGGATGTTGGGGAGGTATGCGGCGACCCGGTCGCCGCGGCCCACGCCCAGGCGCACCAGCCCGGCGCGGCAGCGCGCCACCTGGTCACGCAGCTCGGCCATGCTCAGCTCGAGCGGATCGCGCGACTGCGAGCGGGCCACGAGGGCGGGGCCGGCCGGCTCGCTGCGCAATGCGTGGGCGGCGTAGTTGACCATCGCCCCCGGGAACCACACCGCCCCCGGCATGTCGGCCCTGGCCAGCGCCCGGTCGACCGGCGTGGCCGAGTCGAGGTGGAAGTGTTGCCAGATCGTCCGCCAGAACCCGTCGAGGTCGTCCACCGACCACCGCCACAGGCTGTCGTAATCCGGGAACGACCGGCCGCGGTAGCTGTCGAGCCATGCCAGGTAGCGGCCGATCCGGGTGCGTTCCCGCACGTCGCCGGGCGGCTCCCACAGCACCCTGCCCCTGGTTCGCTCGCTCACGAGCCCACGCTAGTGGGGTGGCTCGTGGCCGCTCAGGGATCGCTCGCCGGGACCACCTCCACGACGCCGTGCATGCCGTGCTCGTAGTGGCCGGGCAGATGGCACGCGAACTCGAACGTGCCGGGCTTGTCGAACCGCAGGGTCGTCACCCCCACCTCGTTGGGGCCCACCGACACCTCCCCGGGGATCGACGGGTGCCGGGCCTCGGTGCCGAGCGCGTGACGGGCATGGACGTCGGGCCCACCGACGATCAGCTCGTGGTTGATGGGGTCGTCGTTGTCGAGAACGAACCTCAGCCGCGTGCCCTCGACCACCCGGATCTCGGTCTGCTCGAACAACGAGTGCTCGACATGCAGCTCGACGGTCACGTCACCCGGACCGAGCGCCGGGTCCGGGCGATCCTCGGTCGCGGCGGCGGCAACCGCGAAGCCCGCGGCGGCAACGCCGGCGGCCACGGCCGCGCTGGCCACCAGCCAGGGCCACCTCCGGGCCCGCCGCCGCCCGCAGGGATGCCGATCCGTGGCGGCCGGGGTGGTCCCGAGAGACCGCCCCGGCGCATCGGCGCTCTGCCACACGCCGACCGAGGCGTTCACGGCCGTCATGCCCAGTGCGGGCCGGCACCCGCTCCGTCCCGCCGCCACCAGAGCCAGCCGACGGCCAGGACCGCGGCGCCAGCCGCCCCACCGGCCGCCAGCGGCCACCACTCCGGGCCCGAGTCGCGTGACCCCACCGGGATGGCCTCTGGCTCGGGTACCCCGGCGTCGACCAGCGACGGCGTCACGCCGGGCGTCGCAGAGACCGCCAGGTCGTAGTCGAGCTCAGCCGCCGGGGCCGCGAGCTTCATGTACGACAGCCACATGTCGTCGGGCACCCACTCCATGCCCACGTCGGAGCGCAGGTCGGCGAGGAGCAGGTCGGACGCCGGTTCGCTCCGGTCGAGCGTGAGCCCCGCCCCCCCGGCCAGCAGCTCGGGCTCGTCGTCGGTCAGCAGGAACACGTCGGCCTCGACGTTCTGGCTGCCGTCCAGGCCCAGGCCGAGGATCCGCACCGGCACCCAGGGGTCGTCGGTCGGGATCGTGGCCATGATCGGCGTGCTGTCGCCCGCACCCTGGCCGAGCTCCTGTGCCCGCTGGGCGTCGAAGCGGGCGGCCATGAACACCGGGCTCCGCCCGGCGTAGTAGTCGAGGACCTCGGGAGCGTCGGGGGTGAGCAGGAAGCCGTTGTCGACGGCCCACTCCCCCACCTCGTCGCCGCCGCCCTTCAGCACGGTGATGTCGAGGGCGTCGATCTGGGTCTCGAGGATGACCTGGGCGCCGCTGGCCTCTGCGGACGCCAGGACCGCCTCGTCGGCGGCCGAGCGGTCCGGCGGCGCCACCTCCTGGGCCAGGCGCTGCAGGGTCCAGTCGCCGCCCCGCTCCACCTTGGTGGGCACGTCGGGCAGGGGGACGATCGAGCCGACCTCCTCGCCCTCGCCGGTGAACTCGAAGGCCGTCACGTAGCGCTCGACACCGCCGCCGTAGGCGGCCAGCGTCGTGGTGCGCACCAGCTCGATCGTGCCGTTCTCCCCCACCAGCCCGCCGCATGCACCGGCCGGCGCCGCGCCCCACACCGCGACCGGCACGGCCGCCAGCGCGCCCAGAACCACCATCCGTCTCCGCATCGTCGCCTCCCGGTCCGATACCCCTCGTAGCGGATTACGGGGGTAGGACGTCGACGACTGCTGCTGCGGTTCCCGCTACCCGAACTCCGCCCGTCCCTCCGGGTCCGACGCCGGTCGCTCGTAGCGACCGTCAGGTTCCGACGCCGGTTCGCCGCGGGCCGGTCGGGAGCGGGCGCGGCGGCGGACGATCCAGGCCAGGCCGAGGGCCAGCAGCGGCACGGCCAGCACGTGCACAGCGGCCCACGCCGCGTAGGCGCCGCGGGACACCACGCTCCCGCCGACCATCACGGAGCGGACGTCATTCGAGAGCGCGTCGACGATCCCCCGTGTGTCCGAGCCGTCCGTGACCGACTTCATCGCCAGTCGATCCCAGGCGATCAGCTGGCCCGACATCAGACCCAAAAGCGCGACCAGCAGGGCCCCGAGCCCCCCGAACCATCCGGGTGGAACGCGCAGGCGCCGGACGAAGGCCACCGCCAGCACCGCGACGATTCCCGCGGCCGCTCCGATGAACATCATCGACGTGATGCTGTGCGCGCCGCGCAGCCACCAGACATCCGACCGACCGCCCGTGACCGGGTCATCGGGCCGGTAGACGAAGATCAGCGGCACGCCGGTGACCGCCAGGCCCGCACCCGCGATCACCAGCAGCCAGCCCAGCGCCCTGGTGATGCCGGCGAGCGCCTCGGCGCTGATCAGCGGCTCGGTGCGGCCGTCCGGTACGTCGGGTCCGGTGTCGGCGTCGATGTCGGCGTCGGCCACCGCCCGAGCGTAGGACCTAACGTGCACCCGAGGGCGGGCTCCATCGACGACCTTGGGAGGCACGACATGCCCGCACGTACCGCTACCGCCCGCTGGCAGGGCGGGCTCCGCGACGGCAACGGCACCATGCGCCTGGGAAGCGGGGCCTTCGAGGGCCAGTACTCGTTCTCGTCCCGCTTCGAGGAAGGCACCGGTACCAACCCCGAGGAGCTGATCGGCGCCGCGCACGCCGGCTGCTTCTCCATGGCGCTGTCGGCCGGGCTGGAAGCGGCCGGTTTCACGGCGACGTCGGTGGAGACCACGGCCAGGGTCCACCTGGTGCCGGGCGACGGCGGCTTCCGGATCAGCCGCATCGACCTCACCACCGCCGCCGAGGTGCCGGGCATCGAACCCGCCGCCTTCCAGGAGCAGGCGGAGACGGCCAAGGCCAACTGCCCCGTCTCCAAGGCCCTCGCCGGGGTCGACATCCAACTGGACGCGTCGCTCGCCCCGTGACGGAGCGCGGCGCGCCGCGGCCACTCGGCCGGGCGGCACCAACCGGCGGTTACAGGCGCAACTCGTAGGTGGGGTTGAGCAGGGCGAGGCGGCTGCGGTGCAACCCGACGGTGCCCTCGACCACCATGTGCGCCCCGACGCCGACGCCGGCGACGCCACGCCGGCCGAGGAACACCACCGAGATGGCGGCGCTGCCGTCGTCGAGGATCAGCTCGAGCAGCGGCGCGTCGTGCTGGGGGGCCACCCGCAGGGACCGGACGCGACCTCCGATCCGCACGCGGTCGCGGTAGCGCACCTCGGCGATGGGCGTGGTGCCCGGAACCTCGTAGCGGCCCGGGCCATCGCCACCGTCGTCTCCGAGCGGGAGCACCGGCAGGGGCGCGTCGCCCGGGGCCCCACCGCGCTCCGCTCGGCGGCCGGGCACGGTACCGGGCCCGTTGCCCCCGGGCCCGACGATCGCCGACAGCGGGACGCTGGCGTCGTCCACGACGTCGAAGTGGAACGGGACGGTGGTCACGTTGGCGTGCGGCAGCCGGGACACCTGTTCGGCGATCGCGTCCGCCGTCCGGTCGTGCAGGATCCGGTGCCACAGTCCGTTGAACTTGCGGTCGGGCAGGAGGACGCTGACCTCGGTCTCGCCGTCGGCGACCTCGCGGGCGACGGTCTCGACGGCGGTGCGGGTGAGCCGCCGGTCAGGGCACTCGACCAGCTCCAGCTGCACCCGATGGAGCCCGAGCCGGGTCCACTCCTCGGCCAGGTGGCGGG
>JBKPHE010000069.1:0-13036 GCA_046744485.1 Actinomycetota bacterium | reverse complement strand
CACCAGGGGCTGGAAGTCATCGCCGAGTTCGTAGACCAGTGGCTCCCCGGTGGGGATGTTGAGCTCGACGATGTCGGATTCCGAGATGCCGTCCAGGTGCTTCACCAGCGCGCGCAGGCTGTTGCCGTGCGCCGACACCAGCACCACCTTCCCGGCGGCGAGGTCAGGGACGATCCCGTCGTACCAGTACGGCAGCATGCGCTCGACGACATCCGCCAGGCATTCGGTGTCGGGCACGAGCTCCGGTGGCAGGCCCGCGTAGCGGGGGTCGTGGCGCACGTTGCGGGGGTCGTTCCGGTGCATCGCCGGGGGCCGCACGTCGTAGGAGCGCCGCCACAGCCTCACCTTCTCGGCGCCGTGGCGCTCGGCGGTTTCGGCCTTGTTGAGCCCCTGCAGGTCGCCGTAGTGGCGTTCGTTGAGCCGCCAGTGCCGGCGTACCGGGATCCACGTGCGTCCCATCTCCCGCAGCGCCAGATCGGCGGTCCTGATCGCCCGCACCAGCACCGACGTGTGCACCACGTCGGGAAGCAATCCACGCTCCGCCATGAGGCGGCCACCGGCGACCGCCTGGTTCTCGCCGGTGGCCGTCAGGTCGCAGTCGTACCAACCGGTGAACAGGTTCTGCAGGTTCCACTCGCTCTCGCCGTGGCGAAGGAGCACGAGCGTGCGGTGCATTGGGGGAGGGTCAGCCGGGGCCAGGTTGCTCGGTGCTCGGCGTCGTCTCGGGGCCCCGGAACCGGCCGATCACCAGGGTGACCGTCGACCCTTGGTCGACCTGCGTCCCGGCCGTTGGGTTCTGGCTCAGGACCCGGCCGTCCTGGTTGGGATCGTTGACGTCCTGTTCCCGGGTCTGCACGTCGAACCCCTGGAGCTGCGCTCGCGCGTTGTCCTCGGTGAGCCCCTCGACGTTGGGCACGCCGACCTGCCCTCGACCCGACGAAACGATCAGCGTGATCGTCGCGTTGGCCGGCGCCTGTTGGCCGGCCCCGGGCTCGGTGCCGATGACCTGCCCCTCGGCGACGTCGTTGGACGCCTCCTGCCGCTCCTGGATGGTCCCGGTGAAGCCGGCACCGGCGAGGGTGTTCCTCGCGTCGTTCACGCTCTGTCCCCGCACGTCGGGTATCGCGATCGTGGTGGGTCCCGACGAGTAGAAGATCGTCACCGTGGAGTTGACCGCGGCCGTGGCATTGGCCGCTGGGTCGGTGCGGATCACCAGACCCTCTTCGACGTCAGCGTTTTCCTCGGCCTGCTGCCTGGTGACGAAGCCCGCTTCGATGATCAGCTGGCTGGCCTCGTCGACGGTGCGGCCCGTGACGTCCGGCACGGTCGCCGTCTCCGGACCGGCGCTGAGGGTGATAGTGACCACCGACCCTTCCTCGGCCTGTTCGTTGGCGGCGGGGTCCTGGTCGATCACCTCGTCGACCGGCCGTTCCGACGTCTCCGTCGCGCGGGTGACACGGAAGCCCTGGGCCTCGAGCGCCGCCTCCGCCTGGTCGGCGGGTTGGCCGACGACGTTCGGCACGGTGACGAGCGTCGGGTCGTCGCCGTTGTCGGCGAAGTTGCGCACCAGCAGGAACAGCAGACCGGCGAGGATGAGCAGCAACAGGATCAGGACCGCCAGGAACCACCGAGAGCGCTTGGGCTCCTCCTCTTCCGGCTGGGTGTAGTCCTCGTACGGGCCGTAGTCGCCGTAGCCGTCGTCGCCGGACCAGCCCGTCGCCACGGCGGCGGTGCGGCTGTCGTAGCCGGTCGGTGCCATCGCGTTGGTGGCGCTGGGGTCGATCGGCGGGGCCAGCACCGGCTCGGCCAGGATGCGGGCTCCGTCGAGGTAGCGCCGCAGGTCGGCCCGCAGGTCCTGTGCCGTCGGGTAGCGATTGGCCGGGTTCTTGGCCAGGCACTTGAGCGTGATCGCCTCGAGCGTCTCGGGTAGGGCGGGGTCGATCTGCCGAGGCGGGACCGGGTTCTCCTGCACATGCTTGTAGGCGATGGCCACGGCGCTCTCGCCGCTGAACGGCGCCTGCCCCGTGGTCATCTCGTAGAGCACGCAGCCCAGGCTGTACAGATCGCTGCGGGGATCGACCGGCGCGCCACGGGCTTGCTCCGGCGAGAAATACGTCGCGGTCCCCATGACCGAGCCGGTCTTGGTGAGGTTCTGGTCCGAGTGGTCGCTGATGGCCCGGGCGATGCCGAAGTCGGCCACCTTGACGCTGCCGTCGGCGGTGACCAGCACGTTGCCGGGCTTGACGTCCCGGTGCACGACACCATTGCGGTGGGCGAATCCCAGTGCCGCGGCGATGTCGGCGGTGATCTCGGCGGCTCGATCCGGGTGGACCCGCCCGTCGTCCCGCAGGATCTCGGCCAGCGTGTGACCCTCGACGTACTCCATGACGATGAAGTAGGTGCCGTTGGCCTCGCCCCAGTCGAACACCGACACGATGTTGGCGTGCTGCAGGTTGGCGGCCGACTGGGCCTCGCGGCGGAAGCGCTCGACGAATCCGGCGTCGGTGGCCAGCGCCGGGAAGAGCACCTTGACCGCCACCGGTCTGTCGAGCATCTGGTCGCGTGCCAGGTAGACCTCGGCCATCCCGCCGCGCCCGAGCCGCCGGTGCAGCTCGTAGCGCCCGTTGAAGATGACTTGTCCCTGCTGCGACGACATGTGGACCTCAGGTTACGAGATGGGGGTTTCCACGCCGGACTTCATGCCTCATTGCTCTCCATCCGAGTCGGAGTCCCCAGATTGCTGGTCAGACGGCGCAGCCGGCTGTTCCAGGGCCTGCCTCATCACCGCTGCGGCGATCGGCGCTGCCACTCTCCCACCAGTTTGCTCGCTCACGCCGGGCTGAGCCTCAACGATGACCGCGACGGCCACGCTGGGCGCCTCGCCGGGGGGCCCGGCGAAGCCGATGATCCAGGCGTGTGAGCTGTCGCTCGAGCCGATCTGGGCGGTACCCGTCTTGCCGCCGACCTCGTAGCCCTCGAGCCCGTCGTCGAGGCGGCTGGCGGTGCCGTTCTCGACCACCTGGATCATCCCCCGTCGCAACAAGCCGGCGGTTCCGCTGCTCATCGCCTGGGTCCACACGTCGTCGTCGGCGATCGTGTCGATCACCTCGCCCTGGTCGTCACGCACCTCGCGCACCACGTGCGGCGTCATGACCTCGCCGCCGTTGGCGACCGCCGCCGCCACCAGCGCCATCTGCAGCGGCGTGGCCCGCACGTCGTTCTGACCGATGGACGACTGCGCGAGTTTCGGCGCGTCGTTCTCGAAGTTGGTGGGGAACGACGAGCTGGCGGGCCGTGGCAGGTCGATGGGCACGTCCTGGTTGAATCCGAACGCCTGGGCCCGCTCGATCATGGCGTCGGCGCCGGCATCCTCGGCCCCCATCTCGGCGAACGCCGAGTTGCACGACGCCTCCATGATCGGGAACAGCGTGCCGCCACACGTCGCTCCGCCAAAGTTGCCGATCGGCCGTCCCACGGGCCGACCGCCGGCGCCGACCGGCTGGTATGCCTGGCGGGCCGGGTAGTCGGGTTGGTCCTCGGTGACGCCCCCGCTCTCGACCCCGGCCGCGGCGGTCACGATCTTGAACGTTGAGCCGGGGAAGAAGTTGTCCTGGTACGAGCGCGCCAGGATCGGCTTTTCGGGATCGCCGTTCAGCAGCGTCGACGCCTGCTCCGCGGCGTTGAAGTCGTGGGTGGCCAGCGCGTTGGGGTCGTACGAGGGGAGCGACCACAGGGCCAGGATCTCGCCGTTGCGGGGGTCCAGCGCCACCACCGATCCGTTGCGTTGGCCGAGCTCCCGGCGCGCCACCTCCTGCACGTCGTTGCGCATCGTCAGCGTGAGGTCGCCCACCCGCTCGCGGTCGACGAACAGGTCCGACAGCTCCTGCAGGTCGAAGTCGATCGTGCGCCCGGCCAGCTCGTCGTTGTAGCTGCGCTCGAGGCCCGCCGACCCGAGCTCGAAGGCGAAGTAGCCGGTCACGTGGGCGAACAGCTCGCCCGTGGGGTACTCGCGTTGCAGCTTGTACTGGTCGTTCGAGGGCACCGAGCGGGCGACGATCGTGCCGTCGGCGGTGATGATCGATCCCCGGGGGCTGGAGAAGTCCCGCTCCACCTCGCGGTTGTTGGCCGGGTTGTCCTTGAGCTCGTCGGCCTCGAAGATCGTCAGCCGGTTGACCTGGAAGAACAGGGCCGTGTAGCAGACCACGAGGAACAGGCCGATGTTGCGGATCTGCTTGCTCATCGGCGTGCCTCCGGCCCGCCAATGAGCAATCGCCGCTTCGCGGCGAGTAACGCACTGTGCTTATGGTTCGCTCGCTGACGCTCGCTCACGTCCCGACCTCGGACATCGACTGCGCGGCCAGAGCCTCGGACGGTCGCTCGGCCGAGTCGTTGGAGATGCGTAGCAGCAGGGCCAGCAGCACGTAGTTGGCCAGGAGCGACGACCCTCCGTAGGAGATGAACGGCAGCGTCACCCCGGTGAGCGGCAACAGCCGCACGACGCCCGCCATGATGATGAACGCCTGGAACCCGAGCAGCGTGGTCAGCCCGACGGCCAGCAGCCGCTCGAAGCCACGGGCCGCCTGCTGGGCGATGCGCAGGCCGGCGCCGATCATCAACAGGAACGTGATCAGCACCGCGGTGGCTCCCAGCAGGCCCAGCTCCTCACCGATGGCGGCGAAGATCATGTCGCTCTCGACCACCGGGATCTTGGTCGGGGAGCCGAGCGCCAGGCCGGTCCCGGAGACGCCACCGTCGGCCATGGCGAAGGCCGCCTGTACCACCTGGTAGCCCTGGTCCTTGCCCCAGGGGTCGAACCAGATGTCCACCCGCTCCTGCACGTGGTTGAACGCGTTGAAGGCGAAGGCCGCGCCCCCGGCGAACAGCGCCACACCCACGACGAGGTACGAGACCCGTTCGGTGGCGACCCAGATGAGGACCAGGAACAGGGTGAAGAACAGCAGCGACGACCCGAGGTCACGCTCCGACACCATGACCACCAGCGAGGCTCCCCAGGCGAGGAGCACGGGGCCGAGGTGCTTGGGGTCGGGGAGCGAGAACGGCCCGTACGCGCGGTTGATCGCCAGCAGCTCGCGCTTTTCCCAGAGGTAGCCGGCGAAGAACACCGCCAGCGCCAGCTTGGCGAACTCGCCGGGCTGGAAGTTGACGGGGCCGATCGAGACCCAGATCCTGCTGCCGTTGATGGTGCGCCCGACGATCGGGACCAGGGGCAGGAGCAGCAGCACGATGCCCACGAAGCCGGCGGTGTAGCGGTAGCGCTCGAGCATCCGGACGTCGCGCACCACGATCAGCGTGGCGATGAACGCGCCGACGCCGAGGATCATCCAGATCGACTGCAGCCCGGCGAGTCCATCGGGGTCGGCCCTGGCCTCGTCGATGCGGACGACGAACACGTAGCCCAGGCCATTGAGCAGGCTCGCCAATGGCAGGAGCATGCCGTCGGCCTGTGGCGCCAGGCGACGGACGGCGATGTGGGCCACCAGTGGCAGGCCGACGATGATGGCGAGGAACGGTCCCGTGGTGTTCGGGATGGGGCTGTCGTCGGGAAGCGTGGTCAGCACGTAGGCGCCGACCACGAACATCGTGCCCAGCACCAGCAGGCCCAGCTCGGTGTTGCGACGGACGGTGCCGATCATCGGGCTTGCGTAGTCGTCGTCCTCGGTCGGGTGGTGGTGGTCCGAGGCGCGCTCGTCGTGGTGGTCGGGCTGGTGGTGGTCGTCTCGGCCGCCAGCTCGTCGGCGCGCGCACTCAGCCGGTCGACGTAGCGGTGGGCGTCACCGAGCGAGGACTGTTCCTTGCCGGCGTCGAGGTCGTCCCGGGTGTCGGCCGGCACGTGCGACCGTTCGATGTCGGTCGTCTCCTCCAGCACCGGGTTCAGCCAGAGGACGCCGCCGGGCCGACCCTTGAAGATGGCGACGCGGTCACCCTCGAAGCCGACGAAGTAGGTGGAGCGGCCGTACCACTGGATGGTGGCGAAGGCACCGCCCACCAGCGCCAGCACGATCAGGGAGAAGAGCAGGACCCGCCAGGTGAGCCGCCGGCCCTGCGGTCTGGTGCGGATCGCCACGCCATCACGCCCGGCTCCGTCCTGGCTGCCGTTCGTGGGCTCCACGGTCTCGAGGGCAAGGCCGCCGCCCGCAGTGCCCGCGTCCCCGGTGCCTGTCACGCCCGCTGCTTCGGCGCGGCCGGCAAGGCCGGATGGGGCACCGACCGCGAGGGCATCGGACGCCGCTTCCGCTCGGCCGCCGTCGTCGACGACGTCCACGACGACGACCGTCACGTTGTCGCGCCCGCCCCCTTCGACCGCCAGGCGCACGAGCTCGTCGGCGGCCTGCGCGGGGTCGTCCACCCGGTGCAACACCGCCGAGATGCCCGGCTCGGGAACCTCGTTGAACAACCCGTCGGAGCACAGCAGGTAGCGGTCCCCGGCGACGGGCTCGATGGTGAGCGTGTCGACCGGCACCCGGTCGTTGACGCCGAGCGCGCGCGTGACGATGTTGCGCTGCGGGTGGACGGCCGCCTCCTCCGGCGAGAGGGTTCCCTCGCGCACCAGGTCGGCCACCAAGCTGTGGTCGTCGGTGAGCTGGTCGAGGTCGCCGACCGAGTAGCGGTACACGCGCGAGTCGCCCACATTGGCGACGGCCAGCAGCTCGTCGCCGTGCTCGTCGACCACGGCCAGCGCCACCATCGTGGTGCCCATGCCGCTGAGGTCCGGGTCCCTGGCGGCGGTCTCGTAGACGGCCTCGTTGGCCCGCTCGATGGCGTCCATCAACCCGTCGACGGTGTGGTCGGCGAAGCTGCGTCCCAGGGTCTCGCAGGCGATCGCCGACGCCACGTCACCTCCCCGGTGCCCGCCCATGCCGTCGGCGACGGCCCACAGGCCGACGTCGTCGCGGGCCCGGTAGTTGTCGTCGTTGGTGGAACGCACACGTCCCACGTGGGTGGCGCCCCCCCAGCGCAGCGCCGTCCGGCCGGCCATGGCCGTCACTGGAGCTCCAGCACCGTGTTGCCGATCTGCAGGCGGTCGTGGCGCTTGATCACCATCGGGCCCGCCACCCGCCGCCGGTTGAGGTAGGTGCCGTTCGTGGAGCCGAGGTCTTCGACGTACCAGTGGCCCTCACGCTCGAACACGCGGGCGTGGACCTGGCTCGCGTAGGCGTCGTCGAGTGGCACCTGGCAGCCGGCCGCCCGGCCCAGCGTGATCTCCTCGTCGAGCGCGAAGGCACGGCCCCGCAGCGCCGCTGGCTCGACGACCCTGAGCTGTGGGTGGCTCGAGCGACTCGGGCGGGCGTGCCGGCGGACCCGGCCCCGCTTGACAGCGGGGGCCTGCACGGCCGGGGCGGTGCGCGGCGCGTTGACCTCGGTCCACACCGCCCGGAGGACGCGCAGGAAGAAGAGGTACAACAGGACCAGGAGAAACCCGGTCAGGAGTCGGAGCAGCTGCTCGGTCACCGAGCCGGAGACTATCGGTCGCCGCGATGCCGGCCAGCGCAGAGCGGGGGCGGCGTTTGGCTGGTCACGGAGGGTGTCCGGTGCGCGCGTCGGGATCCGGCGGGTCGGGCTCAGCTCGCCTCGAACCGCAGGCGAGTGTTGCCGAAGGTGAGTTCGTCGCCGTCGGCCAGCATGCGCTGCTCGACACGCACGCCGTTGACCTTGCTGCCGTTGGTCGAACCGAGGTCGGTGAGCACGAACCCGTCGCCCTGGGGACGGATCTCGGCGTGATTGCGGCTGACGTTGGGATCGGCAAGCACGATGTTGCACTCGGGCCGCCGGCCGATGCTTATCGGATGCTCGGCCAGCGTGAAACGCTCGCCCGTCGGCAGCACCAGGCTGCCGGCCCCGGCGCCACCCGGCCCCTCGCGGAACCGGGCCTCGATCTCGAACCATCCGGTGCCGAACCGCTCGTCGACCACCAGCTCCACGTCGACCGGGCCCATGAACCCGTAGTTCTCGTCGCGGGCGTGGGCACGGGCGGCATCGCACAGCTCGCGGCGCAGGGCGTCGCGCACCTCGCCGAACTCGGCATAGTCGTCGGAGGACAGGTAGACCGTGAAGTGGTTGGGAACCACCGGCGTGCCGCGGACGCCGACGGAGCGGCCGTCGTCCATCTCCCGGGCGAGGCGGCGGGCCAGCTCGACGGGCCGGATGCTGGAACGGAAGGCGCGGGCGAAGGCCCCCTCCACCATGCGCTCCAGCCGTCGCTCGAACCCTCGGATGGCCACGACCCCGCAGGTTACCGGCGCCGCGGCTGGTTCATCCGGCGGGCCGGTTCGCCGGTGGGAGCCCAGCAGGGACCGCGCTATCTTTCATGTCTTGTCGCTCGGGCGAGTGGCGGAATTGGCAGACGCGCTGGCTTCAGGTGCCAGTGGCCGCAAGGTCGTGGGGGTTCAAGTCCCCCCTCGCCCACGGGGTTCTCGCGGGTCAGGCGGGTTGCAAGACTGGCGATTGGAGCCGATTTCTACCGGACGGGCGGTCAGCGCCCCTCGAGGGCCGATCGAAACTCCGTGTAGCTGCGGGCCCCGCAGGGATCACGTCTGCCGCCGCCACCTCTACGGCACGGACCGGATGCTCACCGTCTGGCCCGCGGACGACTGTGAAGCGATCGACCGGCTCGCGAGGGCTCGGCGACGGTGCTGCTGCGCTTCGGTGCGAGTACATACTGACCGACCGCGTCGCGCTTATCGCGCGCCGAGGTACTAGGTCGGTTCGTTTTCCCGCTGCTCGATCAGCTTCCCGAGCCGTTCACGACCGACTCGGGCGAGGCTGGCGTCGAGCGCTGCGTCGATGATCTGACGAGCGGTGGCCTGGAGCTGCGCCAGGCTCGTGGCGAGCGAGCGGGCCGTGTCGGTGTCGAGTTCGCTCTGCCAGTCGTCGGGTGCGAGGTAGCCCTCGAAGATCCTGACGAACCGCTGGGCGACCTCGTCGGTATGCGCGACGAGCGCCTCCCATTCGTCGAGGACGACGTCGAGCGGCACGCCGAGGTGTGCGAGCGCGGACCCCGTCTCGAGGAACCGCCGGTCGGCAACTCGGACATTGCGGTCTTCGGTCAGCTGCACGAGCTGCAGCTGCGCGGCGCGCTGCATCAAGTCGGGGGTCATGGAGCCGGCGGGGAAGCGCTCGAGCAGCTCCCCGGCGTCGAGCACTATCGCGTGAACATCGCCAAGCAGGGCATCGAGCTCGGCTTCGACGCCGATGACCGCGTCGAGCCCTCGGCCCCGCTCCCACTCCGCCAGCAGCCGGCCGATGCCCGCCAGCGAGTGGCCCTCGGCCTGGAGCCGCGTGATGAGGCGGAGGCGGCTCAGATGGGACTCGTCGTACCAGCCGGTGCGGCCCTCCAGCCGAGGCGGCGCCAGCAGCCCTTTGGACTGGTAGAGCCGCACCGTCGTCGACGGAACCTTCGCCCGGCGAGCCAGCTCGTCGAGTCGGAACTCCTTGCCCATGAGACCTCGGTGGGCTTGCGATCAATAGAGAACTAAATGGTAGCGTATCGAACATGAGCAGATCACGATCGACGACGGCAAGCGATCGGTTGGTCCGAGGAACGCTTCGGCGACGACTCCTGGTCAACGCCGTCGTGGATCCGGACGAAGCGGCGTGCCACCTGCCGGCCGGGTTGCGTCCGCACGCCACGCCTCGAGGCACCGTCGTCGGCTGCTGCCTCCTCGAGATCGAGGACCTGCGCCCGAGCCCGCTGCCTGGCTTGGCGGGCATCTCGATGCGGGCCGCAGCCCACCGGATCTCCGCCGAGTGGCACGACGAGAACGGCGAGCTGGTCGTCGGGGTCTTCGTCCCTGGGCGTCGCACCGACTCACGTCTTGCTGTCGCCGCTGGCGGTCGCTGGTTCCCGGGTGTTCACCGCGCCGCCCAAGTCGACATCGAGGAGCGCTCGCGCGGCTTCTCCTGGCTCGTGCATGCCGACGGCGAGTCCGACATCGACGTCGCCGTGTCGACGCCGCACAACCATGGCGAGTCTCCGCTCTGCGACCCCATCGGCGGGACATGCCTCGCTGCGACCGTAGGTCTCTCGTACGGGCTCGGCGGGGACCTCGAGGCAGCGTTGATGGCTCCGGAGAGGCGAGATGCACGCGAAGTCCTCGTCGACGATCTCCACTCACGCTTCATTGCCGGCTTCACCACCGCAGAGCTGGCGCCTGCCTACCTGATGGAGCACGTCGCGGTGACCTGGAAGCGAGTGGCGGCGCCGACGGCAACCGCCTCGCGAGCCATGACATGAAGCTCGTGATCGCCGGCGGTACGGGCTCGCTCGGCCGCCGAGTTGCAGACGACTTCCGCCGGCGAGGCGTCGAGGTCGTTGTTCTCACGCGATCTCCTCGCCCTGATCTCGACATCCGCCAAGCCGTCTGGGATGGCCGCACGGTTGGGGCCTGGGCAACCGAGCTCGAAGGCGCCATCGTCCTGAACTTTGCAGGTGAGCTCGTCGACCGTCGACCGACACCGCAGAACATCGAGCTGCTCCGGCAATCCCGGGTTGAGCCGACTCGGGCGCTCGTCGAGGCGTCGAGGGCCCTGTCGTCCCCTCCCGCGCTCTGGCTGCAGATGAGCACGCTTGCGATCTACGGCGACGCCGGAGAAGACGTCGTCGTCGACGACCACCCGCCTGCCACAGGCCCGCCGCAGATGGCCGGAGTGGCGCGGGCGTGGGAGGACGCCGTCGAGGGAGCGAAGACAGAGCGACTGGTCGTGCTCAGGACCGGGATCGTCCTCGACACCGGAACGCCCGCGTTCGAGCGGCTCACCAAGCTCGCCCGGCTCGGACTGGGCGGACGGATCAGCAGCGGCATGCAGTGGATCAGCTGGTTGCACATCGACGACTTCCTGCGAGCCATCGGCTTCGTCACACAGGCGTCGTCGCTCGAGGGCGTCGTGCACGTGACCTCGCCCAACCCGATCCGGAACCAGGAGATGATGGCGACGCTGCGCTCACGTCTGCATCGACCGTGGTCACCCCCGACACCGAAGCCGCTCGTTCGCGTCGGTGCCTGGCTCATGCGAACGGATCCAGCATTGGCACTCACTGGCCGTCGTTGCGTTCCTCGTCGGCTTCAGCAGGCGAGCTTTGGGTTCCGTCATCCGGACTTCGACGAAGCGATCGCCGACCTCATGGCGCGCACAACGCCATGACGGTTCGGTTCGAGCACGAGACTCGCATCGAGGCGCCCGTGGAGCTCGTCTTTGACCTCTCGCTCGACATCGATGCGCACCGAGCATCGATGTCGGCGTCGAACGAGCGAGCGATCGCTGGCGTGACGTCCGGACGCATCGGGCTCGGCGAGACGGTCACGTGGCGCGCCACCCACTTCCGGATCCCGTTCACCATGACGAGCCGAGTAACCGAGCTGGAGCGCCCACATCGCTTCGTCGACGAGCAAGTCCGCGGCCCGTTCCGCTCGTTCCACCACGAGCACCTCGTCGAACCGCTCGACGGCGCGACGCGGATGGTCGACCGCATCCGGTTCGACGCGCCTGTCGGGCCCGTCGGACGCCTCGTCGAGCGCGCCGTGCTGGCGTCCTACATGCGGAACCTCATCGCCGTCCGCGGCGAGTACCTCAAGGCCGAGGCGGAGCGGCGCCACCGGGCTGCGAGCCCCGGTCTGTGAGCGCCAGGACTTCTACCGGAACCTTCTACCGGAAAGGCCCCCTCGCCCACTGGGTTCTCGCGGGTCAGGCGGGTTGTGAGGAGAGCGGGTAGGCCGCGCTCACGGCTCACGCACACGGGCGACGAAGGCGACGGCTCCCGTGCGCTGGTGGGTGACGAGGAGAAGGAACGGGCGGTCGACCCGGACCTCGACCGTGGGTAGTTGCCGATAGGCCACACCTCGAGCGACCAGGCCCGTGGCGGCGGCGCCCTCGACGCCCGTCTCGTCCACCCGCAGCACCGCGGCGTGGTAGGCGCCGGCGATGCACAGGGACTCCTCTGCCACCACTCGGGTCACGGCACCCGAGAAGATGCGGCGGACGCCGAGTCCCTGCAGCGGCCCTATCAATACCGTCTGCCGCTCGGCCCGAAAGCGCGGCAGCCGAAGGTCGACCCGATGGGCCGGTGCGCGCCGCCGCAAGGCGAGGAGCGTTGCCACATCGGGGAGCGCGTTCGCGCCGTCGCCGCCCGCGGGCGGCAGCAGGACCTCGGCGACGAACCCGAGGTCGAGGGGGAGTCCGACGTACTCCCACCCCTCGCGGGCGTAGGCGAGATCGTGAACCGCGCGCATCGTGGGGACGCTGCGCGTGCCGCCCGGTCCATAGAACGGCGCGTCCTCGGTCCGGGAGGCGGCGAAGGGCTCGAGCCACGGAGTGAACAGATACAGGGCACTGACAATGACCGCTCGGTCGAGCGGGGTGAGCGCGCCGTCCGGCAGGATCTCCGGGATCAGGTTGCGTGTCGTGGCCGCGACGTCGGCGTTGATGACCCGGCGGGTACCCTCGGGATCGGCGGCGATCGGCGCGAACCGCAGCTCAGCACCGGGCCAGCGGTCGAGGGCGACGGTGAACGCGGGGAGAGGTGTGCGGCCCTCGTCGACCCACAGGGTGTTGGCCACCGTGAGCAGCGAATCGACGTTCCAACGCTGCTCGCCCGCCACCGTCGTGGCATCAGCCGCCAGCTCCGCCACGGGGTCGTCGGTGCCGGCGAAGCTCGCGCCATCCCAAGAGCCACCGACCAGCGCTCGTTCCACCTCCGTCCGAGCCTCGGGGTCGCACCCGGGCGCCAGAACGGCCAGCGCCGAAGAGACCGACCACGGCGACACAACGACGTTCTCGGCGTCCGTCCCAGGGACGGCGTCGAGCAGGGCCAAGGCGAAGTCGGAGTGCCGATCGGTGACAGATGACTGGACGACACGGTCCACGGTGGCCAGGGTACGAGTGCTCGGCGTGTCCGGGGAGTCGCCCGGCGGGATCACGACGACGAAATGAAGGAGGAGACCGTCATGCGAATCGCGGTCGCCGGAGCCACCGGCCACATCGGCGGCCTCACCGTGTCCGCCCTCGAGAGCCACGGGCACGA
>JBKPHE010000029.1:0-41618 GCA_046744485.1 Actinomycetota bacterium | reverse complement strand
GTTGGTGTACTGGAAGGCGTTGATCCCTGCGAAGCCGGCGAGGATCGTGGTGGCAACCGCGGCGCTCGTGAGGCGACGTCGGTTGCCGTCGGCCACTGCGAAGGCGATCGCCCCGGCGGCGGCGAACGCCCCGATCATGATCACGAGGCTCGGCCCGTCCAGGAACGAGAAGAGGACGACGAGGAGGACACAGCCCAGGCCCGCGCCGACGAGGTCGACGGCGTACAGACGGTTGACGCGACGCGGGAAACGTGTCAGCGCCAGACACACAACGATGCCGCTGAACACGAACGGCACAGAGATCACCACACAGGTGGCCACCACCGAGGCGACGCCGGGGAGGGTGGCACGGGGGGTGAAGGGGATGGCGAGCTGGATGGCGAAGCAGACGGCGATCGCCGCCCCGAACAGCAGGGCGAAGATCCACAGCTGGCCGCCCACCTCGGCGTGCGGGAAGCGCCGGGGGAGGAGGTGCACGAGCAGGGCACCGACGGTCATGCCGAACAGGGCGACCGAAATGGCGACGAAGGCGAAGTGGTACCACATCGTCACGCTGAAGATCCGGGTGAGCGCGATCTCGAGCATCAGGGTCGACAGGGTCACCAGGGACAGACCCAGATAGGTGCCGAACCTGGCCTGCGGTGCGGTCGAATCTGCCGATGTCGTGATGCCCACTATGCGCTTCCCGGTGTCGCGGCGACGACCAACGGCGAGTGAACGAGCGGATGTCACCGACCCTTCGCGCGGCCCCAGCCGGGCGCGCACCGTAACATCTCAGCAGCGCCGATAGAGCTCGTAGAGACCCCGCCCGAACTGCCCCTCGCCGTAGGAATTCACCAGGCAGAACTCGTCCTCGATCACCTCGTTGGGCTCGTTGGGCCCGAACGTGCGGGAGTCGTTCGGTTCCTCCCAGTCGTCCCGGATCGACGACAGGATGACGACGTCTGCGTGCCGCAGCTCTTCGGACATGCCCGAGCCCTCGGCGTTGGCAATGCCGGGGTCCATCTCGATGTATTGCGTCGCGGGGTCGAGCTCGGGCAGCAAGTAGTAGAGGAAGGCCTCGCTGTAGGGCGTCTTGCGCAGGTCGCCGGTCCCCACGAACAGGCTGTCGCCGGGCTGGGTGATCCGCTCTACGTCGGGCAGCAGGTCACCTACCGCCGCCACGGCGTCGAGCCGGCCATAGTGGAAGACGCGGTCGCCCCGGCGGATGGTGCCGGCCTCGATCTCGCTCAGCCCGAAGCTACGCCCGACGTAGTCGGCGTAGACGCCCCAGACGAAGGTGGGCGCGAGCACCAGGGTGGCCACGACGGGCACCGCCGCAGCCGCCGCTCCCGCCCGCAGCGCGCCCCAGTGCGGCCGCCAGGTGCGCTGCGCCTCGATCAGCGCCGCCGGCAGCAGCCCGAGCGGCACGCAGCTCACCCACGCGAGGTGTGTCGAGTCCGCCCGCTGGATTGCCTGGGGTAGCAGCCCTGCGCTGAACAGCGCCAACGCCAGCAGCCGGCGATTGCCACGACGTGCCGCCCCCACCCCCATGAACACCAGGGCGGCGTTGGCGGCGATCAGCAATCCGAGCCACAGGCTGAGCTGCGCCGGAGTGGGGGGTGCCGGCAGCGGCCAGGACGGCTCGATCAGCGCTCCGGCCCGCTGCAGGAACCCGTCGAAGTGGCTCCACGACGGTGGGAACGGAAGGCTGCGCCCGGCGCGGAGCTCGAACACCGGTTGAACGATGAGGCCCTCTACGACGTTGCCGATCCCCGCCATCGCCAGGTGCACGAGGTAGGGCGAGAGACCCACCGCGAACGCCGCCGCCAATCGCAGTCGCTCCCCACGCTCCATGCCGCCCCACAGCACCGCGGCGGACAGTCCGATGGCCAGCAGCAGGTCGGGCCGGTAGAGCAGGGCCGCCCCCGCCAGGAGCCCGGCCACGACCAGCATCCGTCGGCGGCGCGCCGGGGCAACGAGCGCGCAGTTCAGGGCCCAGAGGCCGAGGGCGAGACCGCCCGTCCACGCCAGGGCGGTGAGGCCGATGGCGGGCACCAGGATGACCGCCGCAATGGCGCCACCGGCCGCCGCCACCCAACGACCCCACGGGCGCAGCAGGGCAAAGATGCCGAACACCACGCCGAGCTGCTGCAGGAAGCCCACCGCGCGCTCCGTGGCCAGGGCCGTACCGAACACCTTGAAGACGCCGGCCAGCGCCCACAGGCTCCCGGGCCCGTACAGGTGCAGGAAATCTCGGTTTGGTACCTGGCCCTCGAGCACGAGCTCGGGGAAGACGAGCATGAACCCCTCTTCCATGGGCGGCCCCGGCGCCCGCCACAGCTCGATGAGCGGGAGCAGGCACGCGATCGCGACGACGGCCAGTGGCAGCACGCAACGCCCGGCCAGCCGCTGCCTGGGAAGCGGGGCGGGTAGCGCAGGCGGCAACTCCTGTGTCACCGCGCCGCGCCCCACATCGTCCACGGACCGGGCAGGTTAGCGGCGGCCCCTGGTGGCGACCGCCGCAGCGGCGGAGGGGTCGGCCGCCCGCGAGAGGCCACTCCTATACTCGGACGCCATGTCTGGACGGGCGCCGCTCGGGCTGGTGGTGCCCGTGTTCGACGAGGCGGCGCGGCTGGCCGACTACGGCAAGCTGCTCGTCGACTTCGTCGTGGAGCTGCCGCTCGGCAGTGAGCTGCTGTTCGTCGACGACGGCAGCACCGACGGCACTCCGCACCTCCTCGACGCCCTGCTGGCCGGGATGCCGGGGACGCCGGCCCGTGTTCTCCGGCGCCGTCACATAGGTAAGGGCGCTGCGGTGGCGGCCGGCCTGCGGGCCCTTGACGCACCGCTGCTGGGATTCTGCGACTTCGACCTGTCCACGCCCCTCGAAGACCTCGAACGCATCGCCATGGGGGCCACTCGGGCCAATGGCCTCGCCATCGGGTCGCGCGATCTTGCGACGTCGACGCTGGTCAAGGCAGAGGGGCCGCTGCGCGAAACCCTGGGCCGGGCCTACAACCGCATGCTTCAGGCCACGGTGACGCCCGGGGTGGTGGACACACAGTGCGGCGCCAAGGTCGCCCCGCGGGCGGTCTGGGAGCGGTTGCTGGCTTGCTGCCGTGAGGTGGGGTTCGCCTGGGATGCCGAAGTGGTCGCGGTCGCCCGGGCGTTGGGCGTCCCCGTGGTGGAGGTGCCAGTCAACTGGCGCCACGACCAGCGGTCAAAGGTCAGGGTCGGCCGCGACGGGATGGCCATGGTCGTGGCCACTCCGCGGATCTGGCGCTCGGCGCGTGGCGCTGCCGCGTCCCGACATCCGCCGGCGATGCCGGCGACGCCAGCGTCCGGCGCCGTGTCCCCGGCCGCCCACCCGGGCGAGGTGTTCGGCGACGCCAACGCCGCCCTGCTTGCCGGAGCGGACCGCTGGCACTGGTGGTTCCGCAGCAAGGCGGCGCTGGTGGCGACCGCGCTGCGCCGCACCGCGCCCCCCCGTGACCGACGGGGATGGCTGGTCGACCTTGGGGGCGGCGCGGGTGGGGTGACCACGCTGCTCGGTTGGCCGCCCGACCGCGTGGCCGTGCTCGAAGGCAACGAGGTTCTCGCCCTTCAGGCCCGCCGGGCGCATGGCATCGCTGCGCTGCGCACGTCGGTCCACCAGGTGCCGCTGGCCAACTGCTCCGCCGAAGTGGTGTGCCTGCTCGACGTGATCGAACACCTGCACGATCCGGGTGTGGGTCTGAGGGAGGCTGCCCGGGTGCTGGCGCCCGACGGCCGCCTCGTGGTGACCGTCCCGGCCCACGAATGGCTCTGGAGCGCGGCCGATGAACAGCTGGGCCACATCCGGCGGTACAACCGCCGGGCCCTGCGGGCCGACCTCGCGGCGACCGGCTTCGTGCCACAGTTGCTCACCCACGTCTTCAGCTGGTTGGTGCCGCCGGTGTGGCTCAAGCGCAAGGTGGTGAGCGGCGGGTCTGCGGAGCTCGGCCTCGACCAGACATCGTCCGCCATCGACACGATGGCCATGGGGCTCACGCTGGCCGAGCGGACCCTCCTCGGCCGTGTTGGCCTGCCCTTCGGCACGTCGTTGCTCTGCGTAGCCACGCGGCGGGCGTGAAGCTGGGGTGGCGGATGGCGACCACCGGCACCGGCCGGAGGGCCGCCGGAGGTCAGCCGTCCGCGTGATGGTCCGCTCGTATACTCGACCGCCATGCCCTCGGTCGGGACACGCGCCGTCGAGGTCGCCGCGGCACCCGTGTCGGAGGATTCCGGCGAGGTTGCTCACCAAGGGGAGAGGCGTCGAGGACGAGTCCCTGGGTGGGTGATCGTCGGCGGGCTCCTGATCCTGGTCGGCCTCCCCCTCGTGGTGGCGGCGGTCGCGCTCCGGCGCCCTCATTGGTTTCCCGTGCTGGACCTCGCAATGACCGAGCTGCGCCTGCGCGACGTGGGGACGAGCCACACACCGTTGATCGGCCTGCCCGGCCGCATCGGCCCCAGCTTGGCCGAGCAGGGCAGCCATCCGGGCCCGCTGAGCTTCTACTTGTTGACGCCCTTCTACCGCCTGTTCGGTTCGTCGGCCTGGGCCATGCAAGCGGCGACCGTCGCGATCAACGTGGCGGCACTGGGCACCGCGCTCCTGATCGCCGTGCGGCGGGGCGGGATCCGCCTCGGGATCGCGGTCGCGGCACTGCTGGTGATCCTGGTCTCGGGCTACGGGCTGACGATGCTGACCCAGCCTTGGAACCCTTACCTGCCGTTGCTGTGGTGGGTGGTGCTGCTGCTGGCGGTGTGGTCGGTGGCCTGTCACGACCTGGCGATGTTGCCGGTTGCGGTCTTCGCGGCGTCGTTCTGTGCTCAGACGCACGTGCCGTACCTGGGGCTGTCGGCGGGTCTCGGTGCCTTGACGATCGTGGTGCTGGTCCTCACCTGGCGGGGCGCTCCCCGCGGCTCGGCGGCCCGCCGGAGCGTCGTCCGGTGGACGGCCGCGTCACTGGTCCTGGCCGTGGCGCTGTGGGTGCCGCCACTCGTCGACCAAGCCATCAACGATCCGGGCAACCTGCGGGCCGTCTACGACCATCTTGTGACCCCCGTGGAGGAGCCGATCGGATTCGGGCGAGGGGTCGAGCTGGCGCTCCTCCACCTCGATGTCCCCGGGCTCGTGGTCGGCGACTCGGGTGCCGTGGGATCCCTGCCCGATCCGTCGTCCGACCCCGACGGGTCGGTGGTTCCCGGCGTCGTGGCCGTGCTTGCCTGGGCCGCGGCCGCCGCGGCCTCGGTGCGCTTGCGCCACGGCGCACTCATGCGACTCCATCTCGTGGTCGGCGTCTCGCTCGTGCTCGGCGTCGTCTCGATGAGCCGCATCCTCGGCAAGGAGTGGTACTACCTGATGCTCTGGGCCTGGGGGACCGCCGCCCTGCTGTTGCTCGCGGTGGGCTGGACCGTGTTGGCGACGGTCTCGAGGTGGGCGGGCCCGCTCCGCCGACCGATCGCCAACGCCGCCACCGTCGCCCTTCTCGCAGCCCTCGGGGTCGGCTCGGTGGCGTTGACGATCGACGCCGTCGACACCGACCCGCCGGAACCGCACCTCTCGTCGGCACTGGGCGCGGTGCTGCCCGCGACCATCGCCGCCCTCGATCGCGGGGAGGGCGCAGCGACCGGACCCGACGGGCACTACATGGTCGCCTTCAGCGACGCGTTGTACTTCGGCTCGCAGTCGTACGGCCTGGTCAGCGAGCTCGAGCGGGCGGGCTATGACGCCGGGATGGCGGACCTGTTCCACGTGCCGATCACCGATCATCGAGCGATCGGGCCCGACGATGCCACCGCCCTGGTCGTCTTCGCCACCGGCGCCAACGTCGCTCGCTGGCGCGAGCAGCCAGAGGCGCTGGAGGTGGCGTACGTCGAGCCTCGCGACGCCGCCGAACAAGCCGAGTTCGCAAGGCTCCGCACGGCCGTGATCGGCGAGCTCCGAGCGGAGCGGCTCGACGACCTCGTCCCTCTCGTGGATGGCAACCTGTTCGGCGCATCCATCGATGAGCGTGTCCCCGATAGCGCCGAGCGCCAGATGACTCGCATGCTCGAGCTGGGCGAGCGCACGGCTGTGTTCATCGCGCCGCCCGACACGTTCGTATGAGCACGCCGGCGCAGGCCGCGGTCCCGGTGAACGAGCGGGCGAGGACATCACCGGTTCCGGTCGCCCTGGGCGAGGCAGAGCGCAGCAGGACGCGGGTGCGGCGCGTGCCGGAGGGCACCAGCCTCCTCGCGGCCCTGTGCGTGATGGCTGCGATCCTGCCGGTGATCGTGGCGACCGTGAGGGCGATCAGCGGCGACTGGCGGGCGATCGGTGACAACGCCTACTTCGCCATCCGTGCCGCGGACGTGTTCACCGAGCATCATCCATTGCTCGGCTCGTGGTCCTCGGCATCGATCGCGATCGGCCTCGATGTCAACAATCCCGGTCCGCTCCAGTTCGACGTTCTTGCCATCCCGGTGAGGATCGCGGGTCCGGCCGCCGGGCTGGCGATCGGTGTTGCCCTGGTCAACATCGCCTCGATACTCGGCATCGCGGCGATCGCCCGTCGCCAAGCGGGCGCCACCGCCGTCGTGGCGGCGATGGCGGCCGCGACCGGGCTCGGCTGGGCCATGGGCAGCGAGCTGCTCTTCGAACCGTGGCAGCCTCACAGCCTCCTCTTTCCGTTCCTGTGCTTCCTCTTCATGGTTTGGGCACTGGTGGTCGGCGACCTGCTGATGCTGCCCTGGGCGGTGGGGCTGGCCAGCTACATCGTGCAGACCCATGTCGGCTACGCGCTCCTCGTCCCGACCCTTGGTGCGTTGGCGGTGGCGGTGGCGGGGGTTCGGCTGTGGCGCTCGCGGCGCCTCGACGCGCCGGACTGGCCGGCAACGTCACGCCGCGCAGTGCACTGCGCGGTGGCGGCGGTGATCGTCGCCGTCGCCTGCTGGGCCCAACCCGTGATCGAGCAGATCTTCGGGGAGGGGCGCGGCAACCTGGGCCGGTTGGCATCGAGCCTCGGGGACACCGGGCCCAGGGTGGGGTTCAGCGACGCGCCTCGGTACGTCGCCGCCCTGGTGGCGTTGCCGCCCTGGTGGGGCCGGCCCTCCGTGTCCGAGGAGTTCATCCCGGGCGACTCCCCGCCGTCGCTCGGCAGCGCGCTCGTCGGCTTGGCCGTGGTCGCGCTCCTGCTGGCCATGGCCCTTTGGTCGGCATGGCGCCGCGCCGACCGGCCCGTCGTCGCGCTCGTGCTCACGGGGATGGCGGTCGTGGCTGTGGCGATCGTCGCGTCGGCCACCATGCCCATCGGCATCTTCAACGTGGCCTCGCACCAGATGCGGTGGCTGTGGCCGGCAGCGGTGTTCGTGACCTTCGCCCTCGTTATGGCTGCCATCACGGTCCCGGGCAGACGGGTCGGCCGCGTCGGCATCGGTCTCGCGGTGATCGCCACGCTGGTGTTGTCCGGGCTCAACCTTCCGTCCATGAATGCCCACGTCGGGCCGGCGGCCGACGCAAACGCGATCCCGACCGTGCGCGCGCTTGTGCCGCAGCTGGCGGCGCTGCGCGGCGAGCGAGGCGTTCTGGTCGACGTGACGGGCGTTCGCTTCGCCGAGCCCTACATGTTTGCTGTGATGGTGGAGCTCCAGCACCTCGACGTTCCCTGGTTCGTTGAGGAGCCGGGGCAGGTGCGCCAGGTCGGCCCGGAGCGCGCCTACCAGGGACACGCGTCAGTGCGGCTGTTCGTCCGGGAAGGCGACGCGGCCCGTGAGGCTCCGGATGGTGCCCGGCGGGTCGCATTCGTGGATGCCCTCAGCGCCGCCGAGGCGGCCGAGCTCGCGAGCATCCAGGACGACCTCCGGCCGTTCATCGCCGACGGCGGGCTCCTGCGGAGCCGAGTCGTTCCGGGGGACGGATCGGCCGACCCGACCGACGCCCAGCTCCGAGACGCCGACTACCTCTTCGCCTCCCGCGCCTTGACGGGACTGGTCGGCAACGACCGGCTTCGGCTTTCCGACCACTGGGCCGACGTGCTGGCCCGTTACGCCGATCTGCAGTACCAGGCCGACCGGCTCACCGTGGCCGTGTTCGTCGAGCCGCTCCCGGACGGCCGATGACGACCAGGCTGCGCACCGGTTCCCCGACCCGAGCCCCGGCCAGCCACCCGGAGCGCCGATGACCGACGCCAATTTCAGACGGCGCCTGGCCCTGATCACGGCGGCGGCGGCGGTGTGGCGGCTGGGTTATCTGTTCGTCGCCAAGGCTGGCGACGACCTGCTGTTGAACGATTCGATCTACTACAGCTTCCAGGCCGGGCGGAACAGCGAGGGTCAGTGGTTCCGCGAGGGGCTCACCAACCTGCCCGGCGCCGAGCACGGCCCCCTGACGCCGCTGTACCTGACACCCTGGAGCCTGGGCGCGGGCGACGACGTCGTATGGCAGCGGTTCGCCACGACGCTGCTCGGCATCGCTACCGTCGCCGTCATCGGCCTCGTCGGTCGCCGCCTGGCCGGGCCGCTCGTCGGGCTCCTCGCCGCCGGAATCGCCGCCGTCTACCCCAACCTCTGGATCAACGATTCGCTGGTGATGTCCGAGTCGTTGGCGTGCCTGATCGTTTCCCTGGCCCTGCTCGTCGCGCTCCAATTCGACCGCCGGCCCGGCGTCGGACGCGCGGCGGTGCTCGGCGGGCTCGTGGGATTGGGTGCGCTGACCCGCAGCGAGATCGTGCTCTTCGGCATCGGCTTCGCAGTGCTCGCGTGGTGGCGCTCTGCCGGCCAGCGCCGACGGGCCCTGATGCCGGTGGTCGTCGTCGGCGCGGCGGTGCTGACGCTGGCGCCCTGGACGATCTACAACCTGGGGCGCTTCGAGCAACCCGTGCTGCTGACGACCAACGACGGCACGACGCTGCTCGGGGCGAACTGCGACGACACCTACTACACCGACGTCGGCGGCTGGGACGTCCGGTGTGTGCTCGGCGCCGATGTGGGCGCGGCCGAGCCGTCGGTGCGCTCGCGAGAGTGGCGGGACCTGGCCGTCGACTACATCGCCGACCACACCGGCCGGGTGCCGGTCGTGGTGCTGGCGCGCCTCGGCCGCATCGCCGACCTCTACGGACTGGACTCACTCGTGGCGCTGGATCGGGGGGAGGAGAAGGCGGAGTGGGCGGTGTGGGCCGGCATCGTGTCCTGGTGGGTTCTCGCGCCCTTGGCCGTCGTCGGCTGGGTCGTCCGCGGTCGGGCCCGGAGCCCGGACGACGACCGGGCCAAGACGCGTTGGTGGCTCGCCGTGCCCCCGCTCACCGTCCTCGTCTCCACGGTGGTGTTCTACGGCGCCCACCGCATCCGTGCGCCCGCCGAGCCGGTGGTCGTGGTGCTGGCGGCCACCGGCGTCGTGGCCCTGTACCAACGGTGGGCGACGCGGCGCGACGCGCCGGCCGTCCGCCCGTCTTCCCCCGACGACGAGCACGACGGCCGCGCCCTGGCGGGCGGCCACCATGGCTGAGCGGCCGACCTGGTTTCGACGCGCCCTGATCGGATGCCTTGCCGTCGCGGCAGTCGTCCGGGTGGCGGTTTTCCTCCGCTATCACCATGGGGCGCCACTCGGCTTCAACGACGCCGAGTACTACAGCCAGCAGGCGATCGGTCTGGCCCACGGCCGGTGGTTCACCGACCCCGCCACCGGCGGCCCGGTGGCCGAGCACGGACCACTCACCTCGATCGTGCTCGCGCCGGCGAGCTGGATGAGCGCACCACTGGATTGGCAGCGCGTGGGAACCGTGCTGACGGGCGTGGCCACCGTGGTCGTGCTGGGCCTCGTCGGCCGTCGACTCGGCGGTGCCGGTGTCGGCATCGCAGCCGCTGGACTGGCGGCGCTCTATCCCAACCTCTGGCTGAACGACGGCCTGATCATGTCCGAGAGCGTGGCGGCGCTCGCCGTCTCCGCCTGGGTGCTCGCCGGCCTCGTCTGGCACCAGCGGCGATCTCGAGGCTGGGCGACCGTGTTCGGGCTTGCGGCCGGGGCAGCCGTTCTCACACGGAGCGAGCTCGTCGTGCTCGCCGTCGCCACCGTTGCGATCGTGTGGTGGGTCGAGCGGGGCGTCAGGCCATGGCGGGCCGGGCTTGCCGCCGGGGGGATCGCGCTGCTCGTAGCGCCATGGGTCGTGCCGAACCTCGTGCGGTTCGAGCGGCCCGTCGTGTTCACCACCAACGACGGCACGACCCTCCGCGGCGCAAACTGCGACCGGACCTACGGCGGCCGAGCCCTCGGTAGCTGGTCCGTCTTCTGTCTCGTGATCGACCCCGAGACCGTGGGCCTGGAACCCTCACGACGGGCCGCGCGGTGGCGGAACGACGGCGTCACCTACGTACGCGACCACGCCGAACGCGTCCCCGTGGTGGTCGGCGCCAGGGCCGGACGCTCGCTCGACCTGTTCGGCTTGGACTACCAGATCGACGAGGACGTGCGCGATGGCCGACCCCGATGGGCCTCGTGGACGGGTGTCGTGTCGTTCTGGATCCTGGCGCCCCTCGCGGTGGCGGGATTCATGCGATGGCGAGGTGTCCCGCGCGGCCTCCTCGTCGCACCCGTGCTCACCGTCGGAATCAGCACGATCGTCGCCTACGGGGGCCATCGCATTCGTGCGCCGCTGGAACCGATCGTCGTGCTCGCCGCCGCCGGTGCGTCGGTCCACCTCGTGACGCGCCGGCACCGGCGACATCAGCCGCCCACCGAGACGATCGGGATCGATGCACGTCTGGCAGAGGCGACGACTGCCGCCGGCTCGCCACTCGCCGAGCGCGGCCGAGCTCTGTCGACCGACCGTCTACCGCCCGTCCCCCGCAACTGACCCTCGGGACCGCGCTCAACCGGCGCGGCGAGGGAGGACCGGAGCGTCGCGGCCGGTGCCGCGGCCGCCGGCCGCGACGCGCGCCTCGCCGGCCGAGGACTTCTCCTCGTGGTACTCCTCCTCCACGTTCACAGACCAGATGTCGTGGCTGGCCCCGGCGACGATGTTCTCGACGGTGAGCATGGCCGTATACATCGAGTGGTCCTGGTTGTTGTACTTGTGCATGCCGTTGCGGCCCACGGGGTGGACGTTGGGGGCATGCTCGGCCAGCCACCCCCGCAGGATGTCGACATTGGCCTGGTAGCTCTCGTCGTACACGGGATAGGCCTTGGGCATCCGCACCACGTAGCCGGCCTCGACATCGGACGCCTTCATCAGGCCGATCGTTTCGAGCTCCCGTGTGCCGAGGGCCACCAGATCCTCGTCGCTGGCGTTCCACGAGTCGTCGCCCTCGTGCACCGTGTACTCGAGACCGAGGACGTTGCGACCTTCCATCACCATGTACGGCGACCAGGAGCCGAAGTTCTGGACCCGCATGGTGTTGACCTCGGGGGCATGGATGTAGATCCAGTTGTCGTCCCATTGGACCTTGTCCGCGGGGACCACCAGCGCCACCGTCAGGAAGTCGCGGAACGCCAGCCCGTCGGCAGCCCGCCGTACCTCGTCGGGCACCGGCGGATCCATCGCCGCGAGCAGCAGCGAGAACGGCATCGACGAGATGACGTGATCGGCGGGGTACTCGGTGGTGACGCCCTGCGACTCGGCCACCACGCTGACCGCACGGCCGCCCTCATGGCGGATGCGGGTCACCGGCGTGTCCACGGTGACCTTCGTGCCGGCGGCCTCGACCAGCTCCTGGCACCGCTCCCACATCATCCCGGGCCCGTACTTCGGGTACTGGAACTCCTCGATGAGGCTGGTGACCTGCTTGCCCCTGTCCTCGCGCCGCCCGGCGTAGCGGGACCGGATGGGCTCCCAGACCGCCTGGAACAGCGACATGCCCTTTATGCGTTGCGCGCCCCAGTCCGCCGCGATCTCCGACGGTGGAACGGCCCACAGCTTCTCGCTGTAGGCCTTGAAGAAGTGGTGGTAGAGGCGCCAGCCGTAGTTGGCGACGACATAGCCCTCGAGCGTCGATGGGTCCTTCGGCGGCCGCACCCGGACCCACAGCGCCGAGCAGACGCAGCGCAGCGCCTCCACGAGGCCGAGGTTGCGCAGTGCATTGATCGGCTTGAGGGGGTAGTCGTAGAACTTGCCGCGGTAGTAGATGTGGCTCTTGCGCGGCCGCTGCAGGAACTCGTCGTCGTCGAGGATCTCGTGCCACAGGTCCTCCACCGCCTGCACCTTGGTGAAGAAGCGGTGGCCGCCGATGTCGAAGCGCCAGCCGTCGCGCTCGACGGTCCGGCTGATCCCACCGACAACGGAGTCCGCTTCGAGGACCGTGCTCGTATGGCCCAACTTGGCGAGCTGATACGCGGCGGTGAGTCCGGCGGGCCCGGCGCCGATGATGACGACCCGGGGCGAGGCCCCGGGCCCTGACGTGGACCCGCTCGTTGCGTTTCCCCTCACGTGCCGAGCACTCCCTCAACTTTGGACGCGAAGAGTCACTGTATCGAAGAGGGTCGTCGCGGCTTCCACCCGCGACGTCGACGGTTCGCGGCTGCGAAGCAACCCGTTGGTAACATCGCCGCCTCATGCGTACCCTGGCTGCCGACGGGGTCCACGACGACGCGTCCCCCGCGTCCGTTCGACGATCCACACGCGCACTCCCACGACTGCTGGCCGCGGTCATCGTCGCTGTGGTGGTCGCCGGCGTGGCGTTGCGCTTCGTTCAGCGGTCGCCGCTGTGGCTCGACGAGGCGCTCAGCGTCAACATCGCCCGGCTGCCGCTGGGTGACCTGTTCGAGGCGCTGCGCCACGACGGTCACCCGCCCTTCTACTACCTGCTGTTGCACGCGTGGATGGAGGTGTTCGGCGCGAGCGACTTCGCCGTGCGGGCGCTGTCGGGGATCTTCGCCGTCGCGTCGCTGCCCCTGGCGTGGATCGCGGGTCGGCGCCTGGCCGGGCAGGCCGGAGCCCGCTGGGCGCTGGTGATCGTGGCGTTGTCGCCCTACTCGATCAGGTACGCGACCGAAGCCCGCATGTACTCACTGGTGATGCTCCTGGTGCTGGCCGGCTACCTGGTGCTCTCCGATGCCCTCATCGATCCCCGTCCCTGGCGGCTGGCGGCCCTGGCGCTCATCTCGGGCCTCCTGCTGCTCAGCCACTACTGGTCCTTCTACCTGTTGGCGGCGACGGGGTTGGTGCTCGCGGCGCGCTGGTGGTGGCGGCCGCAGCAACGGGCCAACACGGGCCGAGTGATCCTCGCCGTCGCCGCCGGCGGCCTGTTGTTCCTGCCCTGGCTCCCGGGGTTCCTCTACCAGTCGGCGAACACTGGCACGCCCTGGGGCGAGCCGTTCCGCCCGACGGCGATCCTCGTGACCACGCTCACGGACCTCGGCGGTGGGTCACTCATCGAGAGCGAGCTGGCCGCCGTCATGGTGACGGTGTTGCTGCTGGTGGCCCTGTTCACTGCGCGGTCGGGCGGCAACGAGCTGACGCTCGATCTGCGCACCGTCCCCATCGTCCGTCGCGAGCTGGCGGTCGTCCTGCTCGTCGTGGTGCTCGGCTGCCTGGCCGGCTACGCCACCGACGCCACCTACCAGTCTCGCTACGCGGCCGTGATCGTCCCGCTGGTGCTGCTGGCGGTGGCGGTCGGCATCACCCGAATCCCGGGGATCGCCCAGATCCTGGCCGGGGGCGCGTACCTGGCCGTGAGCGTGGCCGGCATCGGCTGGGTGAACTACTACCAGCGGACCCAGGCCGACGCGGTCGGCGACGCGGTTGCCCAGCGCGCCGAGCCCGGCGACGTGGTGGTGTACTGCCCCGACCAGCTCGGGCCCGACTACTCCCGCCAGATGCCCGATGGGCTCGTGGAGCTGGGGTACCCCGCCCTGAGCTCGCCCGAGCGGATCGACTGGGTGGACTACGCCGACCGGAACCGGGCAGCCGATCCGGAGCTCATCGCCGAAGAGATCCGGGACCGCGCGGACGGCAACGCCATCTTCGTCGTCTGGATGTCCGACTACCGCACCCTCGACAACCAGTGCGAACGGTTGCTGGCCGCCCTCGGCCCCGCCGAGGCGCTCGTCCAGCAGGACGACTCGAAGTACTACGAGCCGGCGTTTCTCCACTGGCTCCCGGCCGCCGGCTGACCGGGCGGTCGCGTCAGCCGGCGCCGGCAACGGCCCGGAGCTGCCCGGCGTCCGCCTCGCAGCGCCGGACCGCGAGGAGGTCGGCGGTGCGGAAGCTGGCGACCCTGATGCTCCAGGAGTCGATGACGCCGCGGCCGTCGCCGCGGCGGAAGAAGGTGGTCATGGGACCTTCTTGCTGATAGGCATCGGCGCCGTCGACCGTCTCGACGGTGCGATCCCGCAGGATGACCTCGAACGTCGGCATGGCCGGAACGGTACGGCAGGCCGGCTGTGGGCTACGAGGGGAGCAAACCTGTGGATTCGCGTGGGACAACCGCCTCCCGGTTGGGGATACGCCACTCGGTGCATACCTTCCCACCGCCATCATGTGGTTTCGCCCTGCCGACGAAAGAGCCGAGGCGCTGCGCCGCTACTAGCAGGCCCGCTCCGGCTGCTAGCGGCGCTGTCAGGCGGCCAGCCGAGTCATGAGGGCGGGGCGCAGGTCTGCGTCACGGGGGCTGCGGCGGGTAGTTGCCCGCCGGCAAGGGACGATCATCGATGCCTAGGAGCACGTGTGAAGATCCTCGTGACCGGCGCCACCGGGTTTGTCGGCCGGCACGTCGTCGCCGCGCTCGACGTGGCCGGACACGACGTCACCGCCATGACGCGTCGTCCCGAGCAGTACCGCGGAGCCGGAGCCGCGGTCGGTGGCGACATCGCCGACCCGGCGAGCCTCCGGTCGGCGCTCCGCGGGCAGGACGTGGCCTTCTACCTGGTCCACTCACTGGCGCACCCGGACTTCGCCGCCCGTGACCGGGCCGGCGCCCGGGCCTTTGCTGGAGCTTCGGCCTCGGCCGGCGTCTCGCAGATCGTGTACCTCGGGGGCCTGGGCGAGGACGACGACGCGCTCTCGCCACACCTGCGGAGTCGGCGAGAGGTCGAGAGGATCCTGTCGGGCACGGTGCCGACGACGGCCCTGCGGGCCGGCATCGTCATCGGCGATGGCAGCATCAGCTGGGAGATCCTGCGCCAGCTCGTGGAGCGGCTCCCGGCCATGGTCACGCCGCGGTGGGTGCAGACTCGTACACAGCCGATCGCGCTTGCCGACGCCGTGCGCTTCCTGGTGGGCGTGGCCGGGTTCGACGCCGCGATCGGCGAGACCTACGAGATCGGCGGGCCGCATGCGCTCAGCTACCGGGACATGCTGGTGAGTGTGGCCCAGATGACCGGGCGGAGGCGGGTCATCGTGCCGGTGCCGGTGCTGACCCCTCGGCTTTCGTCCCAGTGGCTCCGGCTGGTGACCGACGTCGACCTGACCACGGCGGCCGCGTTGGTCGACTCGATGACGAACGAGGTCGTCGTGCACGACCGGCGCATAGAGGAGCTTGTCGACCACCGACCGATGGACTTCCCCGAGGCCGCGGCCGCGGCCCTCGCGGCCCGCGCGCGGCGCCTGGGCGCCTCCGCGGATGCGGGCAGTTCGTGATCTGCTGACGCCCCAGCCCCTGCCCGGGCACATGGAACCCGCGCCGGCCCGGCGCCGGCGTCGCGTCGTCGCCAACGACGTGGCCGAGGAGCGGTTCTTTCGGGGTTCATTGCTGGCCGCCTTCGTCGGCGATCACCGGGCGGCCATGCTTGTGCTCCTTGCCTGCCCGGCTGAGCGTGGTGGCGGCTGCCAGGGTTCAATTGAGCAAGTTGTCCACAGGCCGGGCCAGAATGGCCCGTCGTGCCCTGACGTATGTCATGCTGGCCGTCGTCACACAGCCGTAGTAGAACAACGCTTTCCGTAACCGGCCGCTTTCGTCGGGTGCTGGGGAAACCGACTTGCTTGCTCTGGCTCCCGTCAACGAAATGAATGGAGCTGACAGGTGGGTCGACGCATCCCGATCCGCGTCAAGGTGGCTGCCGCAGTGGCCGTGCCGCTCCTGGTCCTCGTCGTCGGCGCCGCGATCGGCGTGTCCACCAGCACCTCGGAGGCTGGGACGGTCACCCGCCAGGCCGAGTTGACGACTGCATCCATCGGCCATGCCGGCCTGATCAACGTCCTGCAGAACGAGCGCAACACCGCGTTCGTCCAGATGCTGGGCCTGGGAACACAGATCGAGCTCGAGGAGCCGGACATCGACGCGTCCCGGCAGCGCACAAACGAGGCCCACAATGCGCTGCACCGGCAGGTCAGCGGTCAGGACGACCGCCTCCGCGAGGACTGGGCGAATGCCCTCACGACGCTCGACGACCTGCCCGGTGTGCGCGCAACGGTCGATGCCGCCATCGCCAGTCCGGGTCCAGCCAACCGCGAGGCCGCCCACGCGGTGTTCGCCGCGTACACCGGCATGGTGGCGACCATCTTCGCGTCGCACGACCGCTTCGCACTCGTGGTCGACGACGCCGACCTCCGCCAGGGCGACGACCTCGTCCACTACTCGTCGCACGCCACCGACTCCGTCGCGCAGCTGGTGGACCAGCTCCTCTACGTCGGTTGGGGCACCGGGGGCATCGACGACCCGGTGGCGGCCGCCGAGGTGTCCAAGGTGGCCCGCGACGTCGAGAAGAACAACGCCGTCGTGAAGACCAAGGGCACCGGTGACTACGCCACGGCCGCCGATCGCCTGCTGGCCGACCCGCAGGTTGCGGGCCTGGTTCCGTTCGCCTCCGACGCCGTTGCCAGCGGGGCACCTGTCGACCCGGCGGCGCTGCTGGCCACGACGCCATTGGGTGCCGACGGTCCATACCTGGCATTCCGCGATCAGGTCGCCGACGTGCTCGAGCAGCGGGCCGACGACCTGCGGTCCCAGGCGGAGGCCCGACGGCGTTGGTACATCGGGGCAGCGCTGGCCGCCGTGATGGCGGCGGCGTTCGTCGCCTGGCGGGTCAGCCGCTCGATCACCCGGCCGCTGCGGGCGCTAAGCCACGACGCCCAGTCGATGGCCGAGGAGCAGCTGCCCAGCGCCGTGGCCGGCATCCTCGGTGCCCCGTGGGGGCAGGACCTCGGGCCCCCCGAGCCGGTGCCGATCAACGTCACGACCAACGACGAGGTCAGCGACGTGGCCCAGGCGCTCGACGACGTGCAGCGCTCCGCGCTCGGGCTGGCGGTGGAGCAGGCGACGTTGCGTCGGACCATCGCCGAGTCGTACGTCAACCTCGGCCGGCGGAACCAGAACCTGCTGAGCCGGTTGCTGGCCGCCGTCGGTGACCTCGAGCAGGGCGAGGTAGATCCCGAGAGGATCGCCCAGCTGCACAAGCTCGACCACCTCGCCACGCGCATGCGCCGCAACGCCGAGTCGCTCCTGGTGTTGAGCGAGGCAGACGTGGGGCCGCGCTGGCATCCACCGGTCCGGGTCCTCGACGTGGTGCGGGCGGCACTCGGGGAGATCGAGAACTACCAGCGGGTCGTGGTGCGCACGCTCGACCCGGTGATGATCGTGGGCGGGGCCGCGTCCGACCTGACCCACCTGCTGGCCGAGCTCATCGAGAACGGCGTCAAGCACTCACCGCCGCACGAGCTGGTCGAGATCCGGGGACGCATGACCCCCGATGGCTACTCGCTGGCGGTGATCGATCACGGGCTGGGGATGACCGCCGAGGACATCGCCGAGGCCAACCGGCGACTGGCCGGCGCCGAGGCGCCCACGATCGCGCTCTCCAAGTACCTGGGGCACTTCGTGGCGGCTGCCCTGGCCGCGCGCAACGGCATCGAGGTTCGGTTGCAGGGCTCCGAGGTCGTCGGCATCGCCGCCATCGTCGAGCTGCCGGCGACGATCATCGCCCCCATGCCACCCGAACCCGTGCGCGAGCTGGTTGCCCCCGCGGCTCCGGCGGCGCCGGTTGTGCCGCCAGAGCCGGAGGTCCTGGCAGGGGCGTCGGCCGGCCCGAGCGCCGGCACGGGCTCCGTGGCGCCCCCGACCCCGCCTCCAGAGCCGCCGGCACCTGAGCCCCAGCCGGACCCGGTGGATGCGCCACCGGCTGTGGTCGCGCCGGCGCCGGCGCCGTCACCGGACCCGGTTCCCGCCCCCGCTCCCATCCCGGTGGGTGGGGGCACGCCCGCCGTCACCGCCAGTGGGCTGGTGCGGCGTGTGCGGGGCGCGCAGCATCCCGGCACGAGCGGTCCGCTCGCGTCGGCCGGCCGCTCGCCGTCGATCCGTCCCGCGGCCACGCTCGACGACCGGGGGCCGGGCGTCGACCCTGCCGAGATCCAGCGTTTCCTCACAAGCCTGGCCGCCGGCGTGCAGCGCAGCTTGGCCGACGCGGACAGCGAGCGGGACCGGGACTCTCACTAGGGCCGATGTCACTGACCAAAGAGGCGCGCAACTTCAACTGGTTGCTCGGCAGCTTCGTGGACGAGACGGCCGGTGTGACCGATGCCGTGGCGGTGTCGTCGGACGGCCTGCTGATCGCCCGCTCGAACACGTTGAGCCAGCAGGAGGGCGACCAGCTCTGCGCCATGATCTCCGGATGCGCCAGCCTGGCGAAGGCGTCGGACCGGCTGCTCGGGGGCGAGGGCCTCGAGCGGGTCATCATGGCCATGAGCATGGGCTTCCTGTTCGTGTGCTCCATTGCCGATGGCAGTTGCCTCGGTGTGGTCGCCACCCGCGACTGTGACGTGGGCTCGGTCGGCTATCAGGCGACCGAACTGGTGGCGAAGGCCGGTGAGCTGCTGACCCCTGCGCTCCGCGAGGAGCTCAAGACGTACGCCGCCTCCTCGACCTGAGGGGCACTCCCGCAAGGCGTCAGCGGCCGACGGGCGAGCCGACCAGCACCGCCGTCAGCACCATCACCAGCAGGCCGAATGCGATCTCGGCCCCGAGGAACAGGCCGAACATCTGCAGCGGTGGGACGCCGGGGAGATGCGCATCGGACGAGCCGGCGCCGTTGGTCGCATGGCGGTTGGCGCCCACCGCCGCCGGTTGGCTCAGGCTCGAGCGAGCCTTCCGGATGTGGCGCAGCACGTAGTGCCGGTTGCCGTTCGCGACCAGCAGCATGACGCTCACCGACGCCACCTTGAGCCAGAACACGTAGCCGTACGGCGTCGTAAACAACTTGCCGGCAGCCCCGGCCCGGGTCAGCGCATGGAGCGTCCCGGAGACCGCCAGCACGGCGACACAGACGGTGGCGAGGCGGGAGAAGCGATCCAGGACCCGGGCCAGCGCCGCCGTCCGGCCGAGGGGCAGCAGCACCATGGCCAGCACCGCCAGCCCGCCCGTCCACAGGCAGGCGGCCGCGATGTGCGCCACGGTGACGATGACGGTCGTGGCGCCCGGCGCCACCGGCCCGGCGTAGACCCAGGTGGACGTGAGCGCGACGAACAGCACCACGCCCACGACCCGCGACACCGGCCTCCCTCGCACCGCCGCTGACGTCCATGCCACGCCGAGGAGCAGGACGCCCAGCCTCAGCGCCAGCGACCGGGCAACACGGTCGCCACCCGGGACCACCAGCCCGGCCCCTTCGTGCAGGGCCAGCTGCAGGACGGTGGCGGCGCCGATGGTCAGCCAGCCGAACCACACCATCATCGCCAACCGCCGATCGCGGCGGCCCCGCGGCCAGACCACGGTCACGAACGCAGTGCTCCCCGCGGCCATGACCAGGCCCACGTAGGACGCGGCCCGGAGGGACGCGGTGACGACGGGTGTGATGACGGCGTCGCCGGCGGTACCCCGCGCGATGGCGATGAGGATGGCCAGTGCCGCCGCCCCGAGCGCAGCGATGAGCAGGACCAGGGACGGTGCCGGTTCGAAGGGCGCAGCGAGGGTCGCGCGGCGCATGCGGGCGTGCCCACCAAGGCGCGCACCGACCGGTCCCGACGGCTGGCCGCCGTTGTGGTTGGTCCCGGCCGTACGTTCGGCGGCAGTGTCGTGACGAAGCGTGCCCCCAGCCACGGGTTGCCAGTATGTCAAACGGTGCGGCGTCGCCACAGGGGCGACCGCGTTCGGCACCGCCAGATCCCCTTCTGGCGGCCCTCGGTGCGGGGGTACCGTGGAGGTGTGAACGGCGAGGCGCCGGCCACGCACCCGACGACCTACTGGCATCGCCTTCCGGACGGTCGGCTGCAGTGCGACGTCTGCCCACGTCGTTGCCGGATGCAGGAGGGCCAGCGCGGCATGTGCTTCGTCCGCGGCCGCGTCGACGACCAGGTCGTCCTGCTCACCTACGGGCGATCGTCGGGCTACTGCATCGATCCGATCGAGAAGAAGCCGCTCAACCATTACCTGCCGGGCACGTCCGTGCTGTCCTTCGGCACCGCCGGGTGCAACCTGGCGTGCCGCTTCTGCCAGAACTGGGACATCTCCAAGTCCAAGGAGATGGACACCCTGGCCGACGCTGCCTCGCCGGAGGCGATCGCCACCGCCGCGGTCGAGCTGGGCTGCCGCAGCGTCGCCTTCACGTACAACGACCCGACCATCTTCCTCGAGTACGCCAGCGACGTGGCCGACGCCTGCCACGAGGTCGGCGTCAAGGCCATCGCCGTCACCGCCGGCTACATCTGCCCGGAGCCGCGCCGCGACTTCTACGCCCATCTGGATGCCGCCAACGTCGACCTGAAGGGGTTCACGGAGGAGTTCTACAAACACGTCTGCGTCGGTCACCTGGAGCCGGTCCTGGAGACGTTGGAGTACCTCCGTCACGAGACCGGCGTCTGGTTCGAGATCACGACGCTGCTGATCCCCGGTCGCAACGACGGCGATGCCGAGCTCGACGAGCTGACGTCATGGGTGAGCGAGCACCTGGGGCCGGACGTGCCCTTGCACTTCACCGCGTTCCACCCCGACTTCAAGATGATGGACGTCCCCCACACGCCCCCCGACACGCTCAGCCGGGCCCGGCAGTGGGGCCTGCGCAACGGGCTGCGCTACGTCTACACCGGCAACGTCCACGACCGCGACGGGTCGAGCACCTGGTGCCCGGGTTGCGGCGCCTTGCTCATCGAGCGCGACTGGTACGAGCTGGGGCGCTGGCAGCTGAGCGACGACGGCCGCTGCCTCGCCTGTGGTTGGCAGGTGTCGGGGCACTTCGATGGACCGCCCGGCGGGTGGGGCCGGCGCCGGGTGGGGGTTCGACTCTCCGGCAGCAAGGCGTAGGGGACGATGGGGGCGGCGACGGCGACGGGCTGGGTGCGGGAGCCGGCCGTCGCCGGGCTGTTCTATCCGGCCGACCCCGGGCGGCTGCGGTCGGCGGTGACGGACCACGTGCGCACCGCCGTGCCACCGTCCGACCTGGCGCCCCCCAAGGCGGTGATAGCTCCCCACGCCGGCTACCGCTACTCGGGGCCGACGGCCGGGGCCGCCTACAGGGCACTGGCCCCGTGGCGGGGTCGTGTGCAGCGTGTGGTGCTGGCCGGTCCCGCCCATCGCGTGCCTGTCTCCGGCGTCGGCGTGAGCACGGCCGAGGCCTGGCGCACACCGCTCGGGGACATGGCCGTGGACGTCGCCGCCTGCCGGGAGTTGGTGGAGCGGGGTGACGCCGTCGAGGCCGACGACGCCCACGGTCCCGAGCACAGCCTCGAGGTCCACCTGCCGTTCATCCACGAGGTTCTGGGCCCGGTGACCATCGTGCCGCTGGTCGTGGGCCGGGGAAGCGCCGAGGGCACCGGCCGGGTGCTGGAGCGGGTCTGGGGCGGTGACGAGACCGTGGTGGTCGTGTCGTCCGACCTCAGCCACTACCTCGACGACGTCAGCGCCCGGGAGCGGGACCAGCGGACGGCGGTGGCGATACTCGAGGGCCGGTCCGACGACGTGGGCCCGTACGACGCCTGTGGCTGTGTACCGATCTGCGGCCTGCTCGTCGCCGCGCGCGACCACGGGGTGGTGGCGCGCATGCTGGCGGCATCCACGTCTGCGGACACGTCGGGCGATGTTGACCGGGTGGTGGGCTACGGCAGCTTCGGGTTCGTGGTCCCGCGGCCGCTCGGCGACGGCGAAGGGCGCTGGCTGATCGGCCTCGCCCGCCGGGTCATCGAGCACGAGGTGAAGGCGGGTGAGCCCTACCCGCTGGACGACGACGACGTGCCCGAGCGCCTCCGGCCCCCGGGCTGCTCGTTCGTGAGCCTCGACTTGGCGGGCGGCCCGGCCGGCTGCATCGGGTCGCTCGAGTCCCAGCGCTCGCTGTGGCGCGACGTGGCGCACAACGCCCGTGCCGCGGCGTTTGACGATCCCCGCTACCCACCGATCGAGATCGACGACCTCGCGGACGCCACCCTGACGATCTCCGTGCTGTCACCACTCAGCCCGCTCGCGGGCGACCGTGACGAGGTGGAGCGGAGCCTACGTCCCGGCGTCGACGGCCTCGTGCTGGCGGCCGAGGGCGTGCGCGGAACGTTCCTTCCCAGCGTCTGGGGAAAGGTCGACGACGCCACGGCCTTCCTCGACCTGCTCCTGCGCAAGGCCGGCCTGACCGCTGACTCGTGGCCGGCCGACGCCCGCGTCTGGCGCTACACGACCGACGAGTGGTCCGACTAGCAGGCCCTCACGGGGCCGCTCGGCCGTCGGCGACGGCCCGGGCCCAGGCGTAGTCGGGCTTGCCGGCGGGGGAGCGGACGACGCGTTCGACCCAGCAGAACGCCTTGGGCACCTTGTAGCCCGCGAGGCTGCTGCGGCACTGGTCCCGCAGCTCGTCCTGCAGCCCTGACATGCCGGCACCGGCGCGTGGGGCCACGACCGCCACGATCTCCTGCCCCCAGCGTTCGCTGGGCCGGCTGGTGACGATGGCGTCGGCGACCGCGGGATGCGCCATCAGCGCACGCTCGACCTCCTCGGCGAACACCTTCTCTCCCCCCGTGTTGATGGTCACCGAGTCGCGGCCCAGCAGCTCGATGGTGCCGTCGGCCAGCAGGCGCACCCGGTCGCCCGCCACCGCGTGACGGACCCCGTCGATCACCGGAAAGGTGGCGGCCGTCTTGGCGGCGTCGCCGAGGTACCCCAGGGGCACCCGCCCGGCCTGGGCCAGCCAGCCGATCTGGCGCTCGCCGGGGGTCAGGCGGCGGCTGCGGTCCTCCGACAACACCAGAGCATGGTCGCCGGGCCGGAACGTCGGTTCGGCACCGGCCACGCCTTGGCGCCCGGTCTCCGACGACCCGAGGACATCGACGATGCGCAACCCCGGGATCCGCTCGAGGAGCCGGGCCTTGACCGACGGCGACAGCACGGCCCCGCCCGACAGCAGGAAGCGCAGTGACGAGAGGTCGTACGGGCGAGCGTCCATCCGGTCCAGCAGGGGCCGGGCGAAGGGGTCGCCCACGATCTGCAGCGCAGTCACGCGCTCGCGCTCGCAGGTGGCCAACACGTCGGCCGGGTCGAACCGCGTGGGCCGATCGGGCACGACCACGGTCCCGCCGGAGACGAACGCCGAGATGGCGTTCCAGTGAGCGGCCCCGTGCATGAAGGGCGCCACCGGCAGCGTCCGCAGCGATGCGCCCCGGCGCGTGGCGGTGGCCACGAGGTCGGCGCTCGTGCCCTGGACCCCGAGGCACGTCGCCAGGAAGTCACCCTGGCGCCACAGCACGCCCTTGGGCATCCCGGTCGTGCCGCCCGTGTAGAGGATGTAGCGATCGTCGGGTGACAGTCCGGCCGGCTCGAGTGGATCGGCGGCGGCCAGGGCGGCCTCGTAGTCGGCGGCGCCGTCGAGGAGGGCGGTACCCGAGCCGTCGTCGACCTGGAGCAGCAGCCGGATGCCGGGCAGGTCGGGCAGGACCTCGGCCAGCGTGGACGCGAACGACGCGTGGTAGACGACGGCCACCGCATCGCTGTCGCGCAGCACGTAGGCCAACTCGCTGGCCACGTAGCGGTAGTTGACGTTGATCGCCGCGCAACGGGCCTTCCAGGCGCCCAGCATGCCCTCGAGGTACTCGGGCCCGTTGTGGAGGTACAGGGCGACGTGGTCGTGGGGTGACTCCCAGGCGGCACCGGCGTCCGGACCGGGATCGCCCCGGAGACCCATCCCGGCACCGGCGAGGATCCCGGCCAAGCGGCACGTCCGATCGGTGACCTCGCGCCAGGTGAGGCTACGGTCGCCGGCCACGACGCATTGGCGCTCCGGCACCGCCGCAGCGATCGCCCCGTGAAGCGCAGCCGCGTTGTGGTCGCCGCGGGATGGGTCGTCGCTCACGCGTCGGGGCGCGGTTGCAGCAGCAGGCTCTGAGCCGCCCGGCCCAGTCGCCCGTGCTCGTCGTAGACCGCACTCTCCGCCAGCGCCATGCCCTGGTCGCTGGGAAGCGTCACGGCATCGAGACCGATCCACTCGCCCTGGGGTGGGCGGGCCAGGTGCAATGTGAGGTCGGGGTTGACGAAGAACCAGCGATCGGGCGGGAGGACCCATGAGACACCGTTGCCGAAGTCGGCCGCCGCCGCGGCGCGCTGGACGCCGGTCGGCTCCTCCCCCCCGACCACCGGCCGCCGTAGGCGGAACCACGCCTTGGCCGGCCCGGGCTGGGCGCCGCCGCCGCCGACGAAGCGCACCTCCATGCCCGTGCGGTGGAAGGCGGGACGGCTGCTGTCGTCCTCGAAGATGAACGGGCTGTCGACACCGGCCTCCGGACCGGGCTCCAGGAACGACCGGTGCCCCTCGCCGGTGGGGAGGTCACTGCGGCGTATGGCGACAACGTGCGCGCGCACAACTTCGACCTCGAGGTCGCCGGCGCTGAGCGACACGTCGATGCCGATGACCCGGCGGCCGGGCCGGGGCACCGCGACGTCGACTGCCAGGGTCTCCAGCGGCACCGGCCGCATCAGCTCCATGGTCAGCCGGGTCACGGCGAAGTCCGGACCGGCGGTCTGCTCGGCGGAGCGGGCGACGAGCGCGGCCACGGCGCCGCCATGCTGGTGGCGGGGATCCCAGGGACCGCGGGTGTGCTCGGTCGGGACGAAGTCGGGGCCGCGTTGGGTGAACAGCGGCACATCGGACTCGTCGAACATTCCCGGAGATTAGTGGGCGGTCGCCTGCGCCCAGCGGGGACGTACCGTCAGCTGGCCGGCTGCTCGACCACGCTGACCGAGCGCATGACATCGCCCTGGCCGATTCGCTGGGCGACGTCGACACCCGATGTGACGTAGCCGAACAGGTTGTACGACTTGGCCAGCTTGGGGCGGCAGTCGTCGATGCAGATGAAGAACTGCGAGCCGTTCGTGTCCGGGCCGGCGTTGGCCATGGCGACGGCGCCGAGGGTGTACTCGCCCCGCACGGGTTCGTCGGCGAAGCGATAGCCGGGCCCACCCCGGCCCGAGCCCTCGGGATCGCCGCCCTGGATCACGAACTCGGGCACCACGCGGTGGAACGTCAGGTTGTCGTAGAAGCCGCGACGGGCCAGCGCCACGAAGTTGTTCACGGTGGTGGGTGCCAGCTGCGGATCCAGCTCCATCACGATGTCGCCCTTGTCAGTGGCGATCGTGACCTCGTACGTGGCGTTCTCGTCGATCTCGTGGGCGGGAGGAGCGGCCATGGACGCGTACCCTACCGGCGATGGCTGAAGCCCCACGCGACGATCGTCCGGACGGTTCCCCCGCTGCATCGGCGGATGTGCCGCTCGACGCCCGCGAACGCTCGGAGCTGTGCGATCTCTTCCTGGCCGTCGGTCCCGACGCCCCCACGCTGTGCGAGGGGTGGACCACGCTGGATCTGGCCGCCCACCTGGTCGTTCGGGAGCACGACCCCCGGTCGGGGTTCGCGATCCTCGGCGGCGAGCGCTTCGCCAAGCTCGAGCATTCCCTGATGGACAACGCCCGTTCCCAGGGTTACGAGCGTTTGGTCGACCGGCTGCGGGCCGGGCCGCCGCTCGTACCGTGGCGGCTGCCCGTGCTGCGACAGTTCCTCAACCTGACCGAGTGGTTCGTGCACCACGAGGACGTTCGGCGACCCGCGGGCGAGGCGCCCCGCAGCGACCGTGCCGACCTCGACAGCACGCTGTGGACGATGCTGCGGCAGGGCTCCCGCCTGATGTTGCGCAAGGTCCGGGGTGTGGGCGTGGCGCTGGACGCGCCGGGCTTCGGCGAGGTGCCGGCGCGGGGCCCGGGCCCGAGCGTCCGGCTGACCGGCGGGCCACAGGAGTTGACGCTCTACCTCAACGGCCGCCGCAGTGCGGCGCGGGTCGACATGACCGGCCCCGAGGAGGCCAGGGTCATCGTCGAGAGCGCCCCCCTCGGCATCTGAACGGCGGAGGGGCCGTCGCCGGAGCGAGACTGGGACCGTCAGCGGCGGCGGGCGATGGTGAGCCCGTCGAACGCCGGGAGGACGACCACGTCGACCCGGTCGTCCGCGGCCACCCGGTCGTTGAACTCCCGGATGGCGCGTGTGTTCTCGTCACCGTCGTCGTCGGCGACCCGGCCGGACCACAGGACGTTGTCGGCCATCAGCACGCCACCGGGGCGCACGCGGGGCACGAGCTGGTCCCAGTAGTCCCAGTAGCCGCCCTTGTCGGCGTCGATGAAGGCGAGGTCGATCGCCGGCTCCGGCGGCAGCGATCGGAGGGTCTCGAGCGCGGGCGCTATGCGCAGCTCGATGTGTTCGGCCACCCCGGCGCGTTCCCACGCCCTGCGGGCCAAGGCGGTCCACTCCTCGCTCACGTCGCAGCACAGCAGCGTGCCGCCGGCCGACAGGCCCCGGGCGATGCACAGCGAGGAGTACCCGGTGAAGGTGCCCACCTCGACGGCGCGGCGCGCGCCGACCAACCGGGCGAACAGCGTGAGCAGCTGGCCCTCGTCGGGACCGATCTGCATGCTCGCCACCGGGCCCAGGGCCGCGGTCTCGTCCCGTAGGGCGGTGAGGACCGGATCCTCCGCCCAGGTGCCGTGGGCCACGGCGTAGTCGACCAACTCACTGGTCACGGTCAGCGCCCTGACGTCAGCCATCGGCGCCGACGCTACGCCGTGGCAGAGTGTGACGGTGAACGAGCGTGTGACCGTGGCGATCGACGGGGGCGTGGCCGACGTGCGGCTGAACCGGCCCGACAAGCTCAACGCCTTGGACACCGACATGTTCGTGGCGCTCGCCGACGTCGGCGCTCGACTGGCGACTGAGCCGTCGGTGCGGGCGCTGGTGCTGTCGGGGGAGGGTCGGTCGTTCTCCGCCGGCCTCGACTTCTCGGGCTTCAAGGCCATGGCCGACGGCGGCCGGGCCAGTGGCGCCGGCGAGCCGGCGGGGGACGGCACCCGCCTTCGGGCCATCGGCGCCACCGACGGACGCATCACGCACCTCGCCCAGCAGGCGGCCCACTGCTGGTCCGAGGTCCCCGTGCCGGTGATCGCCGCCATCTCGGGCCACTGCCTGGGTGGCGGGCTGCAGATCGCGCTCGGCGCCGACCTCCGGATCGTCCACCCGGACGCCACGCTCTCGGTGCTGGAGATCCGCTGGGGCCTGTCGCCCGACATGACCGGAACGGCCACCCTGCCCCGACTGGTCGGACCGGACATAGCCAAGGAGCTGGCCTGGACCGGCCGCGCCGTCAGCGGCGAGGAGGCCGCCCGGATCGGCCTTGCGACCCGATCCAGCGACACGCCGCTGGAGGACGCCCTGGCGCTGGCCCGCGAGATCGCCGCCAAGAACCCGCACGCCATCCGTGGCATCAAGCGCCTCGTCGAGCAGTCGGGTCGCGTGCCGCTGGCCCAGCAGTACGCAGACGAGCGCGAGGTGATCGGATCCCTCGTGAGCACCCCCAACCAGGTCGAGGCGGTGGCCGCCTTCTTCGAGAAGCGCGACCCCACCTTCGCCGATCCCGGTTGAGGTGTCCGACGGCCGTCAGCTCACGACGCCGTTGGCCCGGAGGACGGCGATCGCTCGCACCGTGGCGTAGCTGCGCCATTCCCGTTCCGCACCTGGCGACGCCGAGGCGAAGTCGACGGTCCAGCCGCCGTCGGGCCGCTGCTCGCGGGCGACCTGTTCCAGGTCGGCCGCCACCGCATCGGCCGTGAACAGGTCGCGTAGGGGACGCTTCGGCACCGGGGTGAAGTCCAGGGGACGGAGCTTCTCGTCGGCCGCCCCGCCCGGCACCGGAAGCGAGCCCGACGGCGGGATGATCCCCGCGAGCCGGCGCATGTGCTCCGCGGCCTCGGGCCGGTCGTCCACGATGGCGTCGAGGAACCACAGCGCGAAGCGCAGCTCCAACACGAACACCGTCTCGGGCCGATCGATCGCCGCGATCTGTTCGAGGCAGTAGCGGGTTGCGTCCGCCAGCCACGGGTGCTCGGCGATCGCGGGGTCGTGGCGTCCGGCGCGGTGGGCGAGGGCGGCCACGGCACTGGTGATCTGCAGGGAGGAGGTGGTGGTGTCGGCCTCGGTCCACACCGGCGACGAGCCGGTGGGGTCGTCGATCGGCAACACGAACGGCAATCCGCCGTCGGGGCGGGTGACCGTCGCCAGCCAGTCGCACAGCTCTACGGCGTGGGGCGACGTCACCGGTGCGACCTCCTCGATCACCTCGAAGGCGTGCAGCGCTCCTGCCGGGTGGCTGCCGGCCGCCCGCAGGTCGGGCTCCAGGGACCAGCCGTAGCCGCCGTCGGGGTTGCGGTGGGCGTCCAGCGCCCGCAACACCCGGTCGGGGTCGCCGACGCCCATCACCAGGTCGGATCGGTAGCGGTCGAGCAGGCGGCCCTGGCTCACCAGGAACGCCCTCGCTGCGTTGATGTCTGCACTCATGACGGCATCGTGACGGCCCGGGGTGGCCGGCGTATTGAACGTTTCGGACGTCGGCGCAGCGGGGTTCAGTAACCGACGGCGGCGCCGTCCAGGGCGCGGGGATCGGCCACGCCGCACAGGACGTCCGTGTCGACCACCTCGATCATCTGGGCATGGCCGAACCGATGGTCGACCGGGCTGGGGCTGCGCTGGACCTCGTGACCGCGCCCCGCCAATCCTTCCTCCCAGCCGCGTTCCGCGTGGGCCTCGATCGCGATGAACCCCGGTCCGTCGCCGTCCCAGGTGCGGAAGCTTCCGGCGCCGCCGAGGACCCAGCGGGGCGCGGCCACCGCGCGGCCCGGCGGCTGGCCGTGGCGCAGCCAGCGCGCCAGCAGCTGGAGCAGGACCTGGGGCTGGCTGTCGCCGCCCATGGTGCCCAGGACGGCGCGCAGCGACCCGTCGCTCGCCGTCACCAACGCGGGCGCCAGGGTATGCGGGGGGCGGCGTCCCGGTGCCAGCTCGGCGGGGTGGCCGGCCTCGAGCGAGAACCCGATGCCGCGGTCGTGCAGGAAAACGCGGGTCGTGGGCTCGACGATGTGTGCACCCCACGCCGAGGCGTTCGACTGGATCAGCGTCACACCCATCCGCTCCCCGTCGACGGCGCAACACACCGTGGTGCCTCCCGCCGAGGCCAGGGGCGCCCGGCCACCGCGGCGCCGGGGGTCGATGACCGCGCGCCGGGGCGCCAGCCGCTCCGGCGCCAGCAGGGCGTCGCCGTCGGCGGCCTCGAAGAGCACGGCACGCCGGTCTGTGCCAGCCACGCGGGCGGCTTCGGCGAGGAGATGCGGCCAGGCGGGATCGTCGGGCTCGTCGGGCAGGGGGAGGCCCTCGGAGATCCACGCGCCGGCCAGCGTGAGGTAGCCCTGCGAGGGCGGCGGCGTCGTCCACAGGTCATGGCCCCACGCGGGGACCCGCACCGGTGTGACCCAGTCCGCCTGGGTGAGGGCCAGGTCCTCGGGCGCGAACAGGCCGCCACCGAGCTCGATCAGGCCGTCACCGAACGGCCCGAGGTAGAAGCCGTCGCGACCGCCGGACGCGATCGCGTCGAGTGCCGCGGCCACCCCCGGTCGACGGACCAGTGCCCCCACCGCCAGGCGCGTGCCGTCGGCCGTCGCCGCCGCGCGGTAGTCGTCCGCCCCGTCGAGCCGGAGGATGTCCGGGGCCGTGTATGCGAGCAGTCGCGAGGCAGGGAACCCGCGGTCGGCGTAGGCGGTCGCCGACTCGAGGACCCGTGCGAGCGGCAGGCGGCCGAAGCGGCCATGTAGCTCGACCCAGCCGTCGACACAGCCCGGCACCGTCACCGTCCGGACGTCGCCACGGAGGGGGAGGCGGTCGAGACCCTCCCGCCGTGGCCCCCCGGCGTCGGCGCCCGAGCCGGCGCGACCGGCCGCGCACAGGGCGGCCACCGGTTGACCTGGCCGGTGGACCAGGGCGAACATGTCTCCCCCCAGGCCGCACTGATGCTGGTTGGTGACCGCCAGCACCGCAGCCGCGGCCACGGCGGCGTCGACGGCGCTGCCCCCCGCCCGCAGCGCCGCGACTCCCGCCGACGCCGCCAGGTTGTCGGCCGCGGCCACCATCCCGACCGGAGCCCAGGTGGTGGTGCCGACGGAGACGCCGGCCAGGGTGGCGCTGGTGGGCATGGACCCGGTCTAGTGCCCGGCGTGCGGGGGCGGCACCAGCTCAGGGTTCGACGAGGGCGCCGGCCCCCCGCCAGGCGGCCTCGACCGCGTCCAGCCGGCGGGTGGCGCTCCGGCGGAGGCGTCCGGCGACGCCGGTGACGAGCGCGTTGGCCAGGGCCAACGTGCCGACATGGCTGTCGAACGGGCCGGCGCCCTCGGCCGCCACCGCAAAGCTCACCGACGCCAGGGCGGCCAGCGGGGACAGCGGGCTGTCGGTCACCGCCACCAGGGTGGCTCCGTCGGCGACGGCCCGAGTCACGTGCTCGACGACCCAGCGCTCGTAGCGGCGCAGGTCGATGGCGACCACCACGGTCTCGGGCCCGGTCCCGGCGAGCTGGCGGGCGACCGCGACGTCGGAGCCGCCCACCTGCACCACGTCTTCCCGGACCAGGGCGAGCGCTGCGGTGAGCATGGCGCCCACGCCTGCCTCGGCGTCGCCGGCCGCCACCCGGACCGGCCGTCGGCGATCGGCCAGCAGTGCGATCGCCCGCGCGAAATCCTCGGCCGTGACGGCAGAGAGCGTCCGGTCGACGTTGTCCAGCTCGGCCCGCAGCGTGCGGGACAGCACGTCGGGCCCGCTCCCGGCCACGGCGGCCACTCGGCTGGGGGAAGCGGGTCGCATGTCGCGGATCCGCTCGACCGCGGGCCGGAGCTGCTGGCCGATCGCCCGCTGCACAGCCGCCTGCAGCCCCGAGTATCCGGGGTAGCCCAGCCGGGTCGAGAGCCGCACCACCGAGGCGCCGGACGTGCCCGCCCGCTCGGCGACCCGGGCGACCGTCCCGAAGGCCACACACTCCGGGTCGCGCAGCACCACCTCCGCCACCCGGCGCTCGGCGGGCGAGAGCTGCGCCCGGTGCTGCTCGATGTGCTCGGCCACTTCGCTCATTGGCACGGATGATACGGTCGAAGGCAATCCTGAAACGTATGTGACGGCAGACCCGGCGCTCCCAAGAACGACCGAGGAGGACCCTCAGGAGGACCATGGACACGTTTCGATCGGTGAACCCTGCCCATCCCGACGACGTGGTGGGCGAGTACCCCACCCACGGTCCGGCCGACGTCGACGCCGCGGTGGCCCGGGCTGCGGCGGCCCAGCGCGACTGGGCGCGGGTCCCCGCGCCGGCCCGCGCGGAGGCCGTGGCCGGCGCCGCAGGCGTGATCGCGCGGGACAAGGAGGCCATGACGGCGCTGGTCAGCCGCGAGGCGGGCAAGGTGCTGGTCGAGGCGGGCGGCGACGTGCAGGAAGCCATCGACATGGCCCACTTCGTGGCCGGTCAGGGACGCTCGGCCTGGGGCGAGACCGTGCCCTCCGAGCTGGGGGACAAGCTGTGCTGGACCACCCGCCAGCCGGTCGGGGTCGTGGGCATGATCACGCCGTGGAACTTCCCGGTGGCCATCCCGTCGTGGAAGATCTTCCCGGCGCTCCTGGCCGGCAACGGCGTTGTGATCAAGCCGTCCGAGCACGCACCCGCGTGCTGCGAGGCGTTCGTCGCCGCCTGCACCGAGGCCGGCGTGCCCGCCGACCTCGTCCAGGTCGTGCACGGCTTCGCGGAGCCGGCGGCGGCGCTGGCGGTCCACCCGGGCGTGCAGGCGATCAGCTTCACCGGATCGGTGCCAACGGGGCGCAAGGTGGCGGCCGCGGCGATGGAGACCGGCCCGCGCCTGGTGTCACTCGAGCTCGGGGGCAAGAACGCCATGGTGGTGCGTCCCGACGCCGACCTCGACCTGGCCGTCGACGGCGCCATCTTCGGGGCGTTCGGCACGTCGGGCCAGCGCTGCACCTCCACGTCGCGGCTCATCACCCATCCCGACGTGGCGGGCGAGCTCGTCGACAGGATCGTCAAACGGGCCGGCGAGCTGCGCCTGGGCGACCCCCAGGACCCAGGGACTGACGTGGGCCCCGTCATCAACGCCTCCTCGGCCGAGCGCATCGCCGGTGTGGTGGCGGCCGCCGTCGAGGAGGGCGCCACGGTTGCCTGCGGGGGGCAGCCGCTCGAGGTCGCCGGCTGCGGCGGGGCGTTCTTCGCCCCGACCGTGCTGACCGGGGTGCGCCCCGAGCACCGCGTCGCCCGCGAGGAGGTGTTCGGGCCCGTGCTCGCGGTGCTCGAGGTCGCCGACCTCGACGATGCCCTCGGTGTGGTGAACAGCGTGGAGTACGGGCTGTCGGCCGCGATCTACACACGCGACATCAACGCGGCGCTGCGGGCCGTCGACCGCATCGACACCGGTATCGTCTACGTCAACGCCCCGACCATCGGTGCCGAGATCCCGCTGCCGTTCGGGGGCACCAAGCACACCGGGAACGGCTTCCGCGAGGCCGGCACCCGGGGCATCGAGCAGTTCAGCCAGCTGAAGACCGTCTACGTCGACTACTCCGGCCGGCTGCAGAAGGCGCAGATCGACACGCACCCCCTGGAGGGGCAGGCGTGACCACGCCCGCCGACACCTCGGCGCCCGTGACCAGCCCGGCGCGTGACGAGTCGGCCACCGCGGGCTGGCTGGCCCGGGACCACGGCGCCCTGGCGGGCGTGCTGCCCCGCTACTACGACGTGGTCGCCGAGCGGGGCGAGGGGTCGTGGATCATCGACGTCGACGGCCGGCGGTTCCTGGACCTCGGCGCCGGCATCGCCGTCAACGCCACCGGCCATTGCCACCCGCGGGTGGTCGACGCCGTCATCGAGCAGGCGCGGACGCTGCTGCACACGTCGGTCGTGGTGCACCACCGCCGCAACGTGGAGCTCGCCGAACGGCTCGGTGCGCTGTGCCCGTTCTTCGACGAGCCCCAGGTGTTCTTCTGCAACTCGGGGGCCGAGGCGGTCGACGGCGCACTGAAGCTGGCGCGCAAGACCACGGGCCGGCCGGCCGTGATCGCCTTCCGGCGGGCGTTCCACGGGCGCACCCTGGCGGCCACCACGCTGACGACCGCCAAGGGCCGCTACCGCGAGGGCTACGAGCCCCTCCTCCCCGGCGTCTACCACGCTCCCTACTGCATTCCCCACGAGCACGAGAGCGACGGGGCCGCGGTCGAGGACGCGCTCGGCGAGCTCGACCGCGTCTTCGCCCTCCAGGCGCCACCGGGCAACGTCGGGGCGATGATCGTCGAGCCCGTGCTGGGCGAGGGTGGGTACGTGGCCCCGCCGCGGGAGTGGCTCCGAGGGCTGCGCGAGCGCTGCGACCGGCACGGCATCGTGCTCGTGTTCGACGAGGTGCAGTGCGGCGTCGGCCGGACGGGTCGCCCCTTCGCGGCGGAGACCTACGGGGTGGCGCCGGACGTGTTGCTGTTCGCCAAGGGCATCGCCTCGGGGTTGCCCCTGGGCGGCATCGTCGGCGACCGGAGCCTGCTGGAACGGTGGCCGACCGGCACCCACGGCTCGACCTTCGGCGGCAACCCGGTGGCCTGCGCCGCCGCCGTCGCCACCCTCGACGTGCTCGAGCGCGAGGACTGCTACCGCCGGGCCAGCGAGCTCGGCACCGGCGCGGTGGAGCGGCTGCGGCGGGAGGTCGGGCCCCACCCGCACGTGCGGGACATCCGGGGAATCGGCCTCATGATCGGCGTCGAGCTCGCCGACAAGGCCGTCACGGAGCGGGTGGCCGCCCGCTGCCTTGCCGCCGGGGTGATCGTGCTGTCATGCGGGCCGGACGAGAACGTCCTGCGGCTCGCCCCGCCGCTCACCATCACCGACGACGAGCTGGCGCAGGGGCTCGACGTCCTGGCCGCGGCGATCGCCGCCGGCGCCTGACGCCCGCCCGACCCGAAATCTGCCGCGGGGTCGGTGGCGTGGACCACCAATCCCGCGGCAGGAATCGTCAGAATGCCAGCAGTTCCCGCAGCGCGGGCAGCAGGCGTCGGTCGGCGGACCAGACGGCCTCCAGCGTGGGTGCGAAGGGGATGGGGGTGTCGAGCCCTCCCACGCGGCGGACCGGCGCGTCCAGGTCCATGAACGCCTCGTCGGCGATCGTGGCGGCGATCTCCGCTCCCAACCCACCGGTAAGGCCCGCCTCGTGCAGCACCAGCACCCGCGAGGTGCGTCGCACCGAGTCGAGCACGAGCTCGCCGTCCCAGGGGCGGAGCGAGCGCAGGTCGATCACCTCGACCTCACCGGCGCCCTCCGCCGCCAACGCGTCGGCGGCGGCGACCGCCCAGTCGACCCCGGCGCCATACGTCACGAGCGTGGCATCTGTGCCCGGCCGGGCGATGCGCGCCTCGCCGATCGGCACCACGTGATGCCCGCCCTGCACCGGGCCCCGCACGCTGCGGTAGAGCCGCTTGTGCTCGAGGACCAGCACCGGGTTGCCGTCGTCCAGCGCCGCCAGCAGCAACCCCTTGGCGTCGTCGGCGCTGGCCGGCGCCACCACCTTGAGGCCGGCGACGTGGCAGAACCAGGCCTCGACGTTCTGGGAGTGGAAGGGTCCCGCGCCGAGGCCCCCGCCCACGGGCAGGCGCACGACCAGAGGCACGGCGGCGTTCCAGCGGTAGCGGGTCGTGGCCACGTTGTTGACGAGCTGGTTGAACCCGCAGGTCACGAAGTCGCCGAACTGCATCTCCACGACCGGGCGGAACCCGTCGAGCGCCAGCCCGAGCGCGGCACCGATCGCCCCCGACTCGATGATGGGCGTGTTGCGCACCCGCTCGGCACCGAACTCGCCGACCAGGCCCTCCGTTGCCTTGAACACGCCGCCGTAGCCGGCGATGTCCTGCCCCAGCAAGACCACCCGGTCGTCGCCCGCCAGCGCCACCCGCAGGGCGTCCCGCACGGCGTCGACGTACCGCATGTCGGTGGCGCCTGCGGCATCGGGTGCATCGGCGCCGGGCTCGGTGGCGGCGCGGCGGAGCGGGGCCGGCGCTGCGTACACCCGCCCGAGCTCGTCGTCCTCGGTCGTTGCCGGCGCCGGTGCCGCCAGGGCGGCGGCCACCAGGTTCTCGACCTCGAACCGCAGCTCCTCGCGGAGCATGGCGCGCTCGGCCGCGGGCAGCAGGCCGCGCTCGTCGAGCCGGGTCTCGAACCGGTCGATCGGATCGCGCGCCACCCAGGCCGCGATCTCCGCCGCCGGCACGTAGTCGTTCCCGGACGCCTCCTCGTGGCCCCGCATGCGGAACGTCTTGCACTCGAGCAGCGTCGGCCCCTTGCCGGCCCGGCCTCGCGCCGCCGCCCGCTTGCATGCGTCGCGGACCGCCAGGACGTCGTTGCCGTCGACCAGCTCGCCGGGCATGCCGTAGCCGGCGGCACGGTCGACCAGGTCGACGCAGGCGTACTGGTCGCTGACCGGTGTCGACAGGCCCCACTGGTTGTTCTCGATGACGAAGATGACCGGCAGCTTCCAGACCGCGGCGAGGTTCATGGCCTCGTGGACGTCGCCCTCGCTGCTGGCGCCGTCGCCCGTGAGCACGGCCGCCACCCGGTCCTCGCCCCGCATGCGCGCGGCCAGTGCCAGCCCGGTTGCCACCGGGACCATGGCACCCAGGTGACTGATCATCCCGACGACGTGATGGTCGAGGTCGCCGAAGTGGAAGGTGCGGTCGCGGCCACCGGTGAGCGGTCCCGCACGGCCCAGCAGCTGGCGGAAGAGCACGTCGAGGTCGAAGCCCCGGCCGGTGAAAACGCCCAGGTTGCGGTGGGCGGGCAGGATCCAGTCGTCCTCGCGGAGCGCCGCCACGAGGCCCACCGACACGGCCTCCTGGCCGATGCCCGAGAACCACTTGCTCAGCTGGCCGCGACGCAGCAGGGCCAGCATCTTGTCCTCGATGACCCGGGGGAGAAGCAGCGCGCGGTACAGGGCGCGCATCTCCTCGTCGGTCGGGCCCTCGGGAGCACGGCCCGTGGTGGGCGCGTCCAGTTCCGTCACGTCGACCAGTGTCGCACCCGCGGGCGGCCGATCACGCGGACGATGAGCCGACCCAGCTGCCCCGGTCCTCGAGGACCGCCTTCAGCACGTCGGGCCGGTCGGTCATGATGCCGTCCACACCGAGGTCGAGCAGTCGGCGCATCTCGGCGGCATCGTTGATCGTCCACACGTGCACCTGGAGGTCGCGGCGGTGTGCGGCGGCCAGGAACCGGTCGGTCACGAGGGTCACCGGTCCGTGCCTCACCGGCACCTGCACGCATGCCGCCGAGAACCGCCACCCGGGCAGGCCGCGCGAGGCCAGCACCAACCGCCGGACCTGGCGCGGGCCCATGGAGGTGCAGATCCTGTCGCCCAGGGCCGACCGGACGCGGGCCAGGCGGTCATCCGAGAACGCCCCCACGCACACGCGGTCGATGCTGTCGGTGCGGCGGATGAGCTCGATGAGCGGGTCGACGGCCGCGTCGTGCTTGGGGTCGATGTTGACCCGGACGTCGGGCCAGGCGGTCAGGACGTCCTCGAGGAGCGGTATCCCGTGGCGGTCCCGTACCCGCGCCGCCCGCACCTCGGCCCACGGCAGGTCGCGGATGGCGCCCGTGCGGTCGGTCAGGCGGTCGAGGTTGTCGTCGTGGAAGGCCACGAGCACGCCGTCGGCGGTGGCATGTGTGTCGGTCTCCAGATAGCGGTAGCCGAGGGCGACGGCGGCCTCGAACGATTCCATGGTGTTCTCGCCGGTGGCCCCGTCGAAATGGGCGCCCTGGTGGGAGAAGGCCAGCGGGCCTGGCCAGTCGAGGAAGGGGAGGCGAGCCATGGACGGCCGGGACGGTAGCGTCAAAATCGATGAGTGAGCTGATCGCTGTCCCCATCGGTGACGAACGGGTGACCGCCGACGACGAGATCGTGGTGGCATCCCCCTACGACGGTGCGGAGATCGGTCGGGTGCCCGCGTGCGGCGCCGCCCACGTCGACCGGGCGGTGGCGGCGGCCAAGGGTCGCCTGGCCGAGCCCCTGCCGGCACACGAGCGGGCGGCGATCCTCGACCGGGCTGCCACCCTGCTGGCCGACCGGCAGGAGGACTTCGCCCGCACCATCGCCCAGGAAGCGGCCAAGCCCATCCGCACCGCCCGCATCGAGGCGGGTCGGGCCGTCGACACCTTCCGCTTCGGCGCCGTCGAGGCCCGCAGCCTCACGGGCGACATGGTCCCCATCGACGCCAGCGTCCCCGGGGCCGGAAAGCTCGCCTTCACCTTGCGGGTGCCGGTGGGGGTGGTCGGCGCCATCAGCCCGTTCAACTTCCCCCTCAACCTCGTGAGCCACAAGGTGGCGCCCGCCATCGCCGCCGGCTGCCCCGTGGTGCTGAAGCCGGCCAGCCAGACGCCGCTGTCGGCGCTGGCGCTGGCGGGCATGCTTCTCGACGAGTGTGGCCTCCCGCCGGGCTGGCTCAATGTCGTGACCGGGTCGGGCCGAGCGGTGGGCGACCCGCTGGTCACGCACGACGACGTGGCCCTGATCACGTTCACCGGCTCGCCCGAGGTGGGCTGGGGCATTCGGGAGCGGGCGCCCCGCAAGAAGGTCAACCTCGAGCTCGGCAACAACAGCCCGGTGATCATCGAGCCCGACGGCGACTGGCGGGGCGCGGCGGCCAAGCTCAAGATCGCCGGCTTCAGCCACGCCGGCCAGTCGTGCATCTCGGCGCAGCGGCTGCTCGTGCACCGCGCGATCCACGACGAGTTCGTGGCGGCGTTGTCCGACGAGGTGGCCACCCTGGTGGTGGGGCCGCCGCTCGACGAGGCCACCGACGTGTCGGCGCTGATCTCCTCCGGCGACACCGAGAGGGTCAAGGGCTGGATCGACGATGCCCTGGCCGCCGGTGCCAAGGTGGCTGTGGGCGGCGACGTGGGCGACGACGGCGTGCTGCGGCCCACGGTCCTCACCGAGGTGACGCCCGACATGAAGGTCTGTGCCACCGAGGTGTTCGGCCCGGTGGTCGGCGTGGCGGCGTACGACGATCTCGACGAGGCGCTCGCGCTGGCCAACGACACCCGTTACGGGCTGCAGGCCGCGATATTCACCGCCCGGATCGACGCCGCCCTGGCCGCCGCGCGCCGGCTCGACTTCGGGGGCGTGATGATCAACGAGGTGCCGACCTGGAGGGCCGACCAGCAGCCCTATGGTGGCGTGCGCGACAGCGGCAACACGCGTGAGGGCCCCCGCTACGCGGTCCGGGAGATGACCGAGCACCGCCTGGTCGTCATCCAGGCATGACCGTGCCTGCCCCGGGGCTGCGCCCCCGCGGGTCCCCATCGTCACCCGGCTCGCTGGCGCTCGCGCGGTCGACCGGCCATGAGCGCAGCTCATGTCCGTGCCTGCCCGGGGGCTGCGCCCCCGCGGGTCCCCATCGTCACCCGGCTCGCTGGCGCTCGCGCGGTCGACCGGTCATGAGCGCAGCTCATGACCGACGCCGGGCCCGGCGGGCCCAGCCGGGTGTGGACGGTCGACGAGGCCAACGCCGCGCTGGGCTGGGTGAGCGACGTCGTGGCCCGCGCGCAGGGCCTGTGGGACGACTACCGGCGTCACACCGTCCGCCGGGCCCGGCTGGCCCGCCAGAACGGCCATGGGCTGGTGCCCGCCGACCCCGGCCCCATCCAGTCGTGCATCGAGGAGCTGGCGGCGGCAGGGATCGTCCTGCGCGACATCGAGCGCGGCCTCATCGACTTCCCCGCCCGGGCGCCGAGCGGCCGCTGGTACTGGCTGTGCTGGGTGGCCGGCGAGGACGCCGTCGAGTGGTGGCACTGGCCGGAGGACGGCTTCGGCGGCCGCACTCGCCTCGACGACCCACCGGCGTAACCGCTAGGCAGGGGGTTTGGGGGCAGAGGCTCCGCCGAAGAGGCGGCGACCAAAGACTCGTTTCGCAACCTCTGGGTGCGAAGCGAAACCTCAAATGATCCGGGTCTCGTGACCCTTCCAGTACTCGTCCTTCAGCAGGCGCTTGTAGAGCTTGCCGGTGGGGTGGCGGGGCAGCTCAACGCGGAAGTCCACCGTGCGGGGGCACTTCACGTCCGCGAGATGCTCCCGGCAGTAGGCGACGAGCTCGCGCTCGAGCTCGGGCCCGGCGTCGTCCATGGACAGCGGCTCCACCACCGCCTTGACCTCCTCGCCGAACTCGCCGTGGGGGATCCCGAACACGGCCACGTCGGCCACCTTGGGGTGCATGGCCAGGACGTTCTCGGCCTCCTGCGGGTACACGTTCACGCCGCCGGTGATGATCATGTAGGCCTTGCGATCGGTCAGATACAGGAACCCGTCACCGTCCAGGTAGCCGACGTCGCCCAGGGTGGTCCAGCCGTGGCCGCCCGGATCGTGGGCCGCCGCCGTCTTTTCGGGGTCGTTGTGGTACGTGAACTGGGCGCCGCCGCCGAAGTAGATGGTGCCCGGCTCACCCGGCGGCGCCTCGTCGCCCTGCTCGTCGAGGATGTGCACCTCGCCGAGGAGCGACCGACCCACCGTGCCCCGATGGGCCAGCCACTCCTCGCTGTTGCAGCAGACGAAGCCGTTGCCCTCGGTGCCGGCGTAGTACTCGTACAGGATCGGTCCCCACCACTCGATCATCTGCTCCTTGACGGCCACCGGGCAGGGGGCGGCCGCGTGCACGGCGACCTGGAGCGACGACAGGTCGTGGCGCTGGCGCACGTCCGCCGGCAGCTTGAGCATGCGGATGAACATCGTCGGGACCCACTGGCTGTGCGTCACCCGGTACCGCTCGATCAGCGCCAGTGCTTCGGCCGGGTCGAAGTGGTCCATGATCACCGCCGTGCCGCCCAGGCGGTGGACCGCCATGGTGAAGCGCAGCGGTGCCGAGTGGTACAGCGGGGCGGGGGAGAGGTACACGGTGTCGGCGGTGCCGCCGTAGAGGCCCGCCAGCAGTAGGTGAACGGCATCGGCGCTGCCGACCGGGGCGCCCGACAGCGGGACCTCGATGCCCTTGGGACGCCCGGTCGTGCCCGACGAGTAGAGCATGTCCCGACCCTCGGTCCGTTCCTCGGGCAGCGGGGTCTCCGGTTGCGCGGCGATGGCATCCTCGTAGGGCTCGTAGCCGTCGACCACGCCTCCCGCTCCCAGGGCCGCCCGAGCCGGGGCGTCCATCATGAACGGCTTCACGCCGCCGGCCAGCACACCCACCAGTTCGGCGGCCTGGTCGGCCTTGTAGGCGGATGTCACGAAGGCCTGCGCGCCACAATCGTCGATGATGTACGCCATCTCGTCGGTGGTCAGCCGCGAGCTCATCGCCGTGTAGTACAGGCCGGCGTAGTGCGCACCCCAGGCCAGCGCGTGGAACCTCGGGTGGTTCTCGAGGCAGAACGCCACGTGGTCGCCGGGACGGAGTCCCAGCGAACGGAACAGGTGTGACACCCGGTTGGCCTCGGCGTCGAGCTCGCGGTAGGTGATGGCCCGACCCGAGCCGGCCATGACGACGGCGGGCTTGTCGGGGGTGGTGTCTGCGAAGGCGCCGGGAAACATGGCCCGGCACGGTAGCGGCCTCGTGACTCGGGGCACATCCCAGGGCGGGACTCGCCGCGGGCGCCGGTAGCCTGAGCAGAAGTGGACATCACCGACCGGTTCGCCGAGCTGGTGCGCGGTCCGGAGGAGCGATGCCAGCTCGATCTGGGGGCCCTGCTGATCGCCGCCCATGCCCGCCGCGACCTCGATGTCGATGCCCAGCTCCAGCGACTCGACGAGCTGGCGGCGAGCTGCCCGGGGTCCGACGTCGACGCCCTCACAGCGCACCTGTGCGGGTCGCTGGGCTTCCGGGGCGACACCGAGGACTACAGCAATCCGCGCAACTCGTTGCTCGACGTCGTGCTCGACCGGCGCATCGGCATTCCCATCTCGCTGTCGATCGTGGTGCTGGAGGTGGGCCGGCGGCTCGACATCCCTCTCGAGGGCGTCGGCATGCCCGGGCATTTCCTCGTCCGTGACGCCAAGGACGACGACGTGTTCGTGGACCCGTTCCACCGGGAGCAGCTCGACCGGGCGGGGTGCGAGACGTTGTTCGCCAAGCTCCACGGCGCCAAGGCCCGGTTCGAGCCCCGCTTCCTCGAGCCGGTCGGGCCCCGGGCGATCATGGCCCGCATGCTCACGAACCTGCAGCGATCGTTCGTCGGTCGCGGCGACCGGGCCGGGGCGCTGTGGTCGCAGTGCCTGCGGGTGCTGGTACCGGGGACCACGGTCACCGACCGGCGCCAGCTGGCCGCCATGCTGGCCGCCAACGGCCGGTTCGACTCCGCCGCACAGGAGCTGGACGCCATCGCGGAGGAGGGCCTGGGTGGTGTCCGCGATCGCATCGCGGCCACCGCGATGCGCGCCAAGCTCAACTGAGA
>JBKPHE010000189.1:0-13985 GCA_046744485.1 Actinomycetota bacterium | reverse complement strand
CATGGGGTTCAGCAGCAACCCGACCGGGCTGGAGTCGGTCCAGGACCCTCGCCTGGTCGAGATCTTCCGCCGCTGGGGGTTCACGTCGGGCGACAGCTGGCTGGTGCCCGACGCCGGCCACTTCGAGTTCGTGGCGCCGCCGACCGGCGCGTGACCCGCCCGAGCCCCCGTTCGGGCCGTAGCTGTGCGTGGGGTCAGCCGGGCGGGCTGGTGGCGATCCGGGGATCGTCCGGCTCGACCTCGACGAGCGAGTCGGCGACCCGCACCGCGGTCTCGAGGTCACCCCCGCACATCAGCGAACCGACCACCCCGGGCGCCTCCTGCCAGTCGAGGACGACCTGCCCGTTCTCCTCGACGGCGAAGCCCGGCCGGCCGCGCACCTCGACCTGCGACGCCCGCGTGCCGGGCCCGGCCCGGTAGAGCCGTCCCGGCGGCGAACGCCGGTCGGTGGTCGCGATCGTGAGCTCGCAGCCCGGGGGGAACCGGGGCGTGGTCGTCACGAACCATTCGAGCTGCGTGGGGCCCTCCACGGCGGGCAGGCCCGTGGCCTGCCACGTCACCTCGAACCCGTCGGGCAGGGCGTCGCCGGGGAGGGCGGCCGCCGGCTCGCCGTCGGGGGGCGAGGCTTGGAGCATGAGGTCCTCCGCGACGCCGCGCAGGGTGGCCTCCTCGACACCCACGCCGGTGAGGATCCACGATCCCCCGTCGGGCTCGGTCCACGTGAACCCGGTGTACGACTCCGGCGCCGTGGGGTCGTAGGTCCGCGAAGCCTCGCGCCCCCGCAGTTGGGTGGGGTCCAGGGCCACGTCGTCGGCGCCCGTGTACGGCTCACCGAAGGGGCCGTCCAGCGTGATCTCCGCCTCCACCGTGGCATCGCCGCCGTCGTCCCGCAGCACGAGCGCGGGGTCGACGTCCACGCAGGTGCCCGCGCCCTGCCGCTGCGGCCGCGCGACGTCCACGACGATCCCGTCGGGCAGCGCCGTGGGGACCAGCCGCAGCCCGTCGAGCTCCTCGACGGGCACCGGCTCGGGCGCGGCCGGATCGCAGAACTCCTCCTTCACCGGCAGGTCGCGCCTGTCATCGCTCATCGTGACGTCGGCATCCGGGCCCCGCCCTGAGGCCAGGGCGGCGGCGCCCGCGACGAGCGCCAGGGCAGTCACCGCAGTTGCGGCCCTGGCCGCCACCATCCTGCGCTGCAGCCCCCGGCCGCGGCACAGGACGTCTTCGACGGGGCGGGCCCGGCCCGCAGGGCCGAGCGGCTCGCGGCCGAGCGTCCACAGGTCGTGCTCGTCCATCACCGCACCTCCTCGTCGGCGTCGGGGAGTAGGTCGATGCCCAGCCGGCGGCGGCTTCGGTTGAGGCCCGAGGCAACGCTCCCCGGCGGTATCCCCAGCACCTCGGCGATCTGGGCCTGGGGGAGGTAGGCGACGTAGCGGAGCGCGATCAGCGTGCGCTCCTGCTCGGGCAGGCGGGCCACCGCCGCCCACACGTGGCTGGCCCGGGGCTCGGGATCGTGGACCTGGTCGGGTCGGGCGACGCGTGCGCCTTACGCCGCTCGACCCGCCGCCGCCGGAAGCGGCTGTTGCACTCGTTGAGGGCGACCCGCGTGACCCAGGCGGCCGGCCGGTCGTGCGTGCGGACCTGTCGCCAGCGCGCCCACGCCCAGGCGAACGCCTCGGCGACGGCGTCCTCGGCGAGCGCCGGGTCCCGGACTACGAGGGCCACGGTCCGCACGATGCGCTGCACCTGCTGCTGGTAGAAGGCGGTGAACTCCGCCTCTCGATCCTCCCGGTACTCGCCGGTGGCGCTACCCACGGCACCCACTCTCGTGTCTCCAGCTCCGATGCGGAGAGCTGCCCGCGTCCGCGCCGACGGTGCCGCCGCTGCGTGAGCGGGCCCCACGGCGTAGGACTGTACGGGCCTCATGTTCACCCCGTCCGGCGGCACGATCGGGAGGCCTCGGCATCGCACCGGTCGCGGCCCGCGCCCCCAAGGGCACGGTCGCTCCCGGGCCCGCCGACCAAGACGTCCTTGCCGCGCTGGCCGTGGAGGCGGTCGTCGCCGTCGCCGCCGACGAGCGTGTCGTCACCACCGCCGCCATAGAGGCGGTCGTCACCCGGGCCGCCGACCACCACGTCGTTGCCGCCGCGGGCCCGTACGACGTCGTCGCCGGCCAGCGCGCAGATAACGTCGTCGCCGCTCGTCCCCACCAGGCGGTCGTCGCGGTCCGTGCCCATGACGGTGCACCCCACCGTCGCCGACCCGGTCCACGTCACGCTGCCGCCGTCGTCGTCGACCACGCGGATGGTCACCGCGTGCTCGCCCGGCTCGGCGTAGCTGTGTGTGCCGGTGGCCGTCGCCGTCCCCGAGCCCTGCGTGACCGTCAGCGGCTCGACGGTCCCGTCGCCCCAATCGATCTCGGCCCGGTGCGTGTCGGCCCGCCCGGAGTCGGTGACGCCCGCGGTGACCGTCAGCGTCCGGCTGCGGTCCCGGGTGTCGACCTCGCCTATGACGGGCGCGGCGTTGACGGTCGTGACCTCGGCGGTGTCGCTGCTGGCGATGCCGTGCGCGTTGGTGACGGTGAGCGTGAGCGACTCGCGGCCGTCGTCGTGGCCCGTGAACGTCGGCGCCGGGACCGTGGGGTGGTCCAGGCGGTCGCCGGGGGACCAGGCGTAGGCGAGGCCGTCACCCGTGGCCGTCCCGGCGAGCGTCACGGCCGATCCCTCCACCACCTCGTAGGGCCCGCCGGCGTCGACGCCGACGTCGAAGTACCCCCGGGGTGCCAGCATCTCGTCGACGAGGAAGCGGGTGGCCCGGTACAGGACCTCACGCCGGCGCGGGCTCACGGTGCCGTGGCCGCCGCCCTCGTAGGCGACGTACTCGCACACGATGCCGGCCTCGGCGGCCATGGGGCAGGTCTCGGTCGGAGAGCCGAACGGGAGAAGCCGGTCGGCCGTGCCGTGGAAGACGATCGCCGGCGGCTCGCCCGGGTCGGGCACCGCGAACGGCCCCGGCACGGGGAGGGCGGGATCGTCGGGGCGCACGAACCAGCCCTCCATGGGCAGCGCGGCGGCGATGCCCGAGGTGGCCGGGCCGCGCTGGCCGGGCATGTAGGCGAGGTTGGTTGTCGTCACGGCCCCGGCGGAGAACCCACCGGCGGCAATGGCGTCGGGGTCGACGCCGTACTCGTCGGCGTGGGCGCGCACCCAGTCGACCGCCGCCGAAGCGTCCTCGTAGGCGTCGACCATGGCGTCGTACAGCTCGGGGTAGTTCTCGGTGTCCATGTCGGGGCGGACCCGGTACCCGATGTCGACACCGACGTAGCCGCGCCGGGCGACGTCCTCGGCGTAGTCCGGCATCCCGCCGCCGCCGCTGCCACCCTTGAACCAGCCGCCGTGCATCCACACGATCGCCGGCCGGCTGGCGGCGATGTCACCGGCGGGACGGTAGATGTCCAGCCTCAGCTCGACTGGGTTGCCGCGGTAGTCGAGGGTCCGGCGGTAGACGACGTCCTCGACGACGTCCACCTCGTCGAACACGGCGTCGAGGTAGCGGCCCCGCGGCGGATCCGGTGGCCCGAACCCGAGGGGCACGGTCACGCGGCGCAGGCTCTGCAGGTCCTCGCCCGACACGATGCAGCCCGAGGCCCGGCAATCGACCGGCACCCCTCCCTGCCATCCGGCCTCGAAGGCGGCGAACGCGTTCATGTGCAGCTCGAACGTGCCGTCGGCATCGGGCGTCGGCATCTCGTAGGTTGCCTCGTCGCAGTGCTCCGTCGCAGCGGCGTCGCACACGCTGACCCGGGCCGCACCGCCCGGCGTGAAGTTGCGACCGCGCACGGTCAGCTCGGTCACGTCGTGGAGGTCGGTGGTCGGCGTGACCTCGATCATGGGCTCGGGCAGGGGCGGGGCGTCGGGATCGAACTCGAGGGTCGCCTGGGCGGCCCAGGGCTCGTCGAGCGTTTCCCACGGCCGGGTGGTGGCGACCAGCCGGCATGGTTCCGGGATGCTGCGCAGGCAGTCGATCTCTCGCCCTTCGGCCCTGATGACGTGCCAAACCTTGGCCTCCACGCTGAACGACCCGTCCGGGGTCGGCTCGACCTCCGTTCCCTCGATGGACCGGCACGTGTCGAACGAGGGCGCCGGTCCGCACTGGTAGAGCTGCACGGTCGTGCCGGTGGGGCTGGCAGGCTGCCGGTGAGCGAAGTCGCGCCCGTCGATACGCACCTGCTGCCCGTCGAGCAGCGCGGTGGCCGGCGTGATGGTGATCGCCGGCGCGGGGAGCAGCGGCGCGGCCGGGTCGAAGGTGACCGGCGCGCGGGCACCGTCGGCCAGGGGGTCGGGCCCCGAGAACGACGAGGCGACCAGCGCGCACCGGCCAACCACCCGGCAATCGATGGCTCCCCCGGCCTCGGTGTGGATGAGCGCGAACACCCGGTGGTCAACGGCGAAGCTGCCGCCGGCACCCAGCTCGACTGCGGTGACGGTCGCCCAGTCGCAGTCAGCGATGCCATGGGGAGCCGCCACACACTGGACGAGGACGGGCCAGCCGGTGAGCCCGGCCCCGGTGGCGTGCACCGTCCCGCCGTCGGTCAGCCCGTCCGCCGGGGTGACGGTCAACGCCGCGGTCGCGGCGGGCGCGGCACCGCCGGGCGGCTGCACGGCGTCGACCGGCGCCGCCAGAACGGCCGCGGTGACCACGGCGCCAACGAGCGCCCGGCGCAGACGCGCCGAGCGACGGCCTTGTCTCGGGCGTCCGTGTCCCGGGTTCGAGCCCGGGCGACGCCGCCATGTTCGCCGTGCCCAGGGGGGCACCTCTCCCGCCGATCCACTCCGCCGCATTCCGACCTCCGGGCACCATGCGACCGCGCCGGTGCGCGACCGTCGGCACATCGACGCCTGGCTCGTCCGCTTTGTTCCCGGCGGATGGTCCTCGGGGCCCCGGCGGTCAGGCGCCGGCGCCGCTCGGCTGTGCGCCCCGCAGCATCCCGTCCACCAGCGCCGCCACCGATTCCATGGTCGTGAACAGCGAGGGGTCGAGCGCGGGCGTGACGGACCTATTCGGAGCGCACGGCCTCGGCGGGGGCGAGGCGGCTGGCTCGGACCGCGGGGTAGAGGCCGGCCACTGCTCCGACGGCCAGCGCGGCGGCCACCCCGCCGAGCAGTCCGGTCAGCGGCACCGCAAAGCGCCACTCCCGGGAATCGGCGTAGAACCAGGTGATCGTCGAGCCGAGCCCCACCCCGACCGCGCCCCCCAACCCGGCCAGCAGCATGGACTCGATGAGGAACTGCAGGCGGATGTGGCGCCGGGTGGCCCCCAGCGCCCGGCGGACGCCGATCTCCGCCCGGCGCTCCAGCACCGAGATGACCATCACGTTGGCGATGCCGACGCCGCCGACCAGCAGTGCCACCGCGCCGAGGCCCAGCAGCAGAGCGGTGAGGGTCGCGTCGGCCTTGGCCCGGGCCTCGAGCGCATCGCTGGGGCGGCTCACGTCGACCTCGTTGGGGGCCTCGGGGTTGGCGGTGGCCGCCAACAGCTCCGAGACGGAGTCGGTCTCGTCGGGATCGGTGCGAACCCGCACGGTGGACGGGGCTTCGTCGATGCCGAAGAGGCGCTGCGCGACGTCGTAGCCGATCAGCACCGACCGGTCGATGTCGGGGGCCAGCGGCATGTCGTTGAGGATCCCGATCACCGGGAACCACTGGCCGCCCAGGTAGACGAGTGGCCCGCCGTCGAGGGAGCTGATGCCCAGGCGCTCGCCCGCCACCGATCCCAACACCACGCTGGGGTAGGCGCCGGTGGCCTCGTTGAGGAACGTGCCGTGGTCGACGGTCCCCGCGAGGGTGTCGAGCAGACCGGGCTCGGTCGCGACGACCGCGATGCCGCCGCTCTCGGAGGCGGGGATGTTGCTGTTGCGCCGTACGGTGGCGTTGTCGACGGTGCGGGTGGCGCTGGCCGATTCGACATGGGCCATGCGACGGATCATGTCCGGGGCCGTGGTCGGCAGCTCCGCGGCCTCGCCGAAGACGGAGTCACCCGGCTGGACCTGCAAGAAGTTGGTGCCTAGCGCGTCGAGCTCGGCCAGCAGGTCGGCCCTGCTCGACGCCGAGATGCCCACCACCGCGACCATCGCGGCGATGCCGATAGCGATGCCCAGCCCGGTCAGCAGTGCCCGGGTCCGCTTGACCCGCAGCCCCGACAGGCCCAGGCCCACGACGTCGCCCGAGCGCAGACGCGACCGGGGCAGGTCAACGGTTGCCGCGCTCATGGCCGTGCCTCACCCCAGGCGTGCACCGCAACGGTCCGGTTCCGGCGCTTGGGGTGCGGGGTTGGTCGGCTGGTCGGACTCGACGCGGCCGTCGCGCAGGCTGACGGTGCGGGGCGCGGCCGCGGCCACCTGTGGGTCGTGGGTGATGAGCACGATCGTGTGCCCCGCGGCGTGCAAGGTGCGGAACAGGTCGAGGACCCCGGCGCCGGTGGCCGAGTCGAGGTTGCCCGTGGGTTCGTCGGCCAGCACGATGGCCGGTTCGCCGACCACGGCCCGGGCGATCGCTACCCGTTGCTTCTCGCCGCCGGACAGCTCCGAGGGACGGTGTCGCAGCCGGTGGCCCAGCCCGACCCGGCCCAGCGCGTCGGTCGCCCGGCGGCGCCGTTCAGCCGGGGCGATGCCCCGGTAGATGAGGCCGGCGGCGACGTTGTCCAGTGCGCTGAGCCCCTCGAGCAGATGGAACTGCTGGAACACGAAACCGATGCGGCTGGCTCGCAGGGCCGACAGCTCCGGGTCGCGCAGCGCCCGCAGGTCGGCGCCGACGACCCGGACGGTACCCCGGGAGGGCCGGTCGAGGGCACCGACCAGGTGCAGCAGGGTCGACTTGCCCGACCCCGACGGGCCCACGATCGAGACCATCTCGCCTTCGACCACGTCAAGGGTCACTCGGTCCAGCGCCCGGACCGGCGGCGAGCCCGGGTAGACCTTGCTCGCTTTGCGCAGCTCCAGGACGGGAGTCACCACCAGCGGGCACGCGGCAGCAGCCGTCGCCGCGACGTCAGGGGTGACGGTCATTCCGGCACCACCACTTCGTCGCCCTCGGCCAGGTCGCCGGTCACCTCGACCCACCCGTCGGCGAAGGGGCCGGTCTCCACCGGCACCTGGCTGGTCGTGCCATCGCTCTCGACCCGCTCGACGACGTAGCGGCCGTCGGCCAGCGCCAGCAGCGCACTGACCGGCACGGCTAGCACGTCCTGGGCCGTGCTGGTCACCACCCGCACGGTGACTGGGGCCTGGTCCAGCGAGCCGCCGGCGTTCGGGTCGTCGAGGGCCACCAGCACCTCGATGGTGGACGAATCGGGGGACCCGTCACCGTCGGAGTCCTGGCCGGCTTGGGCCACGGACCCGACCGAGGTGATCGTGCCGGTCGTGGTGGTGGTGTCGGGAAGGACAACCTCTACCGCCTGGTCGGCGCTGACCAGGCTCTGCTTGGTGGCGTCAAGGTCGATGCTGACCAGGCGGGTCGTCCCGGTGACCTCCAGTACCGGCCCGCCCGCGGGGCTGCCCACCGCGCTGGGGTGGGCCGACACCCGCACCGCGCCGGGCAGGACGACGGCGTCGCCGGGGGCCACGACGCCGGTCTGGTCCCGCCCGAGCGACTTCTGCCAATCCTTGACGGCGGCGGTGGTGGCCGAGGTCCAGTCCTGGTCGACGGTCAGGCTGTCCGAGGTGGCGAACCCCAGGGCCACCAGGTTGGTCTCGAGCTCTTGGATGTCGACGCCATCTGTCGCGTTGGCGTCGAGTTGTCGCCACAGCGGCCGGTCACCGAACAGCAACGGCACCGCGAGGCCATCTACCTCGGCGACCGTCTGGCCCCGGTCGATCACCGACCCCAGCGCGGGCAGCGCGGTGATGGTCCCGGCCCCGCTGAGCGAGACTTGGCTGGTGTCGCCGTAGCCGAGGGTGCCGTCGAGCTCCTCCTGTTCCGCCAGGTCCCGCCGGGTCACCTCGGCGGTGGCCGTCCCGGCCGGGGTCGACGCGCTGGGATCGCCCGCCGCGCTGTCAGCCCCGTCGCGGATGACGACGGCCGCGCCGCCGGCGATGGGAACGACCGAGGCGGCCCCGGCGCCCAGCAGGAATCGGCGCCGCTTCATGCGCCGCCCTCCTCACCGCTGCTCGCCCCGCTCTCGCCACCCGGTTGCTCGCCCAGGCCGGACTCGTTGGCGCACTCCTCTATGGCCTGCTCGACGCCCTCGCCCTCCGCCCGAATTCTGAAGCGACCGTACTCGTCGACCTCGGGGTCGGCGAAGTCATAGCCCCGATCACGCACGCACTGCGCCACGGCGTGCCACTGATCCCGCAGCTCCGCGAGCTCCTCGGGCGTCAGCTTCTGGCCGTCGGGAGCGGGGCGGGCGTCGTCGAGGATGTGCTGGCACGCCTCTCTGGCCGCCTCGAACTCCTCGGTGTCTCGCTGGTCCGCCCCGCGGAGACCGAACGAGATGCCGCCGTCCACGCTGACTCGCGGGTCGGGAAAGTCCTCGATGCCGTTGTCACGCATGCATCGGGCGAACTCGAACGCAGCGTCCTCCTCCGAGGATCCGTCGTCGTCCGACGAGGAGGCGGTGTCGTGACCGTCACCCCCACCGCCACTGAGGGCGATAGCAGCACCCCCGCCCAGCAGCACCACGACGGCGAACCCCGCGGCAGCGAGGCGTCTGCCGCTCAGGATCCGACGCCGGCTCGGCGCCTGGTACTCGTCTTCGTCCTCCTCGTCGTCGTCGTGGTCGTCGGGCGGGGGCGATTGCCCGCCCAGCGGGCCATCGGCTGTCCGGTCGTTCTGCTGGCCGCGGCGGTCCTGGTCGGGACGACCCGGCTCATCCGGTGTCTCATCCATGCGGGCGACACTGCACGCCCGACGCTGAGAGGAACCTAAGAGCAGCTGAGAGCCGCCTCAGGTGCCGGGTAGGAGGCGCTCTCTGGGTCGGGCACACTCTTTCCTGTGCGCGTTCTCGTGGTCGAGGACGAGGTCCATCTGGCCCAATCGCTGGCCCGCGGGCTGACCGCCGAAGGCTTCGACGTCGACGTGGTCCACGACGGCACCGACGGGCTCTGGCGCGCCCGCGAGCACAGCTACGGCGCGATCGTGCTCGACCTGCTGCTGCCCGGCATGAACGGCTTCCAGATCTGCCGCACGCTGCGCGCCGAGCAGATCTGGACGCCGGTTCTGATGCTCACCGCCAAGGACGGCGAATACGACGAGGCCGAGGCGCTGGACACCGGCGCAGACGACTTCCTGTCCAAGCCGTTCTCCTACGTTGTGCTCGTCGCCCGGCTGCGCGCCCTCGCCCGGCGGGGCGCGTCGCCCCGGCCACCCATCCTCAGCGTCGGCGACCTGGTGTACGACCCGTTGAGCCGGTTGTGCCACCGCGGCGACGTGGCCGTGCCGCTCAGCGCCCGCGAGGTCGCCCTGCTCGAGGCGCTGATGCGGCGGGAGGGCGAGGTGGCAGCCAAGCGGGAGCTGCTCCGGGAGGTTTGGGGCGACGACTTCGACGGCGACACCAACGTGGTGGAGGTGTATGTGGGCTACCTGCGCCGCAAGATCGACGAACCGTTCGGCCGGCGCAGCCTGCAGACCGTGCGCGGCCTCGGCTACCGCCTGATCGCGGACGCGGAATCCGGCGAACTGCTGGACGGGACACTTGATGGCCGAACGCGCTGACCGGACCGACCCATCGACGAGGGGCGGCCCACTTGCCGCGCGTCTGCGGCCACTGCGATCGGTGCGGGTCCGTATCACGCTGGCCGCCGCCCTGGTGACCGCCGCAGCCATGGCCGCCACCGGCTGGTTGCTGGTCCGGTCGGTGGAGGATTCCCAGCTGGCTGCCATCCGCAACGATACCGAGAACCTGCTCGACCAGGTGACGGAACGTCTGGCCGCCGGCGTCCCGCCTGAACGGACCGTCCGCCCCAACGAGCTGACCACGGGCTCCGTCGAGATCGTGTACGAGGACGGTAGCTCGATCAACATCGTCCCCATCGGAGGTAGCGACGAAGTCGGCCTCGGCATCGTCACCCAGGGTCCGCGCAGCGCCCAACCGGCACCATCTGACGAGAGCGCCGGTGACACACCCCGCTCGCCCGCATCCAACACCTCCGATCCCGGCGACGAACCCAAAGGTCGGCCAGTGGCCACGCGCACCGTCGACACCCCCTCCGGCGAGGTGACCGTGACCGTCGCCGCACCGGTCGACGAGGTGGCCCGCAGCCTCGACGCGGTGCGCCGGGCGCTGAAGATCGGGCTTCCCCTCCTGGTGGGCCTGGTCGCCCTGGCGGCCTGGTGGATCGTGGGCCGGGCGCTACGGCCCGTCGAGCTCATCCGAGCCGAAGCCGACGCCATCGGTGCATCGACCTTGCATCGGCGGGTGTCAGAACCAGGCACCGGCGACGAGATCAACCGCCTGTCTCAGACCATGAACGCCATGCTCGAGCGACTAGAGGGCGCGGTCAGGCGCCAGCGACAGTTCGTCGCCGACGCGTCCCACGAGCTGCGCAACCCGGTCGCCGGCATCCGCACCGACCTGGAGGTCGCCCTGTGCGAGGCCGACCGGGCCAACTGGCCCAACGTGGCCCGAGCGGTGCTGGCCGAAGAAGCCCGCCTGGAGACACTGATCGGCGACCTGCTGGTACTGGCGGCCGAAGACGAGGGCGCCGCCACCCTCCCCGCAACAGAAGTAGACCTGACCGAGCTGGCCGCCGCCGAGGCCTGCCGAAGCCGCAAGGTCCGGGTGTCCTCGGCGGCCGGTCCGGACCGTGTCGTGGTACTCGGGTCCTCCAACCAACTCCAACGCGCCCTCGCCAACCTGGTCGACAACGCCGAGCGGCACGCCCACAGCCAGATTCGGATCGGAACCGCCACCCAGTCCGGATGGGCGCAGCTGTGGGTGGACGACGACGGCCCAGGCATCCCATTGGCGGACCGTGACCGGGTGTTCGAACGCTTCACCCGCCTCGACGACGGTCGCGCCCGCGACCAAGGAGGCTCCGGCCTCGGGCTGGCGGTGGTCCGCTCGATCGTCACCCGCCACCGCGGCCGGGTCTGGGCCGAAAACAGCCCCATCGGCGGCACCCGCTTCATGATCATTCTGCCCGAGCCCAGTCCCTCAGCTCGGCCACAGCGCACGCAGAACGGCACGGCCCTCCAGCAGAACCGGCCAGCCACCACGTTCGCGCCCTGACCAACACACACCGTCTCGAGGCCTCGGATCCTGTCCTCGTCCTGAAGGGCACGGACCAGCGTCCGGAGGTCCTGGCCTCAGCAGTGCCAACTGAATGCGGTCCCGCGGGGTTCACCCGGCCGTGCAGTCGGCGCAGTGCACATCGGCGATCGGTTCGCCTTCGATCAGCCTGGTCACCCAGTCGACCAGCTTCTCGCCGCTGACCGTCTCCGTGTAAAAGGCTTCGTCGCTGAGCGCGGTGTGGCCGTCGCCCGGCGCGATAAAGCTGAGCAGGTTCACCCCAGCGCCCTCGATCTGGGTCTCGTTGGCGTCGATCCGCGACAGGAGATCCCCCGCAGGGATGCCGACAAGCGGGTACCAGAGCTCCTGCCTTGCGTCGTAGGCGTAGTCGACGCGGGCGAACACGATCTCCGGGTCATGCCGACCGCTCTGGATGAACAGCCTGGGGACGCTCCACTGCTCCGCGGTCAGGCCGGCATTCTCGGGCCAAGGCGGAATGGCGTTCGCGGTGCCCCAGGCGGCGGCCATGCGGCGGTTGATGTCGGGTTGGTCGGGGTGGGAGCCCGACCCGTTCGCCAGCACCGTGATCTTGGCGTCGGGGAGTCGATCCGAGACGAGTCCGGCATACAGCGGCGCGGCCACGGAGCCGGCGCTCTCGCCCATCACCACGACGTCGGTTGCGCCGGGAAAGGTCGCGGCGAGGTGGTCGAGCGCGGCGGTGCCGTTGACGTACCCCTTGTGCTGGATGGTGAGGCCGGGGGCGTACTCCGTGGTGGCGGAGCCGAGGTGCACGTCGCCCGTGCAGTAGGGGACGAACACGACGGAGTAGTCGGCGAACGGGTTGCGCTCTTCGGCGAAATCAAACATGCCCTCCCAGTCCGGGCCCTCGGTGATCGTGGTGTTGTACAGGCCGCTGTCCGGCGCGCACGTCTCGGCGGAGAAGCAATTGCCGCCGTCCTGGAAGAAGAAGACGACCATTTCTGGGTCCGCCTCGCGCACCCAGAAGCTGAACTCTGAGCCGTCGGAGCACTGGCAGTCGCCTCCGGGGACGATTTGCTCCCAACCGGCGGCGGCGGCGGACAGATCGTCATCCGAGCTGGCGCTGGCGTCGTCGTCACCGCCCCCGTCGCCATTGCGGGCGACGGCCACACCCCCGCCCAGCAGCACCACGATGGCGACCCCAGCGGCGGCGAGGCGCCTGCCGCTCAGGATCCGACGCCGGCTCGGCGCCTGGTACTCGCCTTCGTCCTCATCGTCGTCATCGTCCTCGTCGGGCAGGGGCGGCCGCCCACCCAGCGGGCCCATCGCTGTCGGGTCGTTCTGCTGGCCCCACCGGTCCTCGTCGGGACCACCCGGCTCATCCGGTGATGCATCCATGGAGACGACACTGCGGCCTCGACGCTGAGAAAAACCTAAGAGCAGCTGAGAGCCCTCTCAGGTGCCGAGCAGGAGGGCTCTCTGCGCCGGCCAGACTCTTACCGCTGCGGGTTTGGTCGCGACGCGGTACAGGCACGAGCGCAACGAGGAGCGGCCCTCGAAGCCGCTCAGCCCCCGCCAGGCGCCGAGCAGGTCTCCTGCAGCGTCCTCCGCGTCCTGCAGCGAGCCGAGCATGCGGTAGCAGTGGGCGTCGATGGATCGCCACCAGCTGCTCGAACGCGGCCGTCCCGCCGCGCTGCGCCGCTGCCAACAGCTCGGGCTCGGTGGCCGTCCGGGCGGTCGTCGTCGTCGCCATCTCGGTGGGACCGTTGGGCGTCGCGAAAGTCGTCGCTCCCGCAGGAGTGCTTGTGCGGGTCGACTACTACCTCGGCGAGTCGATCCCACCGTCCACGACCACGGAGCCCAGGTCGCCACGCACCAGCCCGTCCAGCAGCTCGAGCTCCTCGCCGCGACCGACAAGCGGCCAGGCCTCTAGCCTCATCGCCTCGCACCAGCACAGCGACTCCGGCCATCGTCTTCGACCGGCCACCAAGGCGGGAGAGCACCGCATCGGCTCCTTCGACCGAGAGCTCGAGCGCTGCCGGGTTGGGAGCCGCCAGGTCGGCGGGACGAGCGCACGGCTGACAGCGCCCGGGTGGAGACCCGCCCACCGTTCAACCGACACACCCGCGACGGTTCAGGTAGTCGTCGAACGCGGCGAGAGCCGGTCCGGGGTGCTTGCGAGCGACGCCGATGCGGAAGTGGTCGTGGGGGACGTCCGCGAGCGCAGAACGGAAGATCGAGGCGGGAAGCAGCACGACCCCGGCGTCGTGCAGGAGGTCCTGGCAGAACGCCTCGACACCGTCGCCACCGAGGTAGCGAGGAAAGCAGACGCAACCGCCCTGGGGATGCTCCCATTCGAAATAGTCCGACCAGCGGTCGAAGAAGCCGTCGAAGAAGGGCAGGTTCTCGGCGATGATGGAGCGGATGCGTCCACGAACGGCCTCCCCGTTGGCGAGGGCGATCGCGGCGAGCAGCTCGCTCGGCGCCGAGTTGCAGATCGACGTGTAGTGCTTGCGGCGTTCGAGATGCTCCAGCAGTGGCCGGTTGTGAGAAGCCAGCCAGCCGATGCGGAGGCCGGGTAGCCCGTACGCCTTGGACATCACGTTCAGGGAGATCGCCCTGGCCGAGAGGTCCGCGGCCTGGGGAAGCGCTCGTCCCGGACCGTGTTCCACGCCGCGGTAGACCTCGTCACTGAACAGCGTGATCTCGCGCTCGTCGCAGAGCTCGACCAGCCTCCGGAAGTCCTGGGGGTCGGGCATGCCTCCGGTCGGGTTGTTGGGGAA
>JBKPHE010000079.1:0-40569 GCA_046744485.1 Actinomycetota bacterium | reverse complement strand
GCTCGGGCTCGCGGCCGGCGCCGGCGCGACGGCGGGCCGCCGGCCGAAGGCACCCGCCGCACTCCGAGCACGCTGCGCCACCTGTTGCGTCGGGCGGAGACCGAGATGCGCCGCCTGCAGGATCGGCAGGCGGCGCTCGAGGCGGAGCTGGTCGGGGCCTTGGGCGACCACGTGGCTCTGGCGTGCGTGGGTGAGGAGCTGTCGGTCGTCAGCGGCGAGCTCGCGGCGGCAGAGGAGCACTGGCTCGCGCTCGCCGAGGAGGCCGAGTCGTTCGGCCTGCGGCCTTGATGCGCCCTAGGCCCGGCGACGTCCGCCGAAACACCCGGCAGAGCGGCGCTCAGCAGGCATGTTCCGCGCCGGGGCGGCGCTAGCCTGACCGCATGGTCATGATCGTCACCGAGCCCGCCCGGGAGAAGATCCTCGAGCTGCGGGCCCAAGAGGACGACCCGGACGCGCTCGGCCTGCGCGTCGAGGTCACGGGCGTCCAAGGCGTTGAATACACCTACGACCTCACCTTCGACCCGGTCGCCGAGGCCGACCTCGAGGCCGGCGACGTGGTCGAGAACGAGGGCGCCCTACCGGTGATCATCCCGGTCGACAGCCTCGACGCGCTGCGGGGCGCCACCCTCGACCTGCCGGCGACGGGCGGGCAGAACGGCCTCGTCCTCCGCAATCCCAATCGTCCCGACCCGCTGTCCGGCGCTCACATCGAGCTGACGGGCACGATCGACGAGAAGGTCAGTCAGCTGCTCAACGGTCAGATCAACCCCGCGCTGGCGATGCATGGTGGGTTCGCAGCCCTCGATCGGGTCGAGGGCAGCGTCGTGTACGTGACCATGGGCGGCGGCTGCCAGGGGTGCGCGGTCTCGGCCATGACCCTGCGGGAGGGGATCTCGCGATCCATCCGTGAGGCCATCCCCGAGGTCACCGAGGTCGTCGACACCACCGACCACTCGATGGGGGAGAACCCCTACTATACGTGAGGTCGTGGGCGAGGTCGAGACGCGAGTTTTCGCGCCGGCCGTAACGTTGCTGCGCGGTCGTGCGATAACAACATGTGACAGGCGACACCTAGCTCAGCTATGGTGAACCCGATCACCGCTGGGGGCGACCAGGGGGAGAGGCCCGGGCCGGTTTACCGGTCCGGGCCTTGTCGCGTCTTTCGATGACTACGCGTCTCCGGCCAGAACCGCACGCACCGTGGCGGCGATACCCGTTGCATTCAGTCCCATGGAGGCCAGGATGTCGTCGGGCTTGCCGTGCGGGATGAACCTGACGGGCACACCCAGCACGGTCACGAGGGGACCGTCTCCGTCCTCGCGGCCGGCGGCGATCTCGGCCAACCGGTGGGCAACAGCGGAGCCCGCGCCGCCTTCCCGGTAGCCGTCCTCGACCGTCACAACATGGGGATATGTGGCGGCTTCGGCGAGCATCTCGTCATCGAGCGGCTTGATCAGCCGCACGTCCCATACCGCCGCCTCGACGTGGGACGAGGCCAACGCTTCGGCGGCGGCCCGGGCCGGCGCGAGCATCTTGCCGACCGCGAGGATGCACACATCGCGCCCGGTGCGGACCTTGCGGGCCGACAGTCCGGAGCCGACCTCCTCGCCCCCGTCGCCGGTCGCGGCACTGTCGTCGGGCGGCATCGTCTTCGGGAACCGGATGGCCGCCGGGCCGGTGGTGCACAGCTCCAGGGCGTCGTGCAGCATCACACCCACCTCCCGGTAGGAAGAGGGAGCGAAGATCGTCATTCCCGGCACCTTGGACAGCAGGACCATGTCCAGGACGCCGTGGTGGCTGGGGCCGTCGTCACCGGTGATGCCCGCGCGGTCCAGGCAGAACACCACGGGTTGGCCGTGCATCGCCACGTCCAGGTTGACCTGGTCGAACGCCCGGTTGAGGAATGTCGAGTAGATGGCGACCACCGGGCGCAGGCCGCCCATCGCCATGCCCGACGCCGCGGTCACGGCGTGCTGCTCGGCGATTCCCACGTCGAAGAAGCGCTCCGGGAACCGCTCCTTGTACGGGAGCAGCCCGGTGGAGTCGGGCATCGCGGCGGTGAGGGCCACCACCTCGGGCCTGTGCTCGGCCTCCTTGATGAGAGCCTCGGTGAACGCCGCCGTGTAGCTGCCGGGCTTGACCCCACCCACGTCGTGCAGTCGCTTGATGGGATCGTTCTCGGCCGGCGCGTAGCCCCGGCCCTTCTGGGTCAGCACGTGGACCACGATCGGTCCGTCGAACTCGCGAGCGTTGCGCAGCGCCCGCTCGAGGCCGGCGATGTCGTGACCGTCGAACGGGCCGGTGTAGCGCACCCCCAGCATCTCGAAGAACGCCGGCGGCTCGAACATCTCGCGCACCGCCGCCAGCGCGCCCTCCACGCCCCGCTCGAGCTTGTCGCCGAAGAGCGGCACGTCGTGAAGCAGCCTGTCGAACCGCGCGCGGTTGCGCACATAGGCGGGATTTAGGCGGATGCGGCCTAGGCTCTCGCTCAACCTCGACACGGTGGGGGCGTAGGAACGGCCGTTGTCGTTGAGGATGATGACGGCGCGGCTGTCGGAGTGGCCCAGGTTGTTGAGCCCCTCGAACGCCATGCCACCGGTCATCGAGCCGTCGCCGATCACCGCGACCACGTTGCGGTCGGTGATCCCCTGCAGCTTGTGCGCCTCGGCGAGACCATGGGCGTAGCAGAGGATCGTGGAGGCGTGACTGTTCTCGACCCAGTCGTGCTCGGACTCGGTGCGCGACGGGTAGCCGGACAGGCCTCCGGCCCGGCGCAGCGTGGCGAAGTCGTCGCGGCGGCCGGTCAGGATCTTGTGGACGTACGCCTGGTGGCCGGTGTCCCACAGCAGGATGTCGCGCGGCGATTCGAAGACGCGGTGGACGGCGAGCGTGAGCTCGACGACGCCGAGGTTCGATCCCAGATGGCCGGAACCGGCCTCCGAGACCGCCTCGATGATGTGCTGGCGAATCTCCCCGGCCAGCGCGTCGAGCTGCTCGTAAGACAGCTTGCCCAGGTCGGTTGGGTCGTTGATCGAATCGAGCAGCATCGACGCGGCTCCGTTGCGCGGTGGACTGTGGGCCCGTCCGAGCCCCGAGCAGCGACCAACGCTACTCCCCGCGCCCCTGACCCGACCATGCAGGGCCGGCGGCCCCAGTCCGAGCCGTTGCGTCCCGATGGTGATAGGAGAGGTGGATGCCCGCATGGCCGCGCGTCGTCCCGCTGGTCGATGTGCTCGTGTTCCAGCGCAATGCCTGCGCCGATCTGGGCTCGAACCTCTACGCCGAAGTGCTCGACGCCGTCATCGCCGACGTCGGTGCCGACGGTCCCTGCGCCGCGGTCCTGCGGCCCCACGAGGGCGACCCCTTCGGCTCGGCGCTGCCCCTGCGCTTCCTGGGGTCGGTCCATCGCCTCGTGCTCGAGGGCCGCGCCCCGCTCCTGGCGGCCCACTACCCGTCGGTGGGTGGGACACCGGGACCGAGCCTGGCCGACGACTTCGTGGCCACGGTCGCGGGGCTGCGACCGGAGATCGAGGCCCGCGTCGGCAACGGCGTGCAGACCAACGAGGTCGGGCGCTCGGCGGCGCTGGTGGGCGGCTTCGTCGAGGTGGCCCGCCGCAGCGGGCTGCCGCTGCGGCTGCTGGAGCTGGGCGCGAGCGCCGGGCTGAACCTCCGGTGGGACCGGTTCTGGTACGACACCGGCGCATCGACGCTCGGCGACCCTGCCAGCGCCGTGCGGTTCGTCGGCGTCTGGGACGATCCACCGCCGGTGCTCGACGACGTCGCGGTCCGCGTGGCGGCCCGCGAGGGCTGCGACCGATCCCCGATCGATCCTGCGAGCGAGGACGGTCGGCTCAGCCTGCGGGCGTACCTGTGGCCCGACATGGTCGAGCGCCGTGCCCGCCTCGACGCCGCGCTCGCCATCGCCGCCCGGGTGCCGGCGCACGTCGAGGCCGCCGACCTGGGTGCGTGGCTGGAGACCCGGCTGGCGGCACCGGCGCCGGGGCAGGCGAGCGTCGTGTTCCACTCGATCGTCTGGCAGTACGTCGACGGCAGGTCGCGGGACCGGATGCGGGCGGCGCTCCGGGAGGCGGGCCGCGACACCGGCGACGACGCGCCGCTTGCCTGGTTGCGCCTGGAGCCGGCCGGGCCGGTGGCCGACCTACGGCTGACGTGGTGGCCCGGCGGCTCGGAGGATCTGCTGGCGACCAGCGGCTACCACGGCACCCCGGTCCACTGGGGTCGCCGCTCCAGCGCAGCGACCGCCTAGCCCCGTAAGCCCGCCGCGGGATTGGTGGTCCCGGTCCCGGGCACCGTTGTCGCGCTGGGGATCCCCTGGTGCGATTCCCACCACCGGGTGCCGGCGCGCGCGATCAGGTAGCCGGCGCCCAGGCAGATGAGCCCGCCCACGCCGTCGATCCAGTAGTGGTTGGCCGTCACCATGATGTCGAAGAGCGTGAAGAACGGATACGCGATGACCAGTGCACGGAGCCAGCGCCGGCGCACCAACGGCGCCAGCACCAGGGCGCACCATGTCGACCAGCCGATGTGCATGCTCGGCATGGCGGCGTACTGGTTCGAGACCGCTGCCATCTCCTCGCTGCCGAACGACGCCCAACCGCCGTACACGGCCACGGTGTCCACGAACCCGTACTGATCGCAGGGCGGCTCGCCTGCCTCGTCGGGCACGTCCTGGCCGGCGGCGTAGATCTGGCAGCCGCCGTAGGTTCCGGGGTCGTCCAGCAGGCGCGGTGGCATGAGCGAGAACGACGCGAAGCCCACCAGCGCGAGCAGCGTGGTGAAGGCGAGCGTGTTGCGCCACAGGCGGTAGCGCGCCGGTGCCTTGCGGAACATCCACACCAGTGCGACCGCGACCACGACGAAGTGGAACAGCCCGTAGTAGATGTTCCAGAAGCGGATCAGCCCGTGCAGCGGCAAGTCGAGATACCAGCGCTGCAGGCTGTCCTCGAAGTAGAGGCGGATGTTCCTCTGGAGCTGGATGATCGCCTTGCCGTGGTTGAACGCCGGCTCCGGGTCGACGTTGTCGCCTCCGGACCCGAACTGGTTGCGCACGCCCGAGTAGGCGGCGTACACGAGCACGACGTAGATCAGCTCGCGCCACCAACGCAGGCCCCAGTCACGCTGGGGGGTGCCTTCCTCGACGGGGGGTTCGTCGAGCGCCCTCATGCCGCCATGGTCGAGCCGGCGGCGGCCTGGCCAGGTGCGGATCGGGCGCGACCCCCGGCGGCGAAGGCGGGTGCGCCCAGCAGGCTGACGGCCACGTTGAGCAGGTAGAGGAGCAGTCCGAGGGCGATCGCATCCTCACGGGGCACGCCGAGGGGATGGAGGAACAGCACGAATGCCCCCTCGCGCACCCCCAGGCCCGACATGCTGATCGGTAGGACCTGGGCGATGAGCACCGCCGGCAAGAACGCCAGCAGCGCGGTGAGACCGGCGGGCCGGACGCCGAGGGCGTTGGCGGCGGCGACGGCCGCCAGCACCAGCACCAGCTGGTAGGCGAACCCGGCCAGGAGGACATTGGCGGCGGCGCCGGGGTCGGAGCGCAGCCGGTTGACGCCCAGGTGGACGGCGCCGGCAAAGCGACGCCAGCCGACGCGGGCGGCGAACCGACCTCCGATGCGCCGGCTGCCGACGGCGACGAGCACGCCGACGAGCAGGGCCAGGGTGGCGAACGCCAGCATCAGCGCCACCTGCGTGGCCGAGCCGAGGTGGCGGAGGCCGGGATTGACCGCGAAGCCGGCCAACGTGATCAGCGGCAGCACGAGCCAGCCGGTGAGGCGCTCGAGCACCACCGAAGCGAAGGTCCCCGGCGACTCGCCGGTGTCACGGGACAACCGGCTCACCCGGAGCACGTCACCACCGATGGTCGTGGGCAGGACGTTGGAGACGAACTGCCCGGCCAGGTAGTACGACACGAGGCGGGGGAGCCGGGCGGGGATCTCCAGGGCCTCGAGCACCTTCTGCCAGCGCAGCGCCGAGAGCAGGATGCCGGCGAGGGTGAGCACGGCGGCGACGCCGAGCCAGGCGGCGGTGCCGGTCGACCACTCGGGGACCAGCTCGTGCACGTCGAACGACGGCACCTGCGCAACGAGGACGAGGAGCATGGCGGCACTCACGGCGATGCGCACGCCCAGCGTGACCGCCTGCTTCCTCGTCACAGTTCCTCCGCTGAGTCTCAGTGGGCACCGGGCCGTTCGATGCCGTCTGAACCGGTTGGCTTGCGCCCCCGCTATGCGCGCCGCCTGCGCAAGTTAGCCGCGCAGGCCGCTCGCATTACGGTCGGGGATTCATGCATTTTACGGCCCTTACCCGTCACAACCCCGGTATAGGGTGGCCCTCGCCGGATTGCTCGGTGGGGCGCCGGCACGTGTAGGCCACGGCCACCGGCGGTCCTGGGTCGCATCTCCCCGCCTCCTCATCTGCCCTGCGAGAGGAGCTGAGATGCGACGTCCTCACCATCGAGCCCCCGTGCCGCCGACGGCCGCGCTCGCCATGGTCGCTATCGCCACGGTCGTGATCGTCATCGCCGCGGGCGCCTGCGGCGGCGGCTCGGCCGGCGATCGGAGATCGGCCGGGCCCACGGCCCCGGCGTCGGCGTCGGTCGATCACCGCACGCTCAGCCGGGCTCTGGAGACAACACGCGCTGTCGAGAGCGGGCGCGTGGAGGTGGCGACCGCCGTCACCGGCCTCGGCGACGAGCCCGACCCACCGCCGGGTGGCCGGCTGACGGTCGCGAAGTACCGGGTGGCGTTCGATCGGCGTGTCGCCCGGGTGGAGGTCGAGGCCGACCTGACCGGGGCCGCCGGCGCCGTCGGCGCCCGTGACGCGGCGGTGGGAGGCGACGCGTCGTTTGCCGCCCGCATGATCGCCGCCGACGACGTGGTGTACACCCAGGCTGGGCCGCTGGCCGCCGCCCTCGGGCGCGCGCCCGACGACTGGGTCGAGATCGACCGCGCGGCCTTCGCCGATCGACGGCCGAGCAGCGACGCCGCCATCTTGCTCCTCGACCCGCTCGGCCCCTTCGAGGTGGTCGGCGATGCGACCCGCGACGCACGCGTGATCGGCCGCGACGTGATCCGGGGCAGCCCGGCCACCCATCTGTCGACCGCCGCCGATGCCGGCGTGGCCGGCCTTGCGGTCGACGCGTGGATCGATGCCGACGGTGTGATCCGCCGCCTGGAGGTCCGGCTTGGCGGTGCCGGCAGGCCCGGCGCGGGCCGGGTCGTTACCACGGTCGAGCTGTTCGACATCGGTCGTGCGGTGGCGATCACGCCACCTGGCGGCGAGCGATAGCCATGGGTGGCCCCGTGCGGGCAGACTCCGGAGTCACATGGCACACGATTCCGGAACCACGGTTCGCGACCACGGGGGCGAGCTGGCACTGGCCGCCCTTCGCCCTTTCGGTATCGACACGCTGTTCACCCTCTCGGGTGGGCACGTCTTCCCGCTCTACGACGCCGCGGTCAAGCGCGATCCGCCCACCCGCATCGTCGATGTGCGGCACGAGCAGACCGCCGCCTTCGCTGCCGAGGGCTACGCCCGGCTGACCCGCCGGCCGGGGCTCGCCGTGCTCACTGCCGGTCCCGGCGTCACGAACGGCATGTCGGCCATCACCCAGGCGCACTTCAACGGCTCGCCCGTCGTGGTGCTGGGTGGCCGAGCCCCACAGGCCCGCTGGGGTTCCGGCTCGCTGCAGGAGCTCGACCATGTGCCCCTGCTGGCTCCGGTCACCAAGCTCGCCCGCACGGTCTCCGCCGTGGAGCACATCCCGGCGGTGGTCCACGAGGCGGCCGCCACGGCGCTGACACCGCACCGGGGACCGGTGTTCGTGGACCTGCCGATCGACGTGGTGTTTGCCGAGGGGGAGGCGGCGATCCTGCCGGCGGCTGTGCCGTCGGCGGCCGACCCCGACCCCGACCAGGTCGCCGCCTCGGCCCGGCTGATCGCCCAGGCCGAGCGCCCCATGCTCGTCGCCGGCAGCGACGTGTGGTGGGCCGGGGCCGAGGCCGAGCTCGTGGCGGCGGTCGAGCACCTGCGGGTGCCGACGTTCGTCAACGGGCAGGGCCGCGGCTGCCTGCCGGCCGACCATCCGCTGGTCGCCAGCCGAACCCGCAGCCTGCTGAAGACCGAGGCCGACGTGGTTGTCGTTGCCGGCACGCCGCTCGACTTCCGCCTGTCGTTCGGCCGGTTCGGCAGCGCGACCGTCGTGCACCTGGTCGACAGCGACGAGGGCCGGGCCCGGCACGTCGACGCGATCACCGTCGCCGGTGATCTGCGCACGACGCTCGCCGGCCTTGCCGGCTACGACGGCCCCCGCACCGACCACGAGTCGTGGGTCAACCGCGTCCGCGACCTCGAGGTGGCCACGGCGGCGTCCGAGGTCCCGCTGCTGGCGGCGGCGGCGACCCCGATCCTGCCGACCCGCATCTACGGCGAGCTCCGGAGGCGGCTCGAACGCGACGCGGTGGTGGTGTGCGACGGCGGTGACTTCGTGTCCTACGCGGGCAAGTACGTCGACGTGTACGAGCCCGGGCGCTGGCTGGACAGCGGGCCCTACGGCTGCCTCGGCACCGGCATGGGCTACGCCATGGCGGCCAGGCTGGCGCACCCGGACCGCCAGGTGGTGGCGCTCCTCGGCGACGGGGCCGCGGGGTTCTCCCTCCTGGACGCCGACACGCTGGTACGCCACCAGCTCCCGGTGGTCATGGTGGTGGGAAACAACGGCATCTGGGGCCTCGAGAAGCATCCGATGCAGGCGCTCTACGGCTACGACGTGGCCGCAGACCTCCAGCCCGGTTGCCGCTACGACCAGGTGGTGGCGGCGCTGGGCGGCGCCGGCGAGACCGTCACCGACCCCGACGAGGTCGGTCCGGCGCTCGACCGCGGCCTTGCGTCCGGGGTCCCGTACCTGGTCAACGTGATCACCGATCCCGCCGACGTCTACCCGCGCTCGTCCAACCTGGGATGACGGTGGCGGTCAGGCGGGCCGCCGGCCGTCGTTCCGTGGTGGCAGCGGCCCCAGCCGAGGCGACCGATGAGCCGACCACCGGGGCACGGCCCATGCTCGGTTGGTCTCGCGGAGCAGGACGGCGACCACGGCGCCGATGACCACGATGCCGGCCAGGGCCAGCAGTTCGAGGCTGCCGTTCCAGACCGGGTCGAACGACCGGTCCTCGGCCGACGCCGACACGACCAGCACGACAAGGATCGGGCCGGTCCACACGCCGACGGTGAGCCAGCGCAGCCAGCGGATCTGCCGGGCGGTGCCCACTCGTTCCCAGGCCGCCGCCCGCTTTGCTAGCGCCCCGAGCAGCAGCCACATCGTCACACCACCGGCGACGAGCGCGGCGGCCAGCGCAGCCAGGCGCCAGCCCGTGAGGTCGTCGAAGAGGAGCTGCTCGGGGTAGGCGAGGTCGACGCCGGGCCGCGGCGTGATCCTCTCGCCCGTCTCCGGGTCGACCATCACGAAGTGGTACGGCAGCGACACTTCCGGCAGGGTCAGGAGCGCCGTTGCGGTCGCGGCGATGGCGGGGACCGTGAGCGACAGGCGCCACGCCCCGAACGCCACCAGGCCCCACCCGAGCGCGTCGGGAAGGATGTCGAGGTGTTCCGTGCGGATGTCGATGGCGATCAGCGCCAGCCCCACGGCCACGAACGTCAGCGGACGCATCGGACGGATCGTAACCGGGCGTTCTCGGCGCAGACCCCATGTGGTCAGGTACTCCGGTGGGCTCCTGAGGGCCTGCCCGGGGTCGGCAATGCTGGTTCTCTGCCGCGGCTGCCGTGAGCCGGCGCCGGTCAGCCGGCGCTGGGATCAGCCGGCGCCGACGCGGTGGACGGTGATCTCGTTCGCGCCATCTCGGAAGAGCTCATCGCTGACGACCACGGCAGCGGTCAGCCCGTCGCCGGCGGCCATTGCCGGGCTGGTGCCACCGACCACCCCGTTGACGGCGACGGCGAGGACGTCGCCGGCGTCGACCCCCTCCCCGGCGGCCACTGTCGCCCGGAGCAACGCCGGCACCGTGCCCACGCTGCGGTCCACGACCGGATCGACATCGACGAACGAGGCGTCCACCGCGCTGCCGGCGTCGATCTCGGTGCCGACGAGGTCGGGCCGGGGCCCCGCGCGGAACCAGCGCATGGGGTCGCCGACCGCCCCGAGGAAGCGATCGACGCCGTTCGCCAGGACGTCGGTCCGGTCTGCCCGGTCCTCGATGGCCAGCTCGCTGCCGATGGCGACGCCGAAGGCGTTCACGTCGCTCGGAAGGAACGGCTTGTGCCCATCCGTGCGTGGGTCCGACAGCACCGACTGCCCGTCGACCTCCCAGGGGATGTCGACGTCGAGGACGTCGGCGATGGTCGGCAAGACGTCGATGCTCAGCACGTTGACGTCGTCGACGGTCCCGGTCGTGGTGCCCGGCCACTTCACGACGAGGGGTACCCATGCCAGGTCGGCGAGTACGTCGTCGGCCAGGGTCTGGCCCTCGAGCCCGCGAATGGGTTCGCCGGGTCGGAACGAGATGCCGTGGTCGGAGGTCACGACGATCAAGGCGTCGTCGTAAACGCCTCGGTCGCGCAAGGTGTCGAGGATCTCGCCGAGGAGGGCGTCGACGTAGCCGACCTGGAGGAGGTGTCGTTGGCGGCCGAGGTCGACCGGCCACGGCTCGCTGGTCCACTGGTCGCCGTCGCGCCCTAGGTCCGGGTCCGGCCCGGGGTACCGAGCGCCGGACGGCAGGTAGCGGTACGGGACGTGGGGCAGGAGAACGTGGAGGAAGTGCAGGGCCGGCCGGTCGTCGACGATCCCGTCGGTGAAAGCCCGCAACCGGGCCGGTTGGTCGAGCTCGAAGTCGGCGAAGCCGTCGTCCGACGGCTCCACGCGGGTCGGCTCCGAAGGCTCCGGCAACGTGCCCTCCTCCACCATCCCGGCAACGGCATCGCTGGCGTCCCCCGACGGCGAGAGCCGGCCTCGCATGACCCGGCCGGCATCCCGTAGCAGCTCCCGCAGGCCGCCCGGTACTCCCCTGACCATCACGTCGTCGCACACGTCGGTGGGGCACACCCGGGTGATCGACTCGACCACGTTCAGGTCGTAGTCATCGCCGAGCAGCGTGAACAGCGAGTCGGGATGATCCGCGGCGACAGGGGCGGCATCCGGATCCGGGAGCTGGCCGGTAGCGAGCGCCGGCACGGCGTGCCACGTCGAGCTCGAGACCGTGGTGGCGTTCCGGAACCACGTGCTCTCGGCGGCGAGCCCGGCCAGGTTGGGGAACAGCTCGGCGTCGATCGTGCCGTCCTCGTCGACGACCGACGCCAGCGGGAGCTCGTCGAACAGCAGCATGACCACAGGGACCGGGTTGCCGACGTCGCCGGGGCCGGCAGAGGCGACGTCGTCCAGCAGCCGCGACGTCGGGGAGGTGAACAGGAACAGGCCGATGAACACCACCGGCGCGAACGCGGCGAACGCCAGCCACGCCCGCACGGCCTGGACCCGTCGGTACACGACCACCGCCGCCGCGCCGGAGGCGGCACCGAGGGCATAGAGCGCGAGCCCGTTGGCCAGCGGCCGGGCCGCCTGCACGACGAAGGCCGCGACGAGCCCGCCGAGGAACACGAGGTGGAGCATTTGGCGGGCTCGTTGGTCTGCGAACCCGGCAACCACCTCCAACAGCCAGAGGGCGATCGGCCCGGCGAGAGTCACGACCAGGGCGAAGGCGACGATCGTGGCCGGCTCCGCGGCACGAAAGGCGAACTGGTCGGGGGCGCGGCCGAAAACGTCCAGGAGCGGCTGGGCGATGGCGAAGCCCCACACCGCCAGCAGCTCGACGAAGGCCCGCGCCTCCCGACGGATCACCGCCCCGCCGTCCGGTTCAGTCATCGTGGAGCGTCGACACGATCGGCTTGGCGACGGGATCGTCGGCACGGTGTTGGTTGCCGGCCTTCCGGGGCTCCACCACGAGGCGAGAGAGGCTCGACGGCGCCTACGACGTGCACCTCTCCAAGAAGCGGTCGACGTCGACCACGACCCGGGTCACCTTGCCGGCGGCCACCAGCCCTCGCTCGTCGGTGGCGGAGACGGTGAACGTCAGGCGGCGTCCCTCCACCTTCTCGAGCGTGGCCTCGGCCTGCACCTTCGTGCCCACCGCAGTGGGCGCCAAGTGGTCGAGCTGCACCCGCATGCCGACCGTCGTGTGTCCCTCGGGTACCCGGCCGTCGACGGCGAGCAGCGAGGCCTCCTCGCACAGCGCGATCAGGCGAGGCGTGGCCAGCACCGCCACCTGCCCGGAGCGGAACGCCACGGCGGTGTCGTCGTCGCCGACGTCAAGGGTGACGGCCGCGGACAGGCCGGGTTCCAGGGGCACCCGGGTACAGTACGCATCCACGTCGTCGGCGGGCGAAACCGCCCGGGCCCAGGTCAGCCGGCGGCGATCACTGCGGATCAACCCCTGGGACCCGCCCCGGATCCAGCCGTCATCCACGCGAATCGAGGTCGCCCGTGCTCGACGAATCGGTCATCCAGCGGACGCTCGCCACTGCTCTCCGCACCGGCGGCGAATTCGCAGAGGTCTTCGTGGAGGACAAGCGGTCCTCGGCGGCGATGCTCGACGACGGCCGGGTGGAGGAGCTGTCTTCGGGCCGCGACCGGGGCGCCGGTATCCGGGTCGTGGTGGGAGAGACGACCGGCTTCGCGCACACTGCCGACCTGACCGACGATGGCCTGCGCACCGCCGCCGAGGCAGCGGCCGCCGCGGCCCGGTCCGGGGGCGGTGGCGTGCGCGAGGTGGCGCTCACGCGCCAGTCCGCCGCCCGGCCCAACCAGGTCGCCGTGTTCCCGGAGACGGTGGCCAAGGGCACGAAGGTCGAGCTCCTCCGCCGGGCCGACGAGGCCGCGCGTGCCGAGGGCGGCTCGATCCGCCAGGTCAGGGCCCGCTACGGCGATTCCCGCCGCCGGATCCTGGTGGCCAACAGCGACGGGCTGCTGTCCGAGGACGATCAGGTCCGCACCCTGTTCGTGGTGTCGACCGTGGCCTTCGGCGACACCGGCATGCAGACGGGCTACGAGTCGCTCGGGCGCACGGTCGGCTTCGAGCTGTTCGACCGCTACCAGGTCGAGGACATCGCCCGCACCGCCGCCCGCCGCGCCATCACCAAGCTGGCGGCCCGCCCGGCCCCGTCGGGCACCCTGCCGGTGGTCATCGGACCCGGCGGGGGCGGGGTGCTGTTCCACGAGGCCTGCGGCCACGGGCTGGAGAAGGACCTGATCGACAAGGGCGCCTCGGTGTTCAAGGGACGCCTCGGTCAGCAGGTGGCGTCGCCGCTGGTCACGCTCGTCGACGACGGGACGATGGCGGAGGAGTGGGGCTGCTACGCCATCGACGACGAGGGCACACCCGCCCAGCGCAACGTCCTCATCCAGGACGGCGTACTCACCGACTACATGTGGGACCACCTGCGGTCGCGCAAGGACGGGCGCCCGCGGTCCGGCAACGGTCGCCGCCAGAGCTACCAGCACCTGCCGATGGTGCGGATGACCAACACCTACCTCGTGGGGGGCGAGGGCGACCCGGAGGGCATCGTGTCCTCGACCGACCACGGCGTGTACGTGTCGTCGCTGGGCGGGGGCCAGGTGAACACGGCCACCGGCGACTTCGTGTTCGGAATGACCGAGGCCTACCTCATAGAGAACGGCGAGATCACCGAGCCGATCAGGGAGGGCAACCTCATCGGCAACGGCCCCAAGGTCCTGGTCGACATCGACGCCGTCGGCAACGACTTCGCCATGGGCCACCCCGGCACCTGCGGCAAGGACGGCCAGGGCGTGCCCGTCGGCGACGGGGTTCCGACCCTGCGGGTCAAGGCGCTCACCGTCGGCGGAACCGCAGCGTGAGCGACCTGCTCGACGTCGCCGACGCCGTCGCCGCGCAGGCGCGCGGCGGCGAGCAGCTGGAGGCGTACGTCGGCCGCTCCACCGACACCCAGGTACGCGTGTACCAGGGACAGGTCGAGCAGCTGGCCGTGGCCGACTCGCTCGGGGTCGGCGTGCGCATCGTCCACGAGGGACGCCAGGGGTTCGCCTACTGCGGCACGTTCGATCCCGAGGCGCTGGCCGAGACCGTGACCGAGGCGCGCGACAACGCCGCCTTCGGCGAGCCCGACGAGGCCGCAGGGCTACCCCAGCCCGACGGCGTGGAGCCCTCCGACCTGGACCTGTGGCGACCGGGACTGGCGGACGTGCCCACCGACCGCAAGGTGGCCCTCGCTGTCGAGCTGGAGCGGGCACTGTTGGCGGCCGATCCCCGCATCGCCGGGGTCGAGTCCTGCGACTACGGGGACTCCCTCGGCGAGACCGCGGTGGTGACGACCACGGGCATCCGCCGCACCTCCCGCGCCACCGGTTGCGAGCTGGTGGCCTACTCCCTGGCGGGTGACGAGGACGAGACCCAGACCGGCTTCGGCTTCTCGCTGGGGCGCGACTTCGACGAGCTCGATGTCGAGGCCGCGGCGGCCGACGCGGCTGACCGGGCGCTGCGCATGCTGGGGGCCACCAAGCCACCTTCTGGGCGGTTCACGGTCGTTCTCGATCCCTGGGTGACAGCCCAGCTCGTCGGCATCGTGGCGGGAACGCTCGGCGCCGAGGAGGTCATCAAGGCGCGCTCGCTGTTCGCAGGGCGAGAGGGCGAGCAGGTGGCGGTCCCGTTCGTCACGCTGGTCGAGGATCCCACCGACGCCCGGTCGTGGGGTGCATCGCCCGTCGACGCGGAGGGGCTGGCCACCCGTCCGGTGCCGCTCATCGAGGGCGGCGTATTGCGGGGCTTCGTCCACTCCACGTGGACCGCCCGCCGCATGGGCACGCACTCGACGGGCTCGGCGGTGCGGGCCGGGTTCAAGTCCACGCCGACGGCCGGCTGTCGAGCGGTCGCGCTCACGCCCGGCGACCGCGCTGCCGCCGCCCTGCTCGCCGACGTCGGCGACGGCGTGCTGGTGCAGGAGGTCTCCGGACTGCATTCTGGCGTCAACCCGGTCTCGGGCGACTTCTCGACCGGAGCCCAGGGCCTGCGCATCAGGGGCGGCGCGCTGGCCGAACCACTGCGCGAGTTCACCATCGCCTCGACGATCCAGCGTCTGCTGCACGACCTGGTGGCGGTTGGCTCCGATCTCACGTGGTTGCCGATGAGCGCCGCGGGCATGACCCTGGTCGTCGGCGACGTCGCCGTCTCGGGTGCCTGACGCAACACCATGAGCGAGCGTCCGTCGAGGGTGACGCGACAACAAGGTGAGAGCGAGCCCGGCCCGAGCGGCCGTGGGAGCGGGAGACAACACGTCGACAGCCCGAGCGGCCGTGGGAGCGGGAGACAACACGTCGACAGCCCGAGCGGCCCGCTGCGAGGCAGTGAGAGCGGGGAGCAATGAACGAGCTGCTGGACCTCGCCACCAAGCTCGCCGGTGCGGCCGGCGCCGGGGAGCAGGTCGAGGCGTTCGTGGGCCGGTCGACGTCGACGTCGGTGAAGGTCCACGGCGGCGCCATCGAGTCCCTGACCCAGGCCACGTCGGCCGGGATCGGCGTTCGGGTGATCGAGGACGGGCGCCAGGGCTTCGCCTGGGCCGGTTCGCTCGACGACGACGTCATCGCCGAGGTCCTGGCCGAGGCCCGCGACAACGTCGCCTACGCCCAGCCCGAGCCCTGGGTGGGACTGGCCGAGCCGGACGGGGTGGAACCGCCGCCGATCGATCTGTGGCGCGAGGGCCTGGTCGCGCAGCCGACCGAGCGCAAGGTGGACCTGGTCCTGGCGCTGGAGCGGGCGGTGCGGGCCCGCGACCCGCGCATCAGCGGCGTGCGCACCGCTCAGTGGGCCGACGGCGCCGGTGAGGCGGCGGTGGCCACGTCGACGGGCATCGCCGTGGCCGGGCGATCCACGATCTGCCACCTCTCGGTGCAGGCGCTCGCCACCGACGGCAACGAGACCAAGATCGGCTACGGCGTGTCGGTCGGCCGTGAGCCCGACGACGTGGATCTGGACGAGGCGGCGGAGCACGCCGTCGACCGCGCCACTCGCCTGCTGGGCGCCGTTCAACCGGGCAGCGGCAGCGTCACGCTCGTCCTGGAGCCCCGGATGGCGGCGACCCTGCTCGGCGTGGTGGCCGGCACCCTCAACGGGGAGTCCGTGCTCAAGCAGCGCTCGCCCTTCGCCGACCGCACGGGCGAGCCGATCGCGTCGCCGCTGGTCACGCTCGTCGACGATCCGACCGACCCGATGTCGCTCGGGGCCGACTCCCACGACGGCGAGGGGTTGGCGACGCGGCGGGTGCCGCTGATCGTCGACGGTGTGCTCCAAGGGTTCCTCCACAACACGACGACGGGCCGCCGCGCCGGTGTTCCCTCGACCGCCTCGGCCGTCCGGGGCTACCGGTCCACCCCTGGGGTCGGCGCCCAGGCACTGGCGCTCGCCACCGGCACCGGCAGCCTCTACGACCTGATCGCTGCCGTCGACCACGGCGTCCTCGTGCAGTCCATGACCGGACTGCACTCGGGCGTCAACCCGGTGTCGGGCGATTTCTCGGTGGGGGTGGAGGGCCTGATGGTGCGCGGCGGCCAGTGGGCGGAGCCGATCCGGGAGGCCACGATCGCGTCGACGCTCCAGCGATTGCTGCTCGACGTGAGTGCCGTCGGGGGCGACCGGGAGTGGACGCCGGGCGGCACCGGCGCCGCCGCCCTCGTGATCCCGGGGGTCACGCTCAGCGGTCGCTGAGCTGCAATCCGGGGCGGGGGTTGCGCGGAGGGCCCTCGGTCGGTGAGCATCGTGCGCTTCCGATGATCCGAGCCAACCTGGGTGCGGGCCCTGACCACCGATAAACGTGTCGATCCTCCACGCCATCGTCCTAGGCATCGCCCAGGGGCTTGCCGAGTACCTCCCGATCTCCTCCTCGGGCCATCTGATCATCGTTCCGTGGCTGTTCGGCTGGGACGACTTCGCCGGCAACGAGTCGCTGCAGAAGACCTTCGACGTGGCACTCCATTTGGGCACGCTGGGCGGCGCTATCGCCTACTTCCGCCACGACATCGTGCGCCTGTCCCGGGCGGCCGTACGGGCCCCGCGCTCGACGGACGGCCGGCTCGCCTGGCTGGTGGCGCTCTCGGCGGTGCCGGCGGCGATCACCGGCGCGCTGCTGGCCGACACCATCGAGGAGAACACCGACCAGATCTGGCTCATCGCCGTGATGATGATCGTCGGCGCGCTGGCGTTGGCATGGGCCGACGGCGTGCGGGGCAAGCGGACGATCGACGAGGTGGGACTGCGCGACGCGCTGGCGATGGGCGCGGCCCAGTCCCTGGCCCTGCAGCCCGGCCTGTCGCGCTCGGGCGTCACCATCACGGTCGGCCGGTTCTCCGGCCTCGGCCGCGACGGCGCCGCCCGCTTCGCCTTCCTCATGAGCCTGCCCATCACGTTCGGCGCCATCGTCTTCAAGTGGTTCGACGTGTCGAGCGAGGGCGGCATCCCGGCGGACTTCCGGGCGCCATTCATCTGGGGGATCGTCGCCTCGGGCATCACCGGCTACGTCGCGGTGTGGGGCACGCTGAAGCTGATCCGCACCCACTCGTTCCTGCCGTTCGTCGTCTACCGCATCATCGTCGGGACCCTCATCCTGCTGATCCTCGCCAGCTCGTTCCGGTGATCAGGCGCCGGTCAGCGCGAGCACGATCGACCCGTTGGTGAGCACCCACGCGACGCGGGCTGCGTCGGCCTCGGGAACGGCGATGGCGATCGACTGCTCGCCCACGTCGACCACCACCGCCGCTTCGACCAACGGGAACGACGGCTGGTCCTCCGACTGACGCGGCGGTTCATCCGCCACCACGGGAACGACGGCCAGCACGTCGACGAGGTCGCCGATCGCGAGCGGCGGGGCGGCCAGCGGGCCGATCGGGATCGCCACCGCCCGGTGTCCGACCGGCACGAGCGCCGCCACGCCCGTCAGTCCCTCGGGTGCCAACCGCTCGGCCACGAGAGCCTCGCCGGCGGCCACCGGTTGGCGCACGACCGAGCCGGACGGGGGCTCTGCCAGGGCGCCCGGGGCCACCGCCGCCTCGGGGAGGCGGCGCACCTCGACCGTCGAGGCATCGACCACGTCGCCGGGGGCCAGGTCGCGGGTGGCGACCGCCACCGGCCGGGCGCGGCCCCAGTGTTGGCGAGCGGCCTCGGCGGAGGACACCAGCGAGATGACGACCAACCCGGTGACGATGGCGAGCCCCAGCACAACAGCCCGGCGGACGACCGTCCGGGCGAGGGTGCGCCGGGCGCGTACGCCGAGAAACACGGGGTGAGGGCACACGGCTTCCTCCGGAACGGCGGGATCGGCACGACCAGCGGGGGAAGCCGGGGTGGAGGCTAGCGCAGCGGAGTCGGGTCCGATCGTGCCCCGGCGGGGGAGGCGCTACCCGGTGAAGATGTCGTCGGGAAGCAGCCCGATCGCCCGGAACAGCACCTTGCGCACCGCCTCCGCGTTGCGTTCGAGCATGGCGAAAACCTCGTCCATCGTCACCGGCTCGATACCCGGGACGCCCTCGAGCCCCACGTCGTAGTCGGTGATGAGGGCGATGGCCGCGTAGGGGATGTGCGCCTCGGCCGCAAGCACCGCCTCGGGCATCTGGGTCATGTTGACGACCTGCCAGCCCTGGGCCGCATACCACCGCGACTCGGCCCTGGTCGAGAATCGGGGCCCGTTGATCACCACGACCGTGCCGCCGTCGTGGACCGCGTCGCCCTCGGCGCGGCACGCCTCGACCGCGGCGGCGCGCAGGCGGGCGTGGTAGGGAGCCGCGAAGCTCACGTGATCGACGGGCGCCAATCCGGCCGGCGTGCCGGGGCCATCGTGGAAGGTGGCGTCGCGGCCATAGGTCCGGTCGACGATCTGGTCGACGACCACGAAGTCACCCCGACGGATCTCGGGCTGCAGCGATCCCGACGCGCACGGTGCGAACACGGCCCGCACGCCCAGCTGCCACAGCGCCCAGGCGTTGGCCCGGTAGGGGACCCGATGCGGCGGCAGCGAGTGGTCGCGGCCGTGACGCGGGAGGAACGCCACGCGGCGGGAACCCACCGAGCCGATCGTCGGCGGCGCCGAGGTCGGGCCGAACGGGGTGTCGACTGCGACCTCGTCGACATCCTCGAGCAGCGAGTACAGGCCGGAGCCGCCGTAGACGCCGACGTCGGCCCGGCGCACCGTCGCCGCCGCCTCCGTCACGTGCCGCTGGCGGCCGCGGTCGACGAGGAGGATGGCGAGGACGCAGGCGAGGACTTGGCGCCGTCGCTCGAGCCGCCGTCGCCGTTCGGGCCCGAGGACGTCGACTTCGACTCGGACGAGCCCGAGGAGTCCGTTCCCGACCCCGACGAGGAGGAGGACTTGGCCGCCGTCCGGCTGTCCGTCTTGTAGAAGCCAGAGCCCTTGAACGCGATGCCGACGGCCTGGAACACCTTGCGCAACTCGCCCCCGCAGGCGGGGCACTCGGTCAGCGGGTCGTCGGTGAACGACTGGACGACCTCGAGCGGCTCGCCGCAGTTCCGGCAGCGGTACTCGTACGTGGGCATGAGGACTCCGCAAGGACTCTGGTGATCGCCGAGCTGGCGGTCGGGCTGGAATTAGCACTCGCGACTTGAGAGTGCCAAGGCTAGCGCCACGGCCGGTACGATCGCCGCGTCGTGAGCGTGCTCCGGTCACTCGTCGCCACTGCGTCCCCGGGTGTGGCGGCGGCGTGCGTCGCCGGCGCCTACGCCCTGGGGACCTTGCCGAGCGCCTGGCTGGCGACCCGGCGCCGGGGCGTCGATCCCACCGCCACCGGGTCGGGCAATCCCGGAGCCACCAACGTGTACCGCACGGCCGGGCGCCGAGCCGGCGTGCTGACGCTGCTGGGCGACGTGGTCAAGGGGGCGGTGGCCGCCGGGCTGGGCTGGGTCATCGGCGGCCACGGTCTGGGGGTGGCGTGCGGCGTCGCCGCCGTGTTGGGCCACGTCGCCCCGCTGACGCGTCTGTCCCGGGGCGGCAAGGGCGTCGCCACCTGCGCCGGCATGGCGCTGATCTTGTTCCCGCTCGCGGCGCTGGCGTCGGCGGTGGCGTTCGGCGTGGTGACCGCGCTCAGCCGCACCGTGTCGCTGGGCTCGATCGCCGCCGTGGCCGTCCTCCCGGCGGCTGCCGGCGCGCTGGGGGCGCCGGGACGTGAGGTTGCGGCGCTGGCCGGGTGCGCGGTGGTCGTGATCGCCCGTCACCGGGCCAACATCGGGCGGCTCTGGCGCGGCGAGGAGCCCCATCTGGGCACGGCGGCGTGAACAACTAGCGTGCGCACGATGAGGAGCGTTCGGAAGGCAGTGGTCCCTGCGGCCGGGCTGGGCACCCGCTTCCTACCGGCGACCAAGGCGCAGCCGAAGGAGATGCTGCCGGTCGTCGACCGCCCGGCGATCCAGTACGTGGTCGAGGAGGCGGTCCGGGCCGGAATCGACGACATCCTGATCATCACGGGCCGGGGCAAGCGCAGCCTGGAGGACCACTTCGATCGCTCCATCGAGCTCGAGGCGTCGCTGGACGCGGCCGGCAAGCTGAAGGAGCTGGAGGAGATCCGGCGCCTGGCAGAGCTCGCCGACATCCACTACGTGCGGCAGGGCGAGGCGTTGGGTCTGGGCCACGCGGTGTCGGTGGCGCGCAAGCATGTCGGCGACCATCCGTTCGCCGTGATGCTCGGCGACGACATCATGGACGAACGGTTCCGGGTGCTCGAGCAGATGATCGCCGCCCACCAGCAGACGGGGAGCTCGATCATCGCCGTCAAGCGGTTCCCGATCGAGGAGATCTCCTCGTACGGCTGTGTCGACGCCGAGCCGGCCGACGAGGGGCTCGTGCGGCTGCGGGGCATCGTCGAGAAGCCCAAGCCCGAGGACGCCCCTTCCGACCTGGCCGTGGTCGGCCGCTACGTGTTCACGCCCGAGATCTTCGACGCCCTCGACCGCACGAAGCCGGGCGTGGGCGGCGAGATCCAGCTCACCGACGCCATCGCCATCCTGCTGGAGGACCAGCCGGTGCACGGGTTCGTGTTCGAGCACGGGCGCTTCGACATCGGCAAGAAGCTCGACTACCTGCGGGCCACCGTGGAGCTGGCGCTCGACCGCGACGACCTCGGTCCCGAGTTCGCGTCCTACCTCGCCGACGCAGTCCGCCGCCGGGGGCTCGTGTAGTGGGCGCGATGATCCCCCTCGACGACGCCATCGCCCACGTCCTCGCCGGCTGCCCGCCGCTCGCGCCGGCGAGGATGGCCACCACCGAGGGCGTGGGATGCGTGCTGGCGGCGGACGTCGTGGCCAGGGAGCCGGTGCCGCCATTCGCGAACACGGCCATGGACGGCTACGCGCTACGGGCCGCCGACGTGGCCGCCGCTCCGGTGACCCTGCCGGTGGTGGCCGAGGTGGCGGCGGGTCACCCGGCCCCGCGACCTCTCCAGGCCGGTGAGGCGATGCGGATCTTCACGGGGGCCCCGATGCCCGAGGGCGCCGACGCCGTGGTGATGGTGGAGCGGACCGAGCGGCGAGACGGCGGCAAGGCCGTCGAGATCCAGGTGTCGGTCGATCCCGGCAACCACGTGCGGGCGGTGGGCGAGGACCTCCACGCCGGCCAGCGGGTCTTCGGCGCGGGAGACGAGCTGACACCGGCCCGCCTCGGCGTGCTCGCATCACTCGGGATCGACGAGGTCGAGGCGCACCCGCGGCCCCGGGTGGGCGTGATGTCGACCGGCGACGAGCTGGTGGTCGGCCCGGGCCCGCTCCAGCCGGGACAGATCCGCGACAGCAATCGCCCGGCGCTGCTGGCGCTGGTGGCCCAGGGCGGATTCGACGCCGTAGACCTGGGCCGGGTCGCCGACGACGAGGCCGCCATTACGCAGGGCCTCGAGCGGGGTGCGGCGACGTGTGATGCGGTCCTCACCAGTGGCGGGGTGTCGATGGGAGACATCGACCTCGTCAAGGTGGTTCTGGATCGCATCGGAAGGATGCGCTGGATGCAGGTGGCGATCCGTCCGGCCAAGCCCCTGGCGTTCGGGGTCGTCCGCGCCGGGGGCGGCGGACGGCGGCGCGTGCCGATCTTCGGCCTTCCCGGCAACCCCGTGTCGTCGCTCGTGAGCTTCGAGCTGTTCGCCCGACCCGGGCTGCGCCGGCTCGCCGGGCACCCGCATCCGCGGCTCCACCGGCCGCGGCTGACGGCCACTGCCGACGAGGCGCTGTCCCGCCGGCCCGACGGCAAGGTCCACCTCGTGCGTGTGGTGGCGACGGCCGGCGAGCGGGGGGTCCTGCACGTGCGCTCGTCGGGTGGCCAGGGCTCGCACCAGCTGGCGGCGATGGCCCGGGCCAACGCCCTGGCGGTGGTCCCCGATGGCGACGGCGTGCGGCTCGGCGGCCAGGTGGAGGTCATCCTCCTGGAGGATCCGCCGACACAGGAATGGGCCTGAGAGGCCCAGCGGATAGGGCGCTCCGAAGGGCACCCCGCGTGGGTATTTGTTGCTGGGCCGCAGGCCAACGGCTGGGCCTCCCAGCAACGCTGACCACCGTGAGCCGAGAGGACATGACTGTCCGCTGATGCCTCCGAGGGCGGGGACCGGCGCCCGTGGCACTAGGTTGGAGCCATGGTCAGTGGACCGCTCGTCGACGGCTTCGGCCGTGTGCACCGTGACCTGCGGATCTCGGTCACCGACCGCTGCAACTTCCGCTGCACGTACTGCATGCCGGCCGAGGGCATGCAGTGGCTCCCGCGTGACCAGGTGCTCACCTTCGAGGAGATCGAGCGCATCGCCCGGGTGTGCGTGCAGCGGTTCGGCATCGACAGCATCCGGCTCACGGGTGGCGAACCGACCGTGCGCGCGCATCTGCCCGTTCTCGTCGGCAAGCTGGCAGCGCTGGGCGCCGATGTCGCACTCACCACCAACGGCGCCACGCTGCGGACGATGGCCGGCGACCTGGTCGCCGCCGGGTTGCGGCGGGTCAACATCTCGCTCGACACGTTGCGCCGCGACCGGTTCGTCGAGCTGACGCGCCGCGACGAGCTCGGCAACGTGCTCGACGGCATCGAGGCCGCCAAGGAGGCCGGGCTCGATCCGGTGAAGGTCAACGCGGTCGTCATGAGGGGCATGAACGACGACGAGGTCCTCGACCTGGCGACGTTCGGTCGCGACCGGGGGGTCGTCGTGCGGTTCATCGAGTGGATGCCGCTCGACGCCGACCAGCGGTGGGAGTCCGACGCCGTGGTCAGCCAGGACGAGATCCTGCGCACGATCGATGCCATCTTCCCCGTCGAAGCCATCCAACGCGGCCACGAGCCGGCCGAGCGCTTCGCGTACCGCGACGGGATGGGTGAGGTGGGCGTGATCCCCTCGGTGACCCGACCCTTCTGCGGCTCGTGCGACCGGATCCGCCTCACCGCCGACGGTCAGCTCCGATCGTGCCTGTTCGCGGTGGACGAGGTCGATCTGCGCGCCCTGCTTCGGGGTGGCGCCTCCGACGACGACCTCGGCGCCGCCCTCCAGCGCTGCGTTGCCGGCAAGTGGGCCGGGCACATGATCGGACAGGTGCAGTTCGTGCGCCCGCGCCGGTCGATGAGCCAGATCGGCGGCTAGTGCCTCGCTCGAGCCGCCGGCGGGGGGATGAACGTTGTCCCTGCTGGGGCCACTAGTGTGGGGCCCATGTCCGACCGGGGGCTCACCCATCTCGACCCACTGGGCAGAGCCCGGATGGTCGATGTCACGCCCAAGGAGCCGACCCACCGCCGAGCCGTCGTGCGGGGGCGGGTGCACATGCGGCCCGAGACCACGTCGCTGGTGGCCCGAGGGGCGATCAGCAAGGGTGACGTGCTCGCCGTCGCCCGGGTGGCCGGCATCCAGGCGGCGAAGCGCACGCCCGAGCTGATCCCGCTGTGCCATCCGCTGCTCGTGGGCAGCGTGCTCGTCAACTTCCGCATCGAGGACGACTACATCGAGGTCGAGGCCCAGGTCGAGACCATCGATCGGACGGGCGTCGAGATGGAGGCGATGACCGCCTGCTCGGTGGCCTGTCTCACGATCTACGACATGTGCAAGTCGGTCGACCGCGGCATGACGATCGGCGACATCGCGCTCTGGGAGAAGACCGGCGGCCGCAGCGGCACCTACAGGCGCAGCGACGGCCTCGACGCCGAGCTCGGCCTGTAAGCGCAGGTCAAACAGCATCCACCGCGTCCGCGACGGCGACCTGTACGGTCGCCAGCGAGACCTCGGAGTGGATGCCGTGCCTGCTTTCTTGCTTCTCGGTGTGATCTGGGCAGCGGTGCTGCTGCCACCCTGGTTGCAGAGCCGTCGCGAAGCCCGGCCCACCGCCTCGATGGTCACGTTCCGGCGGCAGCTGTGGTCGCTCGCACGAACGTCTCCCGGCTATCGCCCCGTGGATACGGACGCCTTCAGCGGCTACGAGGACGACGACGCCGGTGACCTGGCCGACGAGATCGGCGAGGACGGCGGTGCGGGTGGGCCGGCCGGCGGCACAGGTCGGCTCTCGGACGGCGACGAGCTGGCCCGCCGGCGGTCGCTGGTCGCCACCGGCTCGGGCCGGGCCCCGATCCCGCCATCGTCCGCCCGTGCCGGCTCGTACCACCGGCGGCGTCACATTCTCACCGGCCTGACCGTGCTGGCCATCGGCAGCGTGGCGCCGGCCGTTCTGCTCGGCCGCGCCTGGTGGATCGGGCCGGGAGTTGCCGGCGGATTGCTGCTGACCTACCTGGCGCTTCTGGTGCAACGTCAGCGTCGGCTCGCCGAGCGGCTCCAGAAGGTGCGCTACCTGGCCCCGATCCGCGCACCGCGTCCGGCGGTGGTGGTGCTGGGCACCGGCACCGCCCGCTAGCTCGCCGACCGACGATGTCCGCATCCGACGCTGGGCGCGAGGCCCGCCGCGACAGCCTGGCCGGCGCGGTCGCGGCCATCGACGAGGCGCTGGCCGAGGCCAACCAGGCACGCGAGGCCGCGCTCGTGTCGTGCCGCAGCGTGATCCGGGCTGCCGGGTCGAGCATCCGGGCGATCCACAGGCTCGATGCCGACGCCGCCGGGGCCCTGGCCGACCGCGCCGAGGCGGCGCTGCGGGAGGCGCAGCGGGTGCTGTCACCTTTCCCCGCGGTCGGGTACGCCGGCTTCCTCCACGATGCCGAGAAGGAGTACACGGAGGCCCGTGCCGTCGCGGCCCTGGTTGCCGGGGGCCCCATGCCGACGCCCGCCGAGTTGGGCGTCGCTGCGTCGGCGTGGATGCGGGGCGTGGCCGAGGCCGCCAGCGACCTGCGGCGCCACCTACTCGATCGCCTGCGGGAAGGCGAGGTGGAGCTCGGCGAGTCGTTGCTGGCCGCCATGGACGAGGTCTACGACGCGCTGGTCGTCGTCGACTACCCCGACGCGCTGACCAACGGGCTGCGCCGGACGCTCGACGCGTTGCGGGCGGTTCTCGAGCGCAGCCGCGGCGATGTGACCACGACCGTGCTCCAGACCCGCCTCCAGGGCGCCATCGAGGGGCTCTCTGCGCCGGCCTGACGCGAGCACGAGTGGCGACCGGCCAGCCGGTGCGCCGCTCGTCAGGCGAGTTCGTGGTCGTAGGCGTAGGCGGTCGCGGCGGCGCGCGACGACACGCCGAGCTTGGTGAAGATGTGGCTGACGTGACTCGCCACGGTCTTCTCGCTGATGAACAGCTTCTCGGCGATGGCCCGGTTCGTCTTGCCTTGCGCCAGCACGCCCAGCACCTCGAGCTCCCGGGACGTGAGGCCGTCCGGGCGGCCCGCTTCGTCGCCCCCCTCGAGCCGGACCAGGTCGGGAGCCGCGCCGAGCGCCTCGAAGGTCGACCGGGCGGCGCTCCTCGCGAGCTCGGCTCCCTCGGCGTCGCCGAGGGCTGCGCACGCATCGGCGATGAGCACGCGCGTCCGGGCCGCCTCGTGCCGCGCCTCGAGCTCGGTCCACTGCCGCAGCGCCTGACGGGATGCCTGGAGGGCATCCTTTGCGCTGCCCTCCGCGAGGAGGACGGCCCCCGTCGCGTGCGCCGCGTGTGCCTGGAGGAACGGTGATCCGAGCTCGGCCGCCACCGCCGTGAGCTCCTCGGCCGCAGCCCGCGCCGCAGCGACGTCGCCGGCGGCGAGCACGATCTCGGCGTAGGCGCCCAGCACTCGCGCCCGGGAGATGGGGTCGACCGCCTCATCGAGCACCCGCCGGATGGAGGCATCGGCGGTGTCGGTTCGCCTCTGGGCGAGCCTCATCAGCGCCAGGCCGGGCTGAGGCTCGCAGCCGTACTCGTTGGCGCTGCGGTAGGAGGCCTCGGCGGCGTCGAACTCGCCGCGGAGCCGATGGAGCTCGCCCTCCACGTAGTGGGCTCCACCGAGCGTGAGGCGGTGGATCGGCTTGGCCAGGCGCTCGCAGGCGCCGCGGGCGGAGTCGACGGCGTCGGACCAGTCGCCGTGCAGCTGCAGGACCTGCGCGCGGTGCAGCAGGCAGTTGCCTCGGTAGAGCACGAGGCCGGCGTGTTCGTCGCACCAGCGCGAGAACGACTCGGTCCAGGCCCGGCAGCGGGACATGTCCAAGATCTCGGTGCACGCGTCGATCACCGTGCAGTACGCGTCCCCGACGGCGATCGGCGAGATCTCCCGGGCCTCGACCGAGATCATCGCCTCGTCGAGCAGCGTCACCCCCTCGGCGAGCGCCCCGAGGTAGATCAGCATCCGGCCCTCACCGATGCGCGCCAGGGTCACGAGCTCCCGGTCGCGGTAGCTCGCGCCGATCGTGCCCGCATGAACGAACAGCTCGTGCGCACCGGCGAAGTCGCCGGACCCGAAGATCCGGCACATCGCCGACGCGTGCGCGAGGTAGCCCAGCTCGACACAGTCGATGCCGGTGTCGTCCAGCAGTCGACGTACCCGCTCGACCCACCCGGCACTCCGGCCCACATCGCCCTTGAACCCCAGCGTCTGCGCCAGACGGAGGCCGAAGCGGGCCGCCAGCTCGATCTCGTCGGCCTGTGCGCAGTCGCGGTGTGCACGAGCCCAGAGGTCGAATGCGGTCTCGTCGCGGCCCGTCAGGTAGGCGGCGGTGGCGAATCGGTCGAGGTCCTCGACCGAGAGGTCGTCGACCGGCACCCCGGCCAGGCGCCGGTGCGTCTCGCTCCAGTCGTGACGCTCGAACGCCGCCCGAGCGTCGTCGATCGCTCGCCACACCGCGCCAGTATTGCCGATGCGGCGCCCTTCCCAGCCTGGAGGCGGTCGACTAGGTGGTTCTGCTGAGGCGCGCCGCGCTCGGAAATCGTTGGTTCGACCGACGTCGCGGTGTGCGTCGGGTTCGTAGCGTCGCTCTCGACGCCCGATCGCAACGAGGAGGACGACATGACGGCAACCGCGATGACCCCGATCGACGACGGCACCGCCCAGGAGCTGAGCGAACGGCTCGCGGACGTGTTCCGCACGGGGAAGGCCAACGACGTGCTCACCGACGACCTGTTCCTCGACGGGCACCCACCGCTGTGGCGGTTCCAGCTCCAGGGGCGAGATGCGTTCTCCGCGTGGCTGGGCGGCTACATGCCCGAAGGCGCCGAGACGACGGTCGTGCGCACGATTCCGACCGCGACCGGGTTCGTCACCGAATTCGTCGGCCGGCACGACGAGAACGGCGACGAGATGACCGATCGCAAGATCCTGCTGTGCGAGGTGCGGGGTGGCCGGATCTCCGAGCTGACCGTCTATTGCAGCGGCGACTGGGACGCGGAGCTGCGGGCCCGCCACGCCGCCGAGGCCCCGATCATCCGTCCCTGAGGCCCTGGGCGCCCGAGAGTGCCTCAGAGAGTGGCGACGGTGGCGTTGCTGAGGCCGGTCGGATAGTGGTTCCGCAGATCGACCTTGTACGCCAAGGCGTCGATCACCGTCTCGGCGAAGTTGGTGTCGTACAGCCTTCCGCACGTGTGGAGCCCGCCAGGGCTGAAGACGTTGATCTCCATCAGCTTGTCGCCGACGACGTCGAGGCCGACGAGGAACATCCCGTCGGTCCGCAACTTGGGCCGGACCACCTCGACCACCTCGAGCATGCTGTCGGTGACCTTGACCTTCTCGGCCTTGCCACCGGCGGTCATGTTCGATCGGAGGTCGGCGGACCGGTTGACCCTCCGGAACGCCGCGTACGTGCCGTCCCGCATCAGGGGTTCGCCGTTCATGACGAACATGCGGACATCCCCCTCCGACGCCTCGGGCAGGACCTCCTGGGCGACGATGTAGCCGTCCCGGGAGATGGCCTCGATCATCTGGTTGAGGTTGGGCGATTCGTCGCTGGAAACCAGGAAGACACCGCTGCCACCCGAGCCCTGCAGGGGCTTCAGCACCGCGCTACCGCCCATGTCGTCGACGAATGCCGAGATCTCGTCGGCATCGCGGGAGATCAGCGTGGCGGGCCGGACCGCCTCCGGAAAGTGTTGGAAGTAGGTCTTGTTGACGGCGTCGGCCAGGTTGGTCGGGTCGTTGAGGACCAGGGTGCCGCGTGCGACCATCAGCTGGCCGAAGAGGATCCCCGACGTGACCGCCCAGGGCCGCTCGACGGCGTCCTCCGCGGGATCGTTGCGCATCATCACCACGTCGAGCGCGTCGACCGAGATGCGTTCCTCGACGCCCTGGTCTCCCCGCAGCTTGTCGAGGTACGAGGTCGGCGACTTGTAGGTGCGACCGGGGGCGGCCCGCCCACAGGCCGCTATCGACCCGTCCGGCCGCTGCGAGAAGTCGTCGACACCGATGAGCCACGTCTCATGCCCCATCCGGTGGGCGGCCATCGCCAGCTGGACGGTGGTATAGAGCGGATTCTCGGTCTCGAGGCTGTTGACGACGAAGCCGACCTTCATTGGGGCTCTCCGATCAGATCGACCAACGACGTGGCCGCGCCAGCCTGGCGCAGTCGCGCCTGTGCTGCCGGGTCGTCGAGGTAACGGGGCCGCAGGACCGGCTCGTGAAGCACACCCCGCGACGTGAGCTGCTCCACTAGCGGGGCGTCGGCCAAGGCCATCTTGCCGAGCCAGAGCACGTCGAGGTTGCCGCCCGCCTTGAGATGGGCCATGAGGTCGATCAGGCCCCGGAGGTAGACCGCGTCCTTGGTCAGCCCACCCGCCCGGAAGACTCGGGCGGCGATGTTGAACGCCGACACGCGCGGGACGCCGTAGCCGGTCAGCGCGCGATGCACGTCCGCGAACGACGCGCCCTCGACCATCTGGTGGACGGCGGCCGCACGCGCCGCGAGCTGCCGCAGGCGGGCGGCGGACAGGCCCCCGACCAGGTGCTCGGCGAGGACGGCCAGTCCCTCCTGCGTCTCCTCGTAACCGGCCAGACCGGCGGCGAACAGCCGCAACGGTTGATGCGTGCCGTTGACGAAGGTGACCACGTGCGTGCCCACCTCGTGCTGCAACAGCCCCGTCACCCCCGACGCCGGGACACTGGCCGTCGACGCGATCAAGATGTCGCCGTTGGTCACCATGACGCCGGTCCCGTCGTCGCGCACCTCCACGTGGACGTCGAGGTCCGGGAGCGCCTGCCGGTAGCGGTCCAGCTCGGCCTCGGCCAACTGCGCGAACGTCACCGCGTCGACCGACCGGTCCCCATCCCGAGGCGGCATCGCGATCTCGTCGAGCAGCTGCTCGGCCGCAGCGAGCAGGATCGGGCTCACCGCCCCGTAGAGCTCCGTGCTGAGCGGGAGGAAGTCCGTCGAACCTCGGCACCGCAGCATCTCGATCTGCAGACCGACCTCGCGGTGCTTGGCCTGCAGCAGGTGCGACAGCGTTGTGTCCTCCACAGCGTGCGTGTCGACGTTCGCCAACCGGTTGGCGACCACGTCGACGTCGTCCTCGAGCGGCCGGTAGCGGAACTCCGGTGGCGTCCCCCGATCGAGGAAGCGGCGACGTGCGTCGATCAGGTTCACGGGCGTGACGTCCAGCAGGAACCGGTATCCGAGAGCGATGTCTGCGAGCTCGCGGTCGACCGCGAGATCGCCCGCCGACAGCCCCTCGGCCTGGGTCATGCTGCGCCCTCGGCGACCAGGTCCACCAGCCGTGGGACCACGGCTCGAAGCGCATGTCCGAGCTCGGTGATGTGGTCGTCGTCAGGCTCGCCGGTCCACTCGTCCATGAAGACCTTCTTGAACTCGAGCGCCAACGCGCACCCCGTGTCGGGGTAGCGCTCGTGGATCCACCGCGCCAGGTGGGCTCCCCGGAAGCGGACGTTCTCCCGGACGTCCAGCGTGCGCCCGGCGACGTGCTGCGCGCGCATCTGGTCGATGAAGCCATCGACGACACGGTGCCAGCGCCCACGGTCGAGCGTCCCGGTCCCGACGTTGAGCTCCGGATACTCGGCCGGCGGAGCCGGAGACCCGTTGCGCCGATGGTTGTACGAATGGATGTCGAGGACCACGAAGGCCCCCCGAGCGGCGAGGCCGTCCAGCCGGTCGGCGAGCGCGGCGTAGAACTGGTCGTACACAGCCAGCGACCGCTCCACGGCCGCGGCTGGCAACGGCCGCTTCCACACGTGGAGACCCCACGCGTCCCCAGGTCTGCGGTAGACGGCGTCGCACCGGCGACGGTTGAGGTCCACTTCGAACCTCGACCGGTGAACGGTGATCCGGGTCCCGGCCACCGCCAGGCGGTCCGTGAACGGATCCTCTTCCCGGCGCCGGGTCGCCTCGTCGACGGCGATCAGGTCGGCCAGCTCTGGCCGCAGGTCATGGCCCGCGTGGATGGCGGTCATCACGATGGGCCCCGACGCATCCCGGACAGCAAAGGCGGGCTCCAGCGCCGCGATCGTCAACCCGCTCATCTCATCGGCTACCCCGAACCCGCAGCTCCAAACGGCGCGGGCTCCGCAGTGGGTTTCGGTCCGGTGAACGGCTACCCAGCCGTGGATTCGGGAACGGGGGCGTCTGGCTCAACCTGCCGGAGCACGCGGGAAGCCCGCTGCTCGAGCGGAGGCGCACCCTGGCGGCGAGCGATGTCGCGAGCTCGAACCAGCTCGGCGATGACGTCGCCGTCGTCGGCGCCGCTCTGCGCGAGCAGCTGGGCGCGCAGGCGATGCAGCTCCGACGCATGGCAGTAGTCGCGGTCGCCGCTTTCGGCCAGGGCCTCGTCGACGGCGGTAAGACCGTCGTCGATCCGACCGGCCCGAAGGCAGGCGTCGGCGAGAAGCCCGAGGTAGTACGGGAGATCCATGCGCGCGCCGGTGGCGCGATACGTCTCGATGCCCTCGCGCAGGTCGTCGACGCCCTCCGCGGTTCCCCCCTGTGCGGCCCGGGACCATCCCCACAGGACCTGCGCGATGGCGACCTGCGGCGTGAAGCCCTGGGCGCGCGCCAGCTCGAGCGCGGTACCGGCGTGGTCGAGCACCAACTCGGGTTCGTCGCGTAGCTGGTGGAGGACCGCCGCCTGCTCGTGGGCGCTCGCGAGGCTGAACGTGTGGTCGGCGTCGTGAGCGAGGGCGAGGGCGTCGGCCATCAGGCTGGTCGCTCTCTCGCTCTCCCCGAGATACCAGGACGACAAGGCCCCCCACGTGAGGCAGCCCACGCCAGGGTTGTAGCCGTAGCGGGCCTGGAGCTCTAGGTGAAGACGGGGGTCGTAGAGCTCCCACCCCGTTTCGGCGTGGACCACCGCTCGATCGAACCTGCCCTGGTGAAACATGGAACACGCGAGCAGGTCATGTGAGCCCATGTGGTGAGCGGCGTCGTCACCGATGTCCCCGAGATCGAGCACCTGCTGCAGGACCTCGGCGGCACGCCGGTAGTCCCCGCGACTCTCGTACAGGCTGCCGAGACCGTAGAAGATGGGCGGCAGCGCTCGAGCGGGGTCCGCAGAACGTCGGGCCAGCTCGTGGGCGCGCTGGTAGGCGGCCTCCACCTCGGGTGCGGCCCAGCCGCGCGTGGCGATGAGCAACGGCCCGAGGATCGCCTGGAGCGCGAGCTCATGTTCGTGGCGCTCGTGCCCTTCGTTCATGGAGGTCACGAGGTCGAGGCCGACGCGGACGTGCTCCAGCGCCTCCACGTGCGCGTTGCGGCTCATGGCGTGCCGCGCCGCGTGCGCTACGTGTGTGACAGCGCGGGTCGCGTCGCGGCCGCGGATGAAGTGCATCGCCAACTCGGCGGCGTGGTCGGGAGCGGCCGCGCCGTAGCCCTCCTCCAGGCGGCGACCGATCTGCAGATGGAGCCGGGCGCGGCGCTGGGGCGGCACGCGCTGGTACACCACTTCCTGGTACAGGTCGTGGTCGAACTGGAAGGTGGCCGCGACCGTGCCGTCGGCCAGGTGTGCTCACCGGCCGCCGCGATGAGCAGCGACCGGCGCGCGAGATGCGAGCAGCGGGCCTCGCTCTCCTCGGGATCGATCCCCAAGGCCGCGGCGGTCGAGGCCGCGGAGAACTGCCGACCGGCGACCGACGCGGCCTCGAGCAGTTCCTGGTCTGCGGCGGGGGCGTGGCCGAGACGCTGCTCGATGAGCTGCCGGAGCGATCCTGGCACCACTGCGGCCAGCTCACCGACGTCGACCGTGGGCGTGCACGCTCCGCCGTCGATGGCGATCAGGCCCTCCTCGAGCCATTCGTCGACGAGGCTCTGCAGGTGCAACGGGTTGCCGGCCGCACGGCGGTTGGCGACCCCCATCAGCTCGGACGACGGTTCCGCACCGCAGCGCCTACCTACGAGCTGTGCGGCTGCGCGCTCGTCGAGCGGCGGCAGCTCGATCTCCGTCACCGCACCGTGGAGACGGAGGTCGTGCAGCACGTCGAGCAGACCCGATGTGGTGGCGGCCACTTCCGCCGTCCGGCATGTGACCACGACGAGCAGGCGTGCCGTGGTGCGCCGGCGCCCGAGCGCGGCGAGGACGTCGATCGTCGAGGGGTCGCTCCACTGCAGGTCCTCCAGGATCAACACGACCGGGTGATCGGCCGTCAGCGCCTCGAGCGCCTCCACGATCTCCCTGAGCATCCGTTCCCGCGTGCTCCCCAGGACACGGCGCCGAAGTGCGTCGAATTCGTCGTCCGCCACGAGCCACGGCAACTGCACCAGCCATGTCGGGGCCCGATCCGACAGCAGTTCGACGAGCACCGGGCCGTAGGGTTGTGTCGCGGCCTCGGCGAGGGCCTCGAGGAGCGGAAGGTAGGGCTCGCCGACCCCCCGATACTCGACGCACTGCCCGACCAGCAGGCGATAGCCGGAGCTTCGCCACCGTGCCGCCATGGCGTCGACGAGCATGGTCTTGCCCATCCCGGGCTCGCCGCTCACGACCACCACGGACCGCCCGCCGGCGACGACGTCGGTCATGCACCGGCCGAGGACGTCATCCTGGGCCTCGCGGCCGAGAGCCGCCACGGCATCGACGGACCCAGCGGGCGGTGACTGACCGCGTTGGGCGACATCGGCCACGAACCGGTACCCGCGCCCGTGCACCGTGCGGACCACGCGCTGGAGGCGACCGTCGTCGCCCACCGCCCGCCGCACCTCCTTGATCCGGGTCGTCAACGTCGACTCCGTCACGAAGCGCGTCTTCCACACCTCGTCGAGGAGCTCCTCCTTGGCAACCACCCGGTCGCGGTGCTCGATGAGGTGGACGAGCACGTCGAAGACCTGGGGCTCGACGCGGACCACGTTTCCGTCCCGCCGAAGCTCGTAGGTGTCGGTATCGAGCTCGCACCCGGTGAACGCGTAGATCACGATGACACCGAGCCGCACCCGCGATCCGCCACGCCGGCAACGGTACGGCGGCGGCACTGCGTGCGCACCCCGGCCGATCGTCGACTGCGGGCCGGAACCCCCCAGATTACGACGCGCGGCATCGCTCGCGGCTTCCGCCGATCTCCACACACTCCCCACGCCGTCTCCAAGGTCGCGACGCCGCTTTCCGTCAGAGTCGCTGAGCAAGCGGTCTGCCACGAAGGAGACGATCCCGATGCCCACCAGCCACCACCGCCATCACGACATCGTCGTGGTCGGGGCACGTGCGGCGGGGAGCGTGACCGCTCTGCTCCTGGCACGGATGGGCCACGACGTGGCCGTGTTGGAGCGTGCGCAGTTCCCGAGCGACACATTGTCGACGCACTCCATCTCGCGCAGTGGCGTCGTCCAGCTCTCCCGTTGGGGCCTGCTCGAGTCCGTCCTGGCGAGCGGTGTGCCCGCGATTCGCCAGGTGACCTTCCACGTCGGCGGCGAGTCGGTCACCCGCCAGGTCAAGCAGCACGCGGGCGTGGACCTCCTGGTCGCACCCCGCCGCCGTGTGCTCGACACCGTCGTTGCCGACGCCGCCCGGGCCGCGGGCGCCGGGGTTCGCTTCGGCATCACCGTGACCGGCCTTCGCCACGAAGCCGGCCGGGTCGTCGGCGTGACCGCCCGGGACCCTGACGGCGCCCGGCTCGAGCTCGACGCACGATTCGTCGTCGGCGCCGACGGTCTGCGCTCACGCGTCGCCCGCTCGGTCGGCGCGTCCATCGATGCGGCCGGGCACTCCGACGGCGCCACCCACTACGCCTACTACGCCGGGCCGGCCTGGCCGGGCATTGAGTTCTTCGTCGGCGACGGGGCCTTCGCTGGGGTGTTCCCCACCAACGACGGGGAGGCGTGCATCTGGGTGTGCAACCCCTCCCGCCACGCCGAGGCGATCCGCCGGAGGGCGACGTCGCTGGCCGGGGCCTTCGACGAGATGCTCGCGGAGGCTGCCCCTGAGCTCGCGGCGCGAATGCGCGGCGCCCAGCGCACGTCGCCGGTCCGCGGGGCATTGCGCCTGCCCAACCAGGTGCGCCAGGCGTTCGGTCCGGGGTGGGCACTCGTCGGCGACGCCGGCTACCACCGGGACGCCGTCACCGGGCACGGCATCAGCGACGCGTTCCGTGACGCGGAGCTGCTGGCGCTCGCCCTCGACGCTGCCCTGCGCGGCGAGCTGTACGAAACCGCCGCGCTCGCCGGCTATCAGCGGCAACGCGACGAGGCGCTGCGGGAGATATTCGAGATCACCTGCGCGCTCGCGAGCTACCCGCCGGTGGCCGAGTTCGTCGCCCTACAGAAGCGCCTGAGCCGAGCCATCGAAGCCGATGCAGCCGCGCTCGCGGCCCGTCCCATGCCCGGTCAGCGGCAGCTCGCCGTCGCCTGACCGGACCACCGTCACACATCCACAACCCGACAAGGAGACAAACCGATGACAATGACCGAGAGCAATGAGTCCACGCGCAATGGTGTCGACACCGCCACGCTCTTTGCGACGCTCGACGCCGTGAGGGCGGCGCCCCAGGCGGCCAGGTTCCAGTTCCGGGCCCGGAACGAGTGGATCAGCGGCACGCACAACCGCAGCACCATCGACGGCTACTTCGGTGTCGGCGAGGAACGCGCCCACGAGCACACCTGGGTGTTCGATGCCGACCACCCGGCCGTGCTGGTGGGCCAGGACAACGGCCCCACCCCGGTCGAGTTCGTGCTGCACGCCCTGGCGGCGTGCCTCACCGCCGGCCTGGCCAACATCGCCGCGGCCCGAGGTGTGCGGCTCACCGAGGTGCGCTCGACCGTCGCAGGCGACATCGACCTCAACGGCATCCTCGGGCTCGACCCCACCGTGCGCAACGGCTACGAGCACGTCGCCGTGCGTTTCACCGTCAAGGGCGACGCACCCGCCGAGACGCTGCGCCAGATCGTCGAACAGTCACGGGCCCGCTCGGCCGTCTACGACATCATCACCAACCAGGTGCCCGTCACCATCGACATCGAGACCACCTGACTCCAACCAACCCGCCACGATGGCCGGCCCCCGACAGGGCCGGCCACCGGCGCGCTCGGACGGCTCAGTCCGCTCTGTCGCTCTGCATGGCGGGGCGGGCCGCATCCGGACCGTCGACGCTGGCCGTGTGGGCGGCCGCATCCGCCGCCAGGAACGCGTCGAGCGCAGCGAGGAACCGGCGCCAGGCCGGATCGCGCTCGGGCAACGAGTGATTGCAGCTGTCCAAGGGCAGGAGGGCGTACCGCCTCAGGTCGAGCTCACAGTCGTCGAACGCGTAGATCACGCGCTCAGTCTCTCAAGCGAGCGCCCACTAGGTGTAGGGACCGCTCGGCGTGGTGTCCAGCGAGTAGTCGACCCACTCGGCGCGGGTGGCGCCGACGCGCTCGTACAGCCGCTGTGCCCGGGCATTGTCCTTCCTGGTCTGCCAGCCCATCGACACGGCGCCGCTGCGGCCGGATCGCACCCGGCACGCCTCGACCAGAGCCTCGGCCAGGCCCGTTCCGCGGGCATCAGGGTGCACGAACAGGTCGTTCATGATCGCGGTGCGAGCTGCGGCGAGCGTGGACCAGCTCCAGTACACGGTCGCGAACCCGACGGCGCGACCCCCATCGTCGCGGGCAATCAGCTGGAAACCCTCGCGATCGGCGTCGGCCACGAGCGTGCGCGCGAGGTCCAGCAGCGCATCATCGCCGGGCGCTACGCCGTAGAAGTCGCAGTAGGCGCGCATGAGCGGCAGCAGCTCCGACAGATCGGGCTCTCCCACGACCGCAATGTGCACGGGGGCCAATCCTATGGCTCGGCACCGGCGTGCGGAGCCTGTGCAGCTCACGCCGGATGTTTCCGGTTCCAAGCCGCTGACGTGGGTAGTCGCGCAGCAGCCGACAACCGCGGAGGTGGCATGTGTCGCTGTCCCCGGACGACGAGCCTCGCCTCGAGACCGGGTTGGCTTCGCCAGGGCCCGCCGCAGGGCGGGTGGAAGAACCGGTCGGTGGCGGCGGAGTCGCCGCCACCGAGGGCGGCTCGCTGGCCCACGACGTCGACGAGGTCGAGCGCGGCCGGCCGGAGCGGGCCTTCAACGTCGGCGCCACGCTGGGAATCGTGGTGACGGTCGCCGCGGTGATCTTCGTGCTCCAGAATCGCCAGTCGACCGGGTTCGACTGGTTGTGGCTCGACTTCGAGTTGCCGCTGTGGACCGCGCTCGTGGGCGCCGTCGGTGTCGGCGTCGTGCTGGTGCTGACGATCCTCGCCGTCCATGCCCGGCGCAGACGGCGGATCAGGCGTCGCCGCGACGCCGCGGGTCGACTGCGCCAGGCGGTGGCCCGACGTCGCGGTCCGGCCGACACCGGACCTTGACGCAGGGCCGCGGCGGGCGACGGTGTGCCATCGTCGAGCATGGTCGGCGATCGGCACGAGATGGGTCGTCTGTCGTTCGCCCTGCGTCCCGCCACAGGCGCAGCCGGCGAGCGCGACGAGCCCCTGGGGCTGGACGCAGGCCGCGACGGGGTGCTCTACGTCCCGGAGACCGCCGATCCGGGGGCGCCGCTGCTGGTCTTCCTGCACGGCGCCGCGGGCACGGGCCGCGCTCACCTGCGCGCAGTGCTCGCTGCCGTCGACCGATACGGGGTGATCCTCACCGCCCCGGACTCACGGGGGCCGACCTGGGACCTCATCGTCGAACGCCGCTTCGGGCCCGACGTAGCCTTTCTCGACAGGGTCCTCGACGCCGTGGTCGACCGGGTCGACGCCGATACCGGGCGGCTGGCGATCGGAGGCGTGTCCGACGGGGCGTCGTACGCCCTGTCCATCGGGCTGACCAACGGGGACGTGCTCCCCACGGTGCTGGCCTTCTCACCCGGCTTCCTGGTCGCGCCCCACCCGACGGGCAAGCCCCGTGTCTTCATCTCGCACGGCCGGACCGATCCCGTCCTGCCGATCGACGCCTCCAGCCGGTCGTTCGTCCCGTCGATGCGAGCGGCCGGCTACGAGGTGAACTTCCGTGAGTTCGACGGCGGACACGCCGTGCCGCCCCCGATCTCGGACGAGGCCGTCCGCTGGTGGCTCGACGGCGCCCCGTCATCGTCGGACGAGCGGACGGTTCCCTAGACGCGCTGGCACCGAGGGGTCCGGGGCGGCGGCTACTGCTCCAGGTAGGACTCCTCGAGGTCGAGCTCGTGCTCCAGGCGGTGCATCACCTCGTTGCTGATGTCGCCAGTGTTCCGCAGCCCGACGATCGCCCGCCGCTCCGCTCCGTAGAGCCGTCTCAGGACCTGCTGGCGAACCAACGATGCGTCCTCGTAGCCGTCGTCCTCGATCTTGCCGGCCCGAGCTGCGAACCGGCGCTTGCGCTGCTCGTAGTACTGGCGGGCGCGGTCGAGCGTCTCGTCGCCCGCCCACCTTTCATCGGACATGGCTTCGAGCTCGGTGAGCGCGGCCTTGCTCGCCACCAGGCGGGCCACGAGCTCCTCGTGCTCCTCCTCGCCGCCGTCGGCCGCCACGCCGAGGCGCCGGATCAGTGCCGGCAGGGTGAGCCCCTGGCCCACGACGGTGACCAGCACCACCGCGAAGGTGACGAACACGATCAGGTCTCGCCCCGGCAACCGAGCCCCCGCATCTGTCTCCAGCGGCAGCGCCAGCGCCGTGGCCAGCGACACGGCCCCTCGCAGGCCGCTCCATGCGATCACCACCCGCGCCGCTGCGCCCACCCGGAGCTCCCGTTGCCGGGGACGCCGGTCGACAGCCCGGAGGATGTACGGCGTGGTGAACAGCCAGGCGAAGCGGGCGCCGATCACCGCGACCGACACGAGCGCGGCGTACCCCACCAACTCGGGCCACGGCAGCCCGGTCAGGCCGTCGACCACCACCGGCAGCTGTAGCCCGATCAGCACGAACAGCGTGGCGTTGAGCAGGAACGTGGCCACATCCCAGACCGCGAACGCCTGGAGGCGGGTCGGCGCCGACGCCAGCTCGGGCGCCCGCCAGCCCAGGTACAGGCCGGCCGCCACCACGGCCAGCACCCCCGACACGTGAAGGTGCTCGGCGGGGAGGAAGGCGACGTATCCGGTGATCAGGCTGATCGTGATCTCGGTCGGCGGGTCGTCGAGGCGCCGGCGCACCTCGCCGATCACGTATCCGACCGCCAGGCCCAGCGCCACACCGCCGCCGGCGGCCAGCAGGAACTCCAGGGTGGCGTCGAGCAGCGAGAACGTTCCCCCGACCGCGGCCGCCAGCGCGACCCGGTACGCGACCAGGGCGGTGGCGTCGTTCATCAGGCTCTCGCCCTCCACCAGGTTCACGATGGAGCGAGGGGCACCCAGGCGACGCATGATGGCCGTCGCCGCCACCGGGTCGGTCGGCGAAACGATCGCCCCCAGCGTGAACGCCATGGGCCACGGCAGGTCGAGCACCAGATACCCCAGGACCGCCACCAACGCCGTCGTGACCAGCACGAGCCCGATCGAGGTGAGCGCCAGGGCGCGGGAATAGGTCCGCAAGGACCGCAGGTCCGAGAAGAACGCCGCGAAGTACAGCAGCGGCGGCAGGAACACCAACAGCACCAAGTCGGGATCGAGCTCGACATGCGGCATGCCCGGCACGAGCCCAAACGCCAGGCCCCCGAGCACCAGCACGATCGGATACGGGATGCCGATCCGGCTCGCCAACGCGTTAAGGCCAGCCACCGCGACCAACACCCCGGCGAGGACGAGCTCGAACCCTTCCACGGCCAAAGTCTGGCCGCACCGCGCTGGATCGGAACCGCTTCGTCGCCTACGGGTTCGCCAGGTCCCAGATCCCCCGCTGCCGGCCCAACCGGGCGTACTGCGATGAGCTGCTCATCGACGACGCCCGCACCGGCGGCCACTCAGCCACTTCGCCGCTCGATTCACCCCGTACCATGTCGGTCGAGATGATGGGGTTCGCGGGTCACCCGATGACCTTGCGGACCACCCAGCGGGTCTTGCCGAGGCGACGGGTCCGTTCGAACCCGTGACGCTCGAAAATGGCGACCGTGCCGTTCTGCAGGAAGGAGGCCGACGCCTTCCGGTCTTCGACCTCGTCGGGATAGCTCTCGACCGTCCCGCCGCCGAGGCGCACGATCTCGGCGAGCGCCCCGGCGAGCGCGGCGGATGCGACGCCCAGGCCGCGATGGCGTCGGTCGACGAAGAAGCACGTGATCGGCCAGTCCGGCAGATCGTCAAGGCCGTCGAGGTAGGCGCGCCGGTTCTTGATCCGCGGCAGCTCGTCGGGCACGCCGAACTGGCACGAGCCGACGGCCACCGCTGGCGGTTCTCAACACCGCTTGCGAGTGGCTCACTTGCGCTCGGCAACCCCCGAAAGATCATCTGTCTAGACGTAGCCCGCCCACCTCTCGTCGTTCGGTGACCATCGGTCCAGCGTGCCCCCCGTATAACGCCGGGAGCGTGGCGTCGACGTACCTGCGTATCCATCGACGCGGTTCCTGCACCCCGAGCCCGCTCTGAGGTCGATGCCGGATCAGCTGACCTGTGCTCGCTTCTTGCGGAGGACTCGTACGGCGTCGGTCGATACCAGGGCCCAAGCCACCAGGACAGGTTGGAACACAAGCCGGATGGCGCGCTTGGCGTCCGTGTCCAGGCCGAAGGCGTCCACGTGACCCGTGTATTGCGCGATGTTGCCGGGGAAGACGGCGACGAAGAAGGCGGCTGCTGTGCCGCCGACCACCGCGCGGGCAGGCTGCTTCCACGTCCCGAGCAGAGCAGCGCCGAGAGCGAGCTCGACAACGCCTGAGACCACAACGACG
>JBKPHE010000087.1:0-9108 GCA_046744485.1 Actinomycetota bacterium | reverse complement strand
GCGCCGAGGTCGCGAACAAGGTGGCGCGACGCATGGTGGTGCCCCCCCCAGCGCGACGGCGGGCAGGCGCAGTTCGTCGACGTGCCGGTGCCGGCGACGCCCGACGACGACGTGATCGGCCGCATCCTCGACTGGGCCGCCGGGCACATCCACGAGGCCCTGACGGTGGAGGATCTGGCCCGGCGGGCGCTGCTCAGCTCCCGTACGTTCGCCCGCCGGTTCCGTGCGGTCACCGGGACGACCCCGATGCAGTGGCTGCTGCGCCAGCGGGTGCTCCACGCCCAGCGACTCCTCGAGGCCACCGACCTGCCCATCGAGCTCGTCGCCCAGCAGTGCGGATTCGGCACGGCCACCTCGTTCCGGACGCACTTCCGGCGCGTGGCCGGCACGTCACCGGCGGCGTACCGGCGGACGTTCCGCCTCGACGTGGTCGCGTCGTAGGAGCCGCCGCGTTTTGTTCGCGGGATTGGTCGCTTTGGCAGCCAACCCCGCGAACAAAATACGGAATGTCGCTCCACTCTCGACCGTTGACGATTGTGAAGTGATTCACTAAATCCACCCGGGAGGTGTCCCATGGGTGTGCGACCGCACGTCGTGATCGTGGGCGCAGGGTTTGGCGGGCTCGCCGTGGCCCGGAGCCTCGACCGGCATCCCGTCGAGGTCACGCTGATCGACCGCAACAACTTCACGACCTTCCAGCCGCTGCTGTACCAGGTGGCCACGGCGGGCCTGAACGCCGCCGACGTCGCCCACCCCATCCGCGGCCTGTTCCACCGGCAGCGGAACCTGCGGATGCTCGTGGGCGAGGTCACCGGTGTCGACTGGGAGAGGCGTGAGGTCCTGCTGGCGGACCACCAGCCCGTGCCGTTCGACCACCTGGTGCTGGCGATGGGTGCCGTCGCCACGTGGTTCGGCGTTCCGGGCGCCGCCGAGCACGCCCTCCCCTTGTACACGCTCGGGGACGCGGTCGAGGTCCGCAACCACGTCGTGTCGCGCTTCGAGGCGGCCGACGCCGATCCGTCGCTCGTCGACCAGGGCGAGCTCAACTTCGTCGTGGTCGGCGGCGGTCCCACGGGGGTCGAGATGGCGGGGGCGCTGGCGGAGCTGTTCGCCGTGGTGTTCAAGCGTGACTACCCGTCCCTGGGGGTCGGTCGGGCACGGGTCGTGCTGGTCGAGACGCGGGATCGGTTGCTCGAGCCCTTCCACGCTTCGTCGCAGCGGGCGGCGCTCGACGCGCTGCGGGCGCGCCAGGTCGAGGTACGCCTCGAGGAGACCGTGGACGAGGTGACGCCCGATCATGTCCGCTTCACCTCCGGTGAGGTCCTGCCGGCGCGCACGGTGATCTGGGCGGCGGGCGTACGGGCCCACCCGGTGGCCCGGGCGATGGGGCTGCCGACCACGGCTTCCGGCCGGGTAGAGGTGGCTGCGGACCTGTCGGTGCCCGGCCGCCATGGCGTGTGGGCCGTGGGCGACGTCGCCGCTCCTCGTGCCAAGCGGGGCTCCGGGGTGTTGCCGCAGCTGGCGCCGGTGGCGATGCAGTCGGGGGCCCACGTCGCCCGGCAGATCGGCCGCCTGGTGGAAGGCAAGCCCACCCAGCCGTTCCGGTTCCGTGACAAGGGCACGATGGCGACGATCGGGCGGCGGGCCGCCATCGCTGAGCTGCCCGGCCGCATCCGGCTCCACGGGACGCTGGCCTGGCTCGCGTGGCTGGGGCTCCACATCCTCTACCTCGCGGGCGTGCGCAATCGGGCCTCGGTCCTGCTCAACTGGGCGTGGGGCTACCTCACCTGGGACCGCGGTCCGCGCATCATCCTCCGACGCGACTCCAGCACTCGCTCGGATACGACTACGGAACGTGCAAAAACGGCCGTGGATAACACGAGATCCTGACGCTCTGTCAGGTAGCTTCGTGCCATGGCCGGCAGCCGCGACAGCATCACGACGACCATCGACACCTACATCGCCACGTACTCGGCCACGGATCGTGAGGGCTGGCTCGAGTGCTTTGCCGAGGACGCCTGGATCGAGGACCCAGTCGGCACCGCACGGCGAGAGGGACTGGAGGCCATCGGCGATTTCTGGGACGAGTCCCACGCCATCCCCGACCGCATCGAGCTGCGGCTGGGTGACCTCCGCATCATCATCGGGCAGGAGGCGGCGTTCACCCTGGAGGCCCGGCCCAACCTGGGCGGGGAGACGTATACGTTCGACGTCATCGACCACATGAGCTTCGACACCGAGGGCAAGATCACCTCCAACCGCACGTTCTACGACGCCGCCACCATGCGCCCGGCGCGCGACTGAGGGGTCGAGGTCGCCGATCGCGCAGACTCGCGGAACCGGGCCGGGCAGACGGCGGGCGACCGGGCATCGACTCTCACCGAGGCCGGCTAGCTGGTCAGCCGGCGGCGGCGGTGCGGCCGGGGCGGAGCTCCTTACGGAGGACGAGGCGGAGTCCCGACCAGGTGTCGTCGATGGCGCAGACCTTGTTGTCGACCATGCCGGTGGGCAGCGCCACCTCGCGCACGACGTCCTCGGTGATGTCGGTGTCCACCCCAGACGCCCGCTTGGGCCATGCCACCCACAGACCACCATCCGCCACGAGTGCCCGCATGAGCGCCGGGAAGCGGCGCGCCAGATGCGCATGTCGGGTGTGGAAGGACACGATCACGTCGCACAGCGGCCGGGCCCGGTGGCGGACCTCGACACCCGGCGGCAAGTCGTCGATGGCGAAGCCGTCGGGGGCGCCCAGCAATGCCAGGCTGTCGCCGGGTCGGACGCCGAGCTTGCGGGCCAGAGGGATTCCCGAATAGCCGGCCATCGCCCTCGTCCTATCACTTGCGTCGGCGCCCGCTCCCCCCGGTGGTGCGGGAGGAGCAGGCGCCGGCCGTGCGTTGTCGTGGGTGTCGCCCTGTCGCGCTCAGTCGCGAGGCTGCTTCACCAGGCGGAGATAGGGCTTCTTGGCGTCCCACCCCTGGGGGAAGCGCTCCCTCGCCTCGTCGTCGGAGACCGCGGGGATGATGATGACGTCCTCGCCCTGCTTCCAGTCCGACGGCGTCGACACCTTGTACTTCGCCGTGAGCTGCAGCGAGTCGATGACCCGGAGCAGCTCGTCGAAGTTGCGCCCCGTCGACTGGGGGTAGGTGAGCGTGAGCTTGACCTTGTTGTCCGAGCCGACGACGAAGACCGACCGCACGGTGACGGTGTCGCTGGCCTCGGGGTGGATCATGTCGTAGAGGTCGGAGACCTTCTTGTCGGGATCCGCGATCAGTGGGAAGTTGAGCCGGGAGCCGGTGACCTCTTCGATGTCCTTGCTCCAGCCCTCGTGGTCGGCCACGCCGTCGACCGACAGGCCGATGACCTTGACGTTGCGCTTGTCGAACTCGGGCTTGAGTGCCGCCACGCGCCCGAGCTCGGTCGTGCAGACCGGCGTGAAGTCCTTGGGGTGGGAGAACAGCACCGCCCAGCTGTCGCCCTTCCAGTCGTAGAAGTCGACCGTGCCCTCGGTGGTCTCGGCGGTGAAGTTGGGGGCGTCGTCGCCCAGTCGGATCGCCATGCCTGCCTCCAGGTGTCTTGCGTGCCCACCGATGCTAGCCAGGGTGGTGGCAAAAGGCGACCGAGCAGGTCGGGTTTACTCGGACTGGGCGGCATCCCCGCCGCCGGACTCGACGGCCGCCGGCGTATCGGCCGCCCCGCCCTCCGCGGCCTTCCCGGCGGCACCCTCGTCGGCAGGCTCCTCGACGGGTGCCAGACCGTCCGCCGGTGCATCGGAGAGGACGGTGCCGAACGCCAGGGGCGCGGCCTCGTCGCTTGGCAGGCTGGTGCGGAAGATGTCGGGCTCGAGGTACATGACCCGTGCCGTCGGCACTGCCCGTCGCACGCTGTTCTCGATGCGGTTCACGGCTTCGACGGCATCGTCGACCGACAGCCCGTGCACCAGCTCCAACTTGGCGCCCACCAGCAGCTCGTCCGGTCCGATGTGCTGAGTGCGCATGTGGATCAGCTTGGTCACGCTCGGCTCGATCTCGATGGCGGCGGCGATCCGCTGCTGGTCGGTGAGCGACGCCGCCTCGCCGATGAGCAGGCCCTTCATCTCGATCGCCAGGACGATGGCGATGACGACCAGCAGCACGCCGATGCTGAGCGTGCCGATGCCGTCCCAAAGGGGGTCGTCGGTGACCACCGTCGCCGACACGGCGGCCAGAGCGAAGACGAGGCCTACCAGCGCGCCGAAATCCTCCAGCAGCACCACCGGCAGCTCGGGCTGCTTGGAGCGATGGATGAAGCCCCACCAGCTCATCCCCGGCTCACGGGCCCGCCTGGCCTCGATGACGGCGGTGCGCAAGGAGGCGCTCTCCAACACGATCGCCACCAGGAGGATGCCGATGGCGATCGATGGCGACTCGAGCTCGTGGGGATTGCGGATCTTCGTCACACCCTCGTAGATCGCGAACATGCCACCCAGGCTGAACAGGATGAGGGCCACGACGAACGCCCAGAAGTAGCGCTCGCGTCCGTAGCCGAACGGGTGCTCGGCGGTGGGCGCCCGGCGGGAGCGCCTCTGCCCCAGCAGCAGGAGCACCTGGTTGCCGGAGTCGGCCACCGAGTGAACGCTCTCGGCAAGCATCGACGCCGAGCGCGTGAGCAGGAATCCCACGAACTTGGCGATCGCGATGCCCACGTTGGCGAGCAACGCGGCCACCACCGCCCTGGTTCCGTGTCCGCTGCCGGCCATGCCGGGCAGGGTACTGAGGTGTGATTCCCCGGACCACGCATGCTCCAGGAGTCCCGTTGCCGGCGCTGATCAGCCGACGTGTGACCGGCGGACGCAGGTCCGTTCGCGGAGCCGCCCGGCGTCACGGGGAGCGCGACGCCGGGCGGCGGATGGAACGGCTGTCAGCAGCGCTGCCGCACCGTGTCGCCGTTCACCACCTTGGTGATCCGCTCCGTGGACCGGGCCACGAGCGCATCGATGACGTCCTGGGGGTCGACGCCGTTGGCCTCGGCCACCCGGGCGATGGTCCTGCCTTCGCGCAGCGCGTCTTGCAGCTCTTCGGCGTCGATGCCGATGGCCTCGGCGGCAGTCCGGATCGCCGCCGCCCGGCGAGGGTGGCGGTGGGCATCGCGCTCGAGCTCACCGTTCACGAGGTCGGTCGCCCGCTCGGGAAGGTTGGCCTTGCGTTCGTCGGCGGTCGCCTGGTCGATGCGGCCGGCGGCCACGGCGGCATCCAGGCGCTCGGTGCCGTTGTCGACGAATAGGTCGACAACCTGCTGCGGGTCGACGCCGTTGGCCTCGGCCACCTCGGCGAGCGTCTGGCCGTCGCGGAGTGCGGCGCGGAGGTCGTCGGTTGAGATGCCCATCACTTCGGCCAGGTCGGCGAGACCTTCCCGGCACGGGGCGGCGGTGGCCACTGCCTTGCCCGCTGCCGGGCTCGCGGCCGTGTTCGTCGAGTCGGCGGATGCCGGCCCCAGCAGCAGTGCGCCGCCGAGCCCGCCGGCGAGGGCGGTGCCGGCGAGTGTCGTCACCGCGATGGGTCGGGAGATCCTCATGGTTCCTCCGGCTTGGGTGGACGTGTGTCACCGATGACCATCGCCGTTCCAGCTCGCTGGCGGCTCACACCGACCTGGGAATCACCTGGGAGGATTCGCAGCAGGCAGGCGGATCGTGACCCGCGTCCCGGCGCCGGGCGCGGTGTCGAGGCTGACCTCACCGCCGTGGGCGGCCACGAGATCGGCGACGATGGCAAGGCCTAACCCGGTCCCGCGGCGAGGGTGCTCCTCCGTGGCCGCCGCCTGCCAGAAGCGGTCGAAGGCCCGTGAGGCGTCAGCCTCGGACATGCCGGGACCGTCGTCGGCGACGACCAGCACGACGTCGCGGCGGTGGGCCTCGAGCCGGACTGTCGCCCGCGTGGCCGGGTCGGTGTGTTCGCGGACGTTGGCGAGCAGGTTGTCGACCACCTGCCGGAGCCGGGCGCGGTCGCCCGTCACCATCGCGTGGGTGACTCCGGTGACCTCCACGGATCGGCCCGGCTCGACCACTCGGGCGTCGGTGACCGCTTCCTTCACCACCGGAGCCAGATCGACGGGAACCGCCGCCAGCGGGCGGCCCTGGTCGAGGCGTGCGAGCAGCACCAGGTCGTCGACCAGGCCGCTCATCCGGGTCGCCGCGCGTTCGATGCGCTCCATGGACGTGACCACGTCGCTGGCGGCATCGCCCCCCTGGCGGTACAGCTCGGCGTAGCCGCGGATCGCCGTCAGTGGTGTCCGGAGCTCGTGCGAAGCGTCGGCCACGAAGCGGCGCATCCTCTGCTCCGAGGCGGTGCGCGCCGCCAGCGAGTCGCCGATGCGATCGAGCATGCGGTTGAGCGCGGTTCCGAGGCGACCCACCTCGCTGTCGGGATGGGTGACGTCGATCCGTTCGTCGGTGCTGCCCCCGGCGATGGTCTCGGCGGTGGCGACCATGCGGTCGATGGGCTGCAGGCCACGCCCGATGGCCAGCCACGTCGCGGCTGCGGTGGTGGCCAGGGCCACGAGGCCGGCGACCAGCAGCCCGCGGCGGGCGTTGGAGAGCGCCGTGTCGACGTCGTCGAGCGAGATGGCGGTTGCCAACATGCCGCCGCCGGGCAGCGACGATGTGACCACGCGGTAGCGGGGACCGTCGCCAGTGGCGCCGACGGTCAGGGGCCCGGCCGGCGCCGACAACCCGGCGACGTCAGGGAGCGCATCGGGATCGCCCGTGGGCCCGCTGGGCTCGGCGGCCAGAATCCGACCACCCACCCCGATCTGCACGTAGGCGATCCGGCGGATGTCGTACAACCGCGTCTCCCGCTCGGCCCGCCGCTCCAGCCTGGCCGCGGCCGCCCGGGTCACCGCTGCCGGCACGCGATCCAGCTCGCGGTCGACGGCCGCGGTGAGGCGAGACTCGAGCGCGGTCAGGAAGACGACCGCGACGACGCCACCGATCACGGCCACCAGGGCGACGATCGCGGCGGTCAACCGGCGGCGGATCATGGCTCCGTGCGCATCACGTAGCCGAAGCCGCGCACCGTGTGGATGAGTGGTGGGTCGACCGTGTCGACCTTCTTGCGCAGGTAGGAGATGTAGTTCTCCACCACCCCGGCGTTGCCGCCGAAGTCGTAGTCCCAGACGTGATCGAGGATCTGCGCCTTGGACAGCACGCGCTCGCGGTTGAGCAGCAGGAACCGCAGCACCTTCAGCTCGGTCGGGGAGAGCTGGATCGGCCGGCCGGCGCGTGTCACGCGGAGCGTCTCCTCGTCGAGCTCCAGGTCGGCGTAGCGGAGCCGGCTGGTAGGCGCCTGCGGCCCGGTCCGGCGCAGCACCGCGCGCACCCGGGCCACCAGCTCCTCGAGGCTGAACGGCTTGGTGAGGTAGTCGTCGCCTCCCTTGGTGAAGCCCGAGATCTTGTCCTCCTCGGCGTCGCGAGCGGTGAGGAAGACGACCGGTGTCTGGTCACCGGCGGCGCGCAGGCGGCGGCACACCTCGAAGCCGTCGACCCCGGGGAGGCCGACGTCGAGGACCACAAGGTCCGGGCGTCGGCGCTCGATGCTGGCGAGTGCGTCCAGGCCACTGCTCGACGTCGTGGTGGCGAACCCGGCGATGCGCAGTGCGCTGGACGTCAGGTCACGGATGAACTCGTCGTCGTCGACGACGAGGACGGTGGCATCGGCCATGTGCCCCAGTTGAGCGCCCCAACGTGGGAGGTTGCTCACAGAGCGCTGGGAGCGGTTGTCGCTAGCGGCGGGCGTGGGCGTCGAGGATGTGGGCGACCGCGGCCGTGACCTTGCGGGCGGTCGGCAGATGCAGGAACTCGTTGGGCCCGTGCGCGTTGGACTCGGGCCCCAGCACGCCCGTGATTACGAACTGGGCCTGCGGGAACTTGCGACCGAGCAGGCCCATGAACGGGATCGTGCCGCCCTCGCCGAGCGACCGTGGCGCCTGCCCGAAGGTCGCCACCGACGCCCGGTCGATGGCACGGGCCAGCCACGGCAGCTCGGGCGGGGCGTGCCAGCCGGCCTCGGCGCTGCCCCGCCGCACCGTCACGGAAGCGCCGTACGGTGGGTCGGCGGCGAGCCGGCGCTCGAGGGCGTCGATCGCGACGTCGGCGTCGGCGGTGGGCGGTATGCGCACCGACAGCTTCACCGCCGTCGACGGCCGCAGCACGTTGCCGGCTTCGGCCGGCGGTGGTGCACCCTCCATGCCGGTCACCTCGAGCGACGGCAGCCAGGTGCGGGCGACGAGCAGTTGCTCGGTGGTGGCGTGTGTTGGGCCGGTCCCATCGGCGAACGGGAAGCGGTCCGAGAAGTCGCCCAGTTCCGGTGCGGTGGCGGCGATCTGCCTGAGTCGCTCGTCGGGGATGACGGTGTGCAGCTGCGGCAGGAGCAGCTCGCCGCTGGCGGCGTCCTCCACGCGATCCAGCAGCTGGCGCAGGATGCGGAAGCTCGACGGCACGACCCCGCCCGCCGAGCCCGAGTGCACGCCCTCGGTCAGTACTTGCACCTCGAGCGTGAGGTCCACGAGCCCGCGCAGCGACGTCGTGATCCACAGGCGTTCGTAGTCGCCGCACCACGAGTCCAGCGCGATCACGAGCGACGGCTCGCCGAGCCTGTCGCCCAGCGCCTCGAGGTGTGCCGGCAGGTCGGGGCTGCCGGATTCCTCGCTTGCCTCGATGAGCACGACGCAGCGGCGGTGCGCGCCACCGGCGGCTCGGACCGCCTCCAGGGCAGCGACGGCCGAGAAGGTGGAGTAGCCGTCGTCGGCGCTGCCCCGGCCGTACAGCCGGTCGCCATCCTGGACCGGCTCCCAAGGCCCGAGTCCGTCGCGCCACCCGGTGAACGGCGGCTGCTTGTCGAGGTGGCCGTAGAGCATGACCGTGTCGGCGTCATCGCCCCCGCCCGAGCCGCTGGGGTCGGTCGGCGGCACGTCGATCAGGAGCAACGGCGTGCGGCCGTCGAGCTCGTGCACCTCGACGGTGGCGCCGGGCAGCCCGTCGGAGACGTGGCGCTCGCACCATTGATGCAGCAGCTCGGTGGCGCGGGCCATGTGCCCCGCCTCCCGCCAACCGGCGTCGTACGCGACCGAGACGTTGGG
>JBKPHE010000126.1:0-8986 GCA_046744485.1 Actinomycetota bacterium | reverse complement strand
GGCGAGCCGCTCGTAGAGGGCGCCCGCCACCCCCTGGGCCACGCCGCCGTGAATCTGGCCCTCGACGATCATGGGGTTGATCAGCGGACCACAGTCGTGCACCACCGCATAGCGCAGCACGTCGACGTCGCCGGTGTCGGGGTCGACCTCCACCACCGCGGCATGCATCCCCGAGGCGAACGTCGAGCGGACCGGCGAGTAGTAGTCACGAGCCTCGAGGCCGGGCTCCTCGTCCTCGGGGACGGGCGGCACGTCGGGGTCGGGTGGCGACGCGAACTGGGTCGCCGCCTGCGCCTCCTTGGAGAAGGCGTAGCGGAGCGGGTTGGACAGCACGGCCACCTGCGCGAGCGGGATGCCCCGGCTCGGTGCGCCCCGCACGTGCACCACCCCCGACTCGATGTCGAGGTCCTCGGGGGCCGCCTCGAGTGCCTCGGCGGCGATCCGGATCGCCTTGGCTCGCACCTGCCGGGCGGCCAGGGCGACGGCGTTGCCGCTCATCACGGCGGCACGGCTGGCGTACGTGCCGACGGCGTAGGGAAAGCGGCGGGTGTCGCCGGTGGTGACGAACACGTCGTCCACGTCCACGCCCAACTCGTCGGCCACGATCTGGGCGAACACCGTCTCGTGTCCCTGGCCCTGCGACGTGAGGCCGGTGGCCACCATCACCCGTCCGTTGGTCTCGACGTGGACGTGCCCGCCCTCGTAGGGACCGACGCCCGTGCCCTCGACGTAGCAGGCCAGGCCGATGCCGAGCTGGCGGCCCTCGGCCGCGGCGGCCGCCCGCTCGGCGGCGAAGCCGTCCCAGCCCACCAGGTCCTTCAGGCGCTGCAGCACCGCCGGGTAGTTGCCCGAGTCGTAGATGAGGGGCCGGCCGTCCTGGAACACCATGTCGAAGTCGTAGGGGAACTCATCGGGCCCGATGAGGTTGCGTGCCCGGACCTCGGCACGGTCGAGCCCGAGCTCCTCGGCGATGCGGTCGATCGTCCGCTCCATCACGAAGCAGCCCTGCGGCCGCCCCGCCCCCCGGTAGGGCGTGCACGTCACCGTGTTGGTGTAGACGGAAGTGAACGTGACCCGGTAGTGGCGATGGCGGTACGGCCCGGGCAGCTGCGTGGCGGTGATGATCGGCAGCACTATGCCGTAGGGCGTGTAGGCACCGGTGTCGTGCCAGAACTCCACCTCGAGGCCGAGGATGATGCCGTCGTCGTCGAACCCGACGCGCACGTGGTGCTCCTGGCCGCGTTCGTGGGTCGCCGAGACGAAGTGCTCGTAGCGGTCCTCCACCCACTTGACCTCGCGTCCCAACAGCCGCGCCGCCCACGGGACCAGGACCTCCTCGGGATAGGGGTGCAACACCTTGGTGCCGAAGCCGCCACCGACGTCCGGGGTGATCACCTCGACGGCCACATCCGGCAGACCGAAGATGTTGGCCACTGCGGCTCGCACGCCGGTCGACGTCTGGGTGGAGGTGCGGATGCGCAGCCGTTGGTCGTCTGCGTCCCAGCGGGCGTGGACGCCCCGTCCCTCGAGCGGCGACGACAGCGAGCGCTCCATGGCCAGGTCGAGCTCGAGGACCCGCGGCGCAGCGGCGATCGCGGCGCGGGCGTCACCCAGCTCCTGGGTCGTCACCGCCGCCACGTTCCCGGGAACGTCGGGATGGACCAGGTGCTCGGCCGCGCGGGCGGGCCCGATGCCGACGATCGCGGGCAGCGGCTCGTAGTCGACGAAGATGCGTTCGGCGGCGTCCTCGGCCACGTAGCGGTCGTACGCCACCACCATGGCGACCGGCTCGCCGACGTGGTTGACCTCCCCCCGGGCCAGGGCGTACTGCGTCCGGGGGTGCGTGAGGTCCGGGTGGGGGATCAGCAGCGGCAGCGGATCCGCCAGTCGCCCCGGCAGGTCCTCCCAGGTGTAGATGGCCACCAGGCCCTCGACGTCGATGGCATCCGCGACGTCGATGCCAGCGATGCGGGCGTGGGCGTGCGGGCTGCGCACGAACGCCACCCCGAGCGCATCGTGGCCCGCGTCGTCCAAGAACCGCCCGGCGCCCGTCAGCAGGCGCTGGTCCTCGCGGCGCTCGACCTTCTCGCCGAACCACTGCGTGGTCATGATCGCAGCTCCTGACCGGTCGGCCGCGCGAGCGCCAGCGAGCCGGACGACGATGGGGTGCGGGGGCGCAGCCCCCGAGGATGCACGGTCATGAGCGCAGCTCCTGACCGGTCGGCCGCGCGAGCGCCAGCGAGCCGGACGACGACGGGGTGCGGGGGCGCAGCCCCCGAGGATGCACGGTCATGAGCGCAGCTCCTTCGCAAGCTCCGCCGCTCGGTGCACCGACCGGACGATGTTGACGTAGCCGGTGCAGCGGCAGAGGTTGCCCCCGAGGGCGTCGCGGATCTCGTCGTCGACCGGGTGGGGGCTGCGGGCGAGCAGTTCGGTGGTGAGCAACAGGAATCCCGGCGTGCAGAACCCGCACTGCAGCCCGTGGCACTCGCGGAATGCCCTCTGCACCGGGCCGAGCTCACCCTCGGGACCGGCGAGCCCCTCGACCGTGGTGATCCGGCTGCCGTCGACCATCACCGCGAATGTCAGGCACGAGCGGATGGGCTCGCCCTCCAGCAGGACGGTGCAGGCACCGCACACGCCGTGCTCGCAGCCGACGTGGGTCCCCGTCAGGCGCAGGTCGTGGCGGAGCATGTCGGACAGCAGCCGGCGTGCCGGCACACGTGCCGACCGGGTGACGCCGTTGACGGTCACCACCACCTCGTGCAGTTCGTGCGGTCCGGCCTGGCTGGCGGCGGGGGTCATGCCGACACCTCGGACGTTCGGTCGTTCGAGCCGGCGGTGGCCCGGGCCTGCGCGAGCGCACGGTCGTGAGCCCGGACGGTGAGCGTGGCGGCGAGGTGCCGCCGGTACGCAGCGGTGGCGTGGATGTCGTCGGTCGGGTCCAGCGAGGACGCGACCAGCTCGTACACGCCATCGGGGCCGGCGCCGCCGGCGGCCAGCGCGGGGCCGATGTCCACCACCGGTGGCGTCGGCGCGCACGACAGGTATGCGGCCCGGCCCGACGTCGGGTTCCCGTCGCCGTCGACGGTGAGGGTGAGAACGACGCCCGCCACCGCGTAGTCGCCGTGCCGACGCGCCAGCTCCTCGACCGCCCAGCCGGTGCCCGCCTTCAGAGTCGGGAAGGTTGCCGCCACCACCAGCTCGTCGGCCTCGAGGGTGGTTTGGAGGGGGCCGGCGAACAGCGCTGCCGCCGGCACCCGACGCGACGTCAGCGCCCCGCGCCGCCACGCCACCGCTTCGACGCTGCCGCCCAGCAGCGCCAGCACCGCGGGGAGCTCGGCCGCAGGGTCGGCGTGCGCCAGCGAGCCGCACACGGTGCCGCGATTGCGGATCACGGGGTGGGCGATCCAGGCGGTGGCCTCGGCGAGCAGCGGGTGGGCGGCCGCCACCTCCCGGTCGCGCAGCAGCCGGGCGTCGCGCACCGTGGCGCCGACCTCGACCGCCCCGTCCGCCCGTCCCAGGCCGTCGAGCCCGGCAATGCCGTTGATGTCGACGAGGTGCGCGGGGGCCGCCAGGCGGAAGTTCAGCAGCGGCACCAGGCTCTGGCCGCCGGCGACCACCTTGGCCTCGTCTCCCAGCTCGGCCAGGAGTCGGGTCGCCTCCTCCACCGACGCGGGCCGGTGGTAGACGAACGGCGGGGGCTTCATGGTCCACTCGCCCCGGCCGACCCAGCCAGCGCGGCCAGCGCGGCGGTGAAGCACTCGAGCGGGGGCCGCACCAGCCCGGCACCGACCTGCCCGGTCCCGGCCACCCGTCCGGCGATCCCGGTGTTGACGATCGGCGCCTCCCCGGTGCGCACGACCCGCAGCACGTCGATCCCGAACGGCACGCCCCGGAAGCCAAGGGCGGGCAGCGTCCAGGTCGGGTGTTCGGCGAGCGTCAGCTCGTACATCAGCTCCGTCCATCCCACGGCGTCGCCCACGTCGCCCCCGACCAGTTGCACGATGGCGGGGGCGCCGGCCATGGCGAACCCGCCCAGCCCCACCGTCTCGGTGATCGCCGAGTCGCCGATGTCGGCGTTGGCGTCGGCGGGACCGAACCCACCCAGGTAGAGCCCATCGGGCACCGCAGCCGGGGCGGTGAACCAGCGGTCGCCGGTACCGGCGACCCGGATGCCGAAGTCCGTGCCGTTGCGGGCCATGGCCTCGACGACGCTGGAGCCGGCGACATCGGCCCCGGCGTCGGCGACCAGCTTGGCGGCGCCCATGACGACGTTGAGCAGGAAGTGGTCGTTGGCGTCGATGAACGCCAACACGTCGGCGACGTCGCCGGCCCGATTGCCCGCTCGCCGGTCCTCGACCGTGCGCACCAGATCGGGTGCCAGGGCCCGCACCAGCAGCGACGTGCCCGCCCGGTTGCGGTTGTGGCCCTCGTCGCCCATGGCCACCATCGACGCGATCAGTGCCCCGACGTCGACGGGCCCGTGGCGTCGCAGCCCCGAGGCCAGGATCGGCCCGAGCACGCGCCCCATCCAGCGCAGCCGCGCCGTGACGGCGTCGCCGAAGGCGCCGTAGCGCAGCACCTTGCCGAGGCCCTCGTTGAGCGTGCTCCGGCAGGTGCGCCCGTCCGCCTCCTCGAGCACCCACATCGGCATCGAGGGGCTCACGACGCCGGCCATGGGACCGACGCTGCCGTGGTCGTGGCAGGGCGACAGCTCGATGGCGCCCGACGCGGCGAGCCGCTCGGCGGCACCGGGCGTGTCGGCCCAGCTCTCGTAGAGGCAGGCGCCGATGATCGCCCCCCGCATGGGGCCGGAGGCCGCGCCCCAGTCCACCGGCGGGCCGGCGTGCAGCAACTGGTGGGGCCCGATCCCGACCAGCTCGGCGGCGGGCCGCACGTCGACGAGCCGGGGACGAACTGCCGCCATCCGGTCGATGACGGTCCGGTTGGCCTGCTCCAGCCGGGGGTCGGCGGTGACCTCGGCCACTGCCGCAACCGAACCGGCCGGCGGCGGCCGCCACTCGACCGGCACGGTGGGGACACCCTGGGCGGCCAGCGCCTCGTCGAGCGTGGGGGCCCCGACCGTGATGACGGCCTCGGGTGCCGCCAGCAGGTCGGCGATGGGGCGCGCGCCGGCGCTCATGGCCGGCCCGACCTGGTCCCCACCGGCTCGGCCCGTGCGGAGGTCGCCAGCGCTGCGGCCTGCTCGGCGGCCCGGGCGTTGCTGCGGTGGACGATCGCACCCGCGTCGACCAGTGCGCGGGCCTGGCGATCGAGCCCCTGCGGGTCGCCCGCGGTGCCGATCAGCACCGCGACGACGGCGGCGCCGGCCGCACGGGCCGCCGTCAGGGCGGGCGCGAGCTCAGTGGCCGGGTCGGGATGTGCGCCGTGGCCGAGCACGACGTCGAGCAGCACGACGCCGGCACCCTCGTCCGCGTCGGCCTCAGCGCTCACCCGGTCGGCAACGACCGCCGGGTCGATCATCGGGTGCGGGTGCCCGGCGGTGAGCTCGTCGTCGCCGAGGTCGAGCAAGACGTGGGCGCCGCCGGCAGGATCGAAGGGTCCGATCCGTCGCGACGGGTCGGGATGCACGTTCGAGCGCACCGGACCTAGGCGCTCCTCCAGGACCACGAGCGCCTCCGCCGCGTTGGTGCCGCCGCTGAACAGCCCGAGCACGGGACCGGGGCGGGATGAACCGGGTCCTTCGGAGGGCCGCCACCACTGCGGGTCGCCGAACGCCGCCCCCAGGACTCCGGCGATGTCTGCGGCTGCGTCCGTGAGCGTGGGCCGGTCCGGGCCGACCAGGGCCAGTACCACCGGTGTCCGGCATCGGGCCGCCGCCGACGTCACGGCCTCGGCCCCGGCGGGGTCCGGGGGCTTCGACACCACCCCGATGACCTCCACCGCCGGATCGTCGTCGAGCGCCGCCAGCGCCGTCAGCGCCGACGCGCCACCGACGGACGACGACAGGTCGCGGCCGCCGACCCCGATCACGTGGCGGACACCGATCCCCGCACCGTCGAGCAGGCAACACAGCTGCTGGGCGCCCGTCCCCGACGCCGCCACCAGCGCGACCGGCCCCGGGACCACGACGTTGGCGAAACCGAGGCCGACCCCGTCGAGGATGGCCGTGCCGCAGTCGGGGCCCATGACCAGCCGGCCGAGTCCGGCGGCCTCCCGCTTGAGCGCGACCTCGGCGCCGACGTCGACGCCGTCGCTGAAGACCATGACGTGCCGGCCGGCCCGCAGCGCCGCCACGGCCTCGACATAGGCGTGGGGGCCGGGCACGGAGACCACGACGATGCGGGCGTCCGGCGCCCGGGCCGCTGCTGACTCGACGGTGCGGGGTGCGGCCTCTCGATGGTCGCCGCCCGGGGTCGATGCCCGGCGCTCGGCCAGGTGGCGATCGATCGCGGCGAGGGCCTCCTCCGCGGTCGCGGGGCTGTCGGCGGCCACGGCGACCACGAGGTCGTCGGCCGTCGCGTCGGGATCGGGGAAGCCGGCCTGGACCAGGAGGTCCCGGTTGAGCTCGGTGCCCATGGCGGCGATCACGGTCTCGACGCCGGGGATGTCCCGCGCCGCCGCGCTCGCCCGCATCAGCGTCACGGAATCGTGGTACCGGCCGCGCTCGACCCGCACGGTCTCGGTCACGAAGCCACCCCGGCGCCCGCCACCCCGCTGCCCACCAGCCATCGAACCGGCGTCCGCGAGCCCCCGGACCCGTCACCTCCGAACGCCGGAACGCGATCCCGCACCCCCACCGCGGCGTGGGCGACGCCGACCAGCAGCCCGGCCGCGAGGTGCCAGCCGCTGGTGTGACCCAGGTCGACCAGGCGACCGGCGGCCCGCTCGTCGTCGCCCGCACCCGCGAGGGCGCGAAGCACGTCGGCGGCCTCGGGAACCAGGCCACCGACGTCGGCGACCTCGAGCAGCGCCGCCGACAACCGGGTGGTGGCGGCCGACGCCAGGGCCCGGACGGCCGCACCCAGATCGTCGGCGGCGGGCGAGCCCAGCGCCCGTAGCGCGGCCAGCGCGCCCGCCACGAGATCGTCGCCCGCCGGCGTCAGGCCCGTCCCCCGCCCGAGCAGGGCCGAGACGGCGCCGAGGGCGTCGCCGCTCCCCAGGCCGTGGGCCAGCCGGTCGACCGCGTCGTCGGGCAGCAGGGCGTCGACGCTCCCTCGGGCACGCACCACGTGGGCAACGCGGGCCAGGGCTCGTCCATCGACGCCCGCGAGGTGCACGCGAGGATCGAACCACCGGCGGACGGCCACGAGCTGGCGGCCGTCCTCGTGAACGGCGCCACCCCCGACTGCGATTCGGGATCCAGGGGCCGGTAGCCGCCCGGCACCGACGAGCATCGCGGCGCACGGCAGCCGCACCCCGCCGGCGCTCACGAGCGCCAGGACCCGTCCCCCGACCTCCACGTAGGTGGCCGCCCGCCCTGCGGCAATGACCGTCGCGGGGCGCACCGGGGCGGTGAGCAGGTCGTGCACGAGCACGCTGGCGACGGCCGTGCCGGCACCGGACCAGGGGGCCTCCATCATCGCCTCGCTCCCACCGCGGCGCCCGACGGCATCACCCGCGTGCCCGACCGTCCGTGGAGCGCATCGGCGGCGCGCTCCAGCGGGCCGATCGTGGCCGGATGGCCGGTCGCCTCGACGAAGCGCAGGGCCGCCTCCACCTTGGGCGCCATCGACCCGGCGCCGAACGTGCCCCCGGCGGCCAGCTCCCGCAACTCGGTCGTGCCCACGCCGTCGAGCCACCGCTGGTGCGCTCCTCCGAAGTCGACGGCCACGCCCTCGACGTCAGTGAGGATCACCAGCCGGTCGGCCCCGAGCTCCACCGCCAGCAGCGCCGCCGCCAGGTCCTTGTCGACCACCGCGTCCACGCCCACCAGGCTGCCGTGCTCGTCCTCGACCATGGGGACGCCGCCGCCGCCGTTGGCGATGACCACGGCACCGGCGTCGAGGAGCATCCGCACGGTGTCCGCCTCGAGGCTGCGGACCGGTTCTGGCGACGGCACCACTCGCCGCCACGCGGCCCCGTCCGGGGTGTCCACCTGCCGCCAGACCTGGGCCGGGTCGTCGGCCATGGCCCCCGCGGCCTCGTCGGCCGTCATCGCGCGGCCGATCGGCTTGCTGGGCTCGCGCCACGCCGGGTCGTCGCGACGAACCAGGACTCGCGACAGCACTGGCACGATGGGTCGACCGATCCCCGCGGCCCGCAGCTTGGCCTCGAGCGCGGTGAGCATCGCCAGCCCGATCGTCGCCTGCGTCTGGGCGACGCACCAGTGGAGCGGCATGGCCGGCACCACGTGGCGCGCCAGCACATTCTTGGTGAGCAGGTTGCCGACCTGCGGCCCGTTGCCGTGCGTCACCACGACATCGGAGCCCTCGGACGCCAGCGTGGCCACCTCGGCCATCGCCCGCTCGATGGTGGCGACCTGCTGTTCAGCGGTCCCGGCCGCCCCGTGGGGCACGATGGCGTGACCGCCGAGGGCAACCACCATGCGGCGAGGGGTCCGTGCGTTCAAGCACCGGATGGTAGGGCCATTCGGCCCTCGCGCAATGGGTTGCCCGATCAGGCGTCGCCGACGTCGACCACGGCCGCCACCGGGCCACCGCCCGAGGGACCCTGGTGCAGGGCGGCCACGGACACGAACACCGCCGGGTCGCCGACTGCGGCCGCCGCCACGCCACCCACCGCACCCTTGATGTGCCGGTGGTGGTGGACGTCGGAGTCGTCCAGCGCCACCTGGCGCCGGCGCCGCAGCCGCCCGGTGGGATCGGCCTCACACTTGATGAACACGTTGACGAGCCGGTCGCCGAGGTCGGCGGCCACGGGGCGGTCCGGCAGGTCGAGACCCGCCGACCGGATCGCGCCGTAGATGCCTTCGACGTCGAGGGCATCGCGCATGACCGAATGCCCGACCCGGAAGCGGCCCCCGACGCCGGGGGCGTTGCCGACGACCACGATCTGGGCC
>JBKPHE010000170.1:0-5926 GCA_046744485.1 Actinomycetota bacterium | reverse complement strand
CCTCGATGAGGTGGATGTCCGCCCCGAGTACGTGGGCGGCCCAGACGGCGACCGGCAGGGCCCGTTCGGCGAACGGCGAGCCGTCAACCGGCACCACGACTCGGCCGATGTCGACCGGGTCAACCGGGCCACGGTCAGTTCGCTCTGCTGGCACGACGTGCAGTCTCGTCCGGCTTGAAAGGCCGGCCACGGCGACGGACGCTCGACGTGGGAACACGCCCGCCAGGCACGGCCGGCGCCTTCGCCCCCCTACAAGTGGTCCACCGACGGCGCCCCTTCAAGGCCAGCCTGGCGGTCGGGCGCTGGGCTTGCCGCCATGGCCAGCGGCCAGGCCCGACTACGACGGCCGCCCGGCCCTTGCCGGCGCCATCGGACGACCGGAAGAGGAGCGGCACATCCGATCAATCCATCTGTGAAGGCCATGAATGCACGGGCAAGGAGGATACGGCGACCAGTGGACAGGAGGGCCCCAGCCCCTGCACCGGTCCGGCCTCACTGGGCCACCCGGGCTACGACGTCCGCCTGACGTTCGCCAGCTTGAAGGTCGCCCCCGCGACGTTATGCGTGCTGCACGAGGGCTGCGACGCGCACGTACATGACCGGGTGCAATGCTCCAGAGCCCACCTGGACTGAACAGCATCCGGCGGACGGTCTCGCCGGTTGCCCCTCACGCGGCCGCGGGCCCTCGTGGCTGGAGGAGCCTCCAAACACGTGCCCGATTCATTCGGCGGAAATCGCCAGACGTGGTCCCACCGTGGTCCCACAAATGCCGGCGAATCTCGGGCGAAACGGGTCAACAGCAGTCAACACCGCAGCCCGCTGACCAGGACAAATTCCCAGGTCAACGCCCACATCCAGCAGCGCCCTCGGCGGGATTCGAACCCACGCACACGGCTCCGGAGGCCGATGCTCTATCCCCTGAGCTACGAGGGCAGGAGGGGACAGGGTAGCGCCCACCCGCCGCGCCGCCGAACCCGGCCGCACATCGTGATCCGGCCCGGGCGGGCGCGCCGAATGACCGGTGACCAAGAACCCCCAGGAGGTACGGATATGAACCGATCCCTGCGTCCGCGGCCGGCGCCATCGCCGCCGCCCTCACCGTCGCCATGGCCTGGGTGACGCCTGTCGTCCTGGCCGGGATCTCATTCAACGCCCTCGATTGAGGAGGACCGATGACCCGTTCACTTCGACTCATCGTCGGCACCGTCGTTGCGGCCGTGGCCGTTGGCGCCGCATGGTGGCCCCCGTGATCTCCGCCGGGATCACCGTGACCGGCCTCGACTGAGCTACGACCCGACACCACCGGTTTCGGCGAACACACGAGTCGCCGGGCAACGCGTGCGGGCCCGGCGAGTCGTGTCGCTACGATCGATCCACTCCGTCCCTCTCCAAGACGATCCGGTGGACCATGATCCGCGACGTCCTCGAAGCGTCCCTGCGCAGCGCCATCGACAAGGTGGGCCTCGAGCCGCCCGACAGCATCACGCTCGAGCGCCCGGCGCGGCGGGAGCACGGGGACTGGTCGAGCAACGTGGCCCTCGCCACCGCCAAGGCGGCGGGCCGCAACCCGCGCGACCTGGCGACCCAGATCGCCGAGGTGCTCGACGCCGAGCCACTGAGCCACGTGGAGCGCGTCGAGATCGCGGGTCCCGGCTTCGTGAACTTCCACCTGGCGCCCACCTGGCTGCAGGACGTGCTCCGCGAGGTGGTCGACGCCGGCGAGGAGAGCTACGCCCGTCTCGGCTTCGGCGCCGGGGAGCGGGTGCAGGTCGAGTTCGTGTCCGCCAACCCCACCGGACCCATCCACGTCGGCAACGGCTGGTTCGCGTCCTACGGAGACTCCGTGGCCCGGCTGCTCGCCCGCTGCGGCTACGACGTGAGCCGCGAGTACTACGTCAATGACACCGGCGGCCAGATTGGCCGCCTGGGTGAGAGCGTGCTCGCCCGCCGCGCCGGGGTGCCGGTGCCCGAGGGCGGCTACCCCAGCGGGTTCGTGAAGGGACTGGCCAGCGCCTACGACGGCCCCGACGACATCGACCGGGCCGGGCGTTGGGCGGCCGAGCACATCCTGAGGTTCATCCAGACCCAGATGGCCTCGGTCAACATCGGCTTCGACGAATGGTTCAGCCAGGCCTCCATCGAGGAGAGCGCTGCCGTCGTCGAGACGATCGCCGAGCTGCGGGAGCGCGGCCTGGTGTGGGAGGAAGACGGCGCCCTCTGGCTGAACACCTCCGCCCACGGTGACCCCCGGGAGAAGCGCGTGCTGCGCAAGTCGGCCGACCAGGGCGGCGACTACACGTACCTCGCCGGCGACCTCGCCTACCACCGCAACAAGTTCATGGTGCGGGGCTTCGACCGGGTCATCGACGTCTGGGGCGCTGACCACCAGGGCCAGGTGTCCAGCCTGACCGCGGGGGTGGAGGCCCTCGGCGTGGAGAAGGGTCGGCTAGAGGTGCGCATCGGGCAGATGATCAGGCTCGCCGGCGGGCGCATCGGCAAGCGGCTGGGCAACGCCGTCGACCTCGACGACCTGGTCGACGAGATCGGCGCCGACGTGATGCGGCTGCTGTCGCTGGTCAGCTCCATCGACCAGTCGCCCACCATCGACCTCGACAAGGTGCGCGCCGAGTCCAAGGAGTCGCCCGTCTACTACGTCCAGTACGCCAACGCCCGGATCCACTCCATCGGCAAGAAGGCCGACGAGCTCGGTGTGGCCCGGGCGCCGCTGGGCGACGTCGACCTGGCGCCGCTCACGCACGAGCGCGAGCTCGACCTGCTGCGGACGCTGTCCACGCTGCCCGAGGTGGTCGAGCTGGCCTGCGTGGAGCGGGCGCCCCACAAGGTGACGGCGTGGGTGCGCGAGCTGGCCGACCGCTTCCACGGCTTTTACCACGACTGCCGGGTGCTGGGTGACGGCGTGCCGCCCGGCACCACGCAGGCCCGGCTCTGGCTGGTCGAGTCCACCCGCATCGGCCTCGCCATCGGGCTCGACCTCCTGGGCGTCACCGCCCCGGAATCGATGTGAGCCCGCGGCCCGGGATTCCTGCTGCGGATCTGGTGCCCCTGGCCACCAAAACCGCGGCAGGTTTCGAGGGGGCCGCCGACCCGGTCCCGCGGCGCCTGCTGCCGGACTCCGCCGAGGTCCTCCCCGACGGGTCGCTGGCCATCGGGGGCTGCGCCGTCGCGGATCTGGCGGGCGAGTTCGCCACGCCGCTGTTCGTCTACGACGAGGACCACCTCCGCGCCCGGTGCCGCGAGGCCGTGGCCGCCTTCGGCGCCGGGGTGTCCTACGCCACCAAGGCATTCCTGTGCCTGGCCATGGCCCGGCTGGTGCACGAGGAGGGGATGCACCTCGACGTGGCCACCGGCGGCGAGCTGCACGTGGCGCTGGCAGTGGGGATCCCGCCCGACCGGCTGGTCCTGCACGGCAACAACAAGAGCGAGGCCGAGCTGCGGCGGGCCCGGGAGGTCGGTGTCGGCCGCACCGTGGTCGATAGCTTCGACGAGCTCGATCGGCTCGACCGGCTCCACGCCGCCGATGGTCGGGCCCCGCGCGTGCTGATCCGGGCGACGCCCGGGGTCGAGGCCCACACCCACGAGTTCGTGCGCACCGGGCAGATCGACTCCAAGTTCGGCTTCGGCGTGGCGTCCGGCGACCTGGCCAAGGCGGTCGAGCGGTGCCGCGGCAGCGACGCCGTCGACTTCGTCGGAATCCACCTGCACATCGGCAGCCAGGTCTTCGTCGCCGACTTCTTCCACCAGGCGCTCGACGTCGTCGCCCCCTGGATCCGTGACCTGGCCGTCGACGAGCTGTCGATCGGCGGCGGCCTCGGCGTGCCCTACGTGGCCGGCGAGGAGGCGCCCACGATCACCGAGTGGGGGCGGACCATCCGTGAGACCTGCAAGGCCGCGGGCATCGAGAGCCGGGTGACCGCCGAGCCGGGCCGGGCGATCGCGGCGCAGGCCGCGGTCACGCTCTACCGGGTGGGCACGGTCAAGGACATACCCGGCGTGCGCACCTACGTCTCGGTCGACGGGGGCATGAGCGACAACCCCCGCCCGGTGCTGTACGGCAGCGGCTACGAGGCGTTCCTGCCCCGGTCCACCGACGTCCCCCGGCCCCGGACCGTCACGGTGGTCGGCAAGCACTGCGAGTCGGGCGACGTGCTCGTCCGTGACGCCCAGGTGCCCGCGGACCTGGCCGTCGGCGACCTGCTGGCCACCCCGGTGACCGGCGCCTACGGCCATTCGATGGGCTCGAACTACAACAAGGCGCCCCGGCCGGCCGTCGTGTTCGTGCGGGACGGGGACGCTCGGCTCGTCGTGCGGCGCGAGACCGACGACGACCTGCTGCGCTACGACCTGTAACCCGCGCCGGTGTAACGTGGTGCGGTCCAGGGCGGGCCGAGGAAGGCGGGATTCTCACTTGCGTTTCACGAGCGGGCGGCGCCGCGATCGCAGCAACCGTGCCGTCACGGTCAAGGAGATGGCCAGGCGCACGAACGAGCTCGTGCCGGGCACCTACCCACGGCTCGTCGCGCTCGGCGCGGTGTCGTTCCTCGGCAGCCTGTGCGAGGCCGGGCTGCTCATCGTCATGGCCCGCATCGCGCTGGCCGCCAGCAACGGCGACGAGCGCTTCGAGGTCCTCCCGGCCGTCGGGTGGAGGGTGACCATCCCCACGGCGATCGTCGTGGCGCTGGCGTTCGTCCTGCTCAAGGTGGCTGTCGGCATCGTCGTGGCCCGGCTGTCGGCGGCGATGTCGACACGGGCGCTCACGATCATCCGGCTGCGCCTGCTGCGGGCCTTCCTGGGGGCAAGCTGGCAGCTGCAGTCGGTCGAGCGCCAAGGCGAGCTGCAGGAGGTCATGACCACCCAGGCCGACAAGGCGGCCAAGGTCGTCATGACGCTGACCGCGTTCGCCACGGCGGCGCTGAACGTCACGACGTTCGTGGTCATCTCCGTGGCCTCCAACGTGCTGGCGGCGATCGCCATCGTCGTGGCCGGCGCCGGGCTGGCCGGGGGCCTGCGGCCGCTGTCGTCGCGGGGGCGGCGGCTGTCCCGCCGCGAGCTGGTGGCGTCCCGGCATTTCGCCAGCGGCGTGGCCGAGATGGTGTCGACCGCCCGCGAGCTGCGGGTGTTCGGCGTCGGCCCCCATGCCGTGGCCCGGCTCGAGGCCATCCACGAAGAGCAGGCCGACCTCATCGAGCGGGTCCGCTTCATGAACGTGCTGGGCCCGGTGCTCTACCAGGCGTCGGCCCTGCTGATGCTGATCGCCGGCATCGGCATCGTCAGCACGGTCACCGAGTCGAGCATCGCCGCGATCGGCGCGGTCGTGCTGTTGCTCCTCCGGGCCCTGAGCTACGGGCAGCAGACGCAGTCGCTGTTCCAGAACCTCAACGACATGTCGAGCAGCATCGACCACGTCCAGCACCAGATCGACCTCTACCTGGCCAGCCCGACGACCTCGGGTGACGTGCCGGTCGAGTCGATCCGGCGGCTCGAGCTCGACCACGTCGACTACGAGTACCTGCCCGACCGCCCCGTGCTGCGGCGGGTGTCGGCGACGATCGAGTCCGGCGAGGCCATCGGCATCATCGGGCCGTCGGGCAGCGGCAAGTCGACGCTGCTGCAGATCCTGCTGCGGCTGCGCGAGCCGACCCAGGGGCGCTACCTGGCCAACGGTGTCGATACCCGCCAGCTGGACCTGGCCCAGTGGTACGCCCGGGTGGCGTTCGTACCGCAGGACCCGCACCTCATCGAGGGCACGGTCGCCGAGAACATCGCCTTCTTCCGGGACATCCCCGACGAGGTCATCCGCGAGGTGGCCGCCATGGCGCACCTGGCCGAGGAGATCGAGGCGCTGCCCAACGGCTACGACGAGCGCATCGGCCCGGAGGACACCTCGCTGTCGGGCGGCCAGCAGCAG
>JBKPHE010000156.1:0-8001 GCA_046744485.1 Actinomycetota bacterium | reverse complement strand
GAACAGACCCTCCCGTCCCACGTGGCGGGGATCGGCGGCGTCCCACTGGGCCCGGTAGCTCGCAACGACGTCGTTGGCGTCGAAGGTGCTGCCGTCGTGGAAGGTGACGCCGTCGCGCAGGGTGAAGGTCCATTCGGTGAGGTCGTCGTTGGACTCCCACTCCTCGGCCAACGCCGGCTCGACCTCGGTGCCGCCCACTTCGTAACCGAGCAGCGACTCGTTGATCTGCTCGCAGACGCGCAGGGCCTCACCGTCGGTCTCGTCGGCGCAGTAGAGGCCCGAGGGCTCGCCGTTCTGCATCCACACGAGCTGATCGGCGCCCTCCTCGGACATCTCCGCGAAGCGCTCGTTCGACAGCGGGCTGGCATGTGCCCCTTCGACCTCGGCGTTGAACGCCACCGCCGAGCCGCCGTAGGCGACCGGGATCGCCTGGGCGTGCTGGAACAGCAGCTCGTTGGCCTGGGCATAGAGGTCGCCGCGCTCCCCCTCGTCGACGGTCGATCCGGCCTCGGTGAGCACCTCGTGCATGTCGTCGAAGCCGGTCCCGAACTGCGGGGACGCCCCCACGCCGAAGTGGAAGTCCCAGAAGTTGGTGGCATCCGGGAAGTCGGCACCCCAGCCGAGCATGTAGAAGCTCAGGTTACCCGTGTTGGCGTTGTCGATGTACGCCCCTTCCTCCTGCTCGTCGAGCGCCACCGTGATGCCCACCTGCGCGAGCTGGTCGCGGATGTCGCTCGCCACCTGCGGTGGCTGGGGCAGATAGCCGCGCACGGTGGCCCGGTAGCTCAGCACCCCGAGGTCGACGCCGTCGGGGTAGCCGGCCTCGGTGAGCAACTCCTGGGCCCGCTCGGGGTCGTAGGTGAAGCTCTCGGCGCCCTCCTGGTACTGCGGGATGCCCGGCGGCAGGAACTGATCGGCGACGATGGAACCCTCGGGGTAGAAGTTCTCGACGATGCGATCCTTGTCGATCGCGTAGCCGATGGCCTGGCGCAGCTGCTCGTTGTCGAACGGCGGCTTGTCGACGTTGAAGCCGAGGTAGAAGACGTTGAGCGGCTCCCGCTCGATGAGCTGGAGGTTGGAGTCGCCCGACACCGTCTCGAAGTCCTCGGTGCCGACGTTGTCGATGCCGTCCACGTCACCGGACTGCAGCTCGACCAGCCGCTGGGCAGACTCCTCGCTCCACCGGAAGACGACTGTGGGGATCGACGGCGCGTCGCCCCAGTAGTCCTCGTTGGCGGTGAGCACGATCTGGCTGCCCTTCTCCCAGGCCTCGAGCTTGTAGGGACCGGTGCCGATCGGGTTGTCGACGATCGCCCCGCTGGCCGAATCCTGCTCGAGCTGCTCCTCGGAGAAGATCCCGAGGGCCGAGAACGCCACCTTCGACGGGAAGGCCACGTCGGGGTTGCAGAGCGTGAACGTCACCGTGTGCTCGTCCACGGCCTCGATGCCGGCCAGGTTGCCGGCGTAGGCCTCGGTGCCGCACTGGGCGCTCTCGTCGAACGCCAATGCCTCGAAGTCACCGCCCTCGGCGGGCGCTTCTTCGCCATCTCCTTCGGCGCTGTCGTCGTCGTCGCTGCCGCAGGCCGCGGCCACGAGTCCGAGAGCGACAAATGCCGATACCCAGCGGAATCGCCGCTGTCTCATGTGTTTCCCCCTGGTTGCTGTCGGCGTCGCCGTCGGGAGACGCGATCTGGTAGGTCGATCTCCGGCGACATTGCCGATTCTTGCACGTACTGGCACAAGAAGTGGTCGAACCGCCGCCTACGGGTCATGGGCTCGCCCGCTACACGACCTCGCGCTGGCGGGTGAAGTGGCAGGCGACGGGATGATCGACCCCGGTCGACGGACGGATCTCGAGCAAGGGCTCCTGCTCGACGCACGCCGACGTATCGACGCCGCCGTCCTCGAGCTGGCGCTTGAGCCAACACCGCGTGCGGAACCGGCACCCGGAGGGCGGGTTGGCCGGGCTGGGCACGTCGCCGGTGAGGATGATGCGCCCGCGGGTGCGCTCTCGCTCGGGATCGGGCAGCGGGATGGCCGAGAGCAGCGCCTGCGTGTAGGGATGCCCGGGGTTCTCGTAGATCTGCTTGCGCTCGCCCGACTCGACGATCTTGCCCAGGTACATCACCGCAACCCGGTTGGAGATGTGACGCACGACCGACAGGTCGTGGGCGATGAACACGTAGGCCAGGCCCAGCTCGTCCTGGAGCCGCTCCAGCAGGTTGACGACACCGGCCTGGATGGACACGTCGAGCGCCGAGACCGGCTCGTCGAGCACGATCATCTCCGGCTCGAGGGCGAGCGCGCGGGCGATGCCGACTCTCTGGCGCTGGCCGCCCGAGAACTCGTGCGGAAACCGGTTGGTGTGCTCCGGCGCAAGCCCGACGGTGCGCAGCAGCTCGCGCACTCGGTCGTCGATCCGCTCCTTGGGCCAGTCGAAGTGGAACTTCAGCGGCTCGGCCAGCGCGGTGCCGACGGTCATGCGGGGGTTGAGCGAGGCGTATGGGTCCTGGAAGACGATCTGGAACCGGCGCCGCATCTCGGAGAGCCGCTTGCCCCGCATGCGGCTGATCTCCTGGCCGTCGAAGACCACGGTTCCCGACGTGGGCGTGATCAGGTTGAGCAGCAGCCGACCGGTGGTCGACTTGCCGCAACCCGACTCGCCGACGAGCCCCAGCGTCTCGCCGCGGTCGACGGACAGGCTCACGCCCGCCACCGCGGACACGAAGCCGACCGTGTGACTGAACACGCCACCCCGGATGGGGAAGTCCTTGACGAGGTCGCTGGCTACGAGCAACGGGCCGTCGGCGGTGGCCTCGGTCGCGGTGTCGGCGAGAGCGGTGTCGGTCGTCATCGCACCTCCGGCGGGAGGCCGCTATCGCCCTCGAGGCCACGATCGGTGACGCCGGGATGGGCCACGCCCTCCTCGACGAACACGTCGGTGGTGTCCGCCTCGACCTCTTCCTCCTCGCCGTTGGCCCCGGGTACCGCGACCTCCCCGGCGAACAGCTCGGCCTCGGCCGTCACGTCGACCGACTGGCGCAGCGACTCGATCGTGACCTCGGCCAGCTCCTCGGCGTAGTGGCACGCCGACAGGTGGGCGTCGCCGGCGACCAGCCGCAGCGCGGGAACCTCGCTGTCGCACAGGCCCGGCACGCGCGCGAAGCGGCAGCGCGGGTGGAAGACGCAGCCCGACGGCCTCCGGATCAGCGACGGCGGAGACCCGGCGATGGGCACCAGCGGCTCGTCGCCCACGTCGTCGAGCCGGGGCAGGCTGGCAAGCAGGCCGAGGGTGTAGGGGTGCCGGGGCTCGTAGAACACCTCGTTAGTAGTGCCCAGCTCGACCGCCCGGCCGGCGTACATGACCATGATCCGGTGGGCCAGGCCCGCCACCACGCCCAGGTCGTGCGTGATGAGGATGATCGCGGAATCGATCTTGTCCTTGATCTCGACCAGGACCTCGAGCACCTGGGCCTGCACCGTCACGTCGAGGGCGGTCGTGGGCTCGTCGGCGATGAGCAGGTCGGGATTGCACGTGATGGCCATGGCGATCATGGCCCGCTGTCGCATGCCGCCCGAGAACTCGTGGGGATACATCCGCGCCCGCTCGCGCGGTTCCGGAATGCCCACGAGGTCCAGCAGCTCGGCCGCCCGCTCCATCGCCTGCTTCTTGCCGATGCCCTCGTGGATGCGGGCCATCTCGCCGATCTGCCTGCCGACCGTGTGGACCGGGTTGAGGGCGGTGAGGGGATCCTGGAAGATCATGGCGATCTCATTGCCCCGTAGCCGCCGGCGCTCCTCCTCAGGCAGCGTGAGCAGGTCGCGACCCTTCCAGACGATCTCGCCCCCGGTGACGTCGAGCGTGGGCTGCAACCCCAGGATCGACATGGCGGTCACCGACTTGCCCGAGCCTGACTCACCGACGATGGCGAACACCTCGCCCCGGGCCACGTCGAACGACACGCCATCGATGGCCTGCACGCGCCCGTCGTCGGTGTCGAAGCCCGCCCGCAGGTCGTGCAGCGACAGCAGCACCTCTTTTCCGGGGGCCACGGAGCGGCCGGCGACTGCGTCGATGACGTCGGTCATGAGCGCAGCTCCTGACCGGTCGACCGTGCGAGCGCCTTACGGCGACCCGACGACGATGGGGTGCGGGGGCGCAGCCCCCGGGGATGAACGGTCATGCGTCTACTTCAGCTTGGGGTCGAGCGAGTCACGCAGGCCGTCGCCCACGAACACGAAGGCCAGGACGGTCAGGCAGATGGCCGCCGCCGGGAAGAACAGCATGTGCGGCGCGCTGGCGAGGCTTCCCCCTCCGGCCTGCGCCACCATGGCCCCCCACGCCGGTATCGGCTCCTGGGGGCCCACGCCGACGAACGACAGCGCCGCCTCGGACAGGATGACGGCGCCGACGGCGATCGTGCCGTACACGATGATCGGCTGGAGGGCGTTGGGCAGGATGTGCCGGAACATGATGCGCGGCCGCGAGAACCCGAGCGCGGTCGCGGCCTCGACGTATTCCAGCCGTCTGAGCCCCAGGAAGCTGGCCCGCACGATCCGTGTGACGAACAACCACCCCGTCAGCCCGAGGATCAGGATGATCGAGTTCTCGCTGCGGCCCACCACGGTGGCGATGGAGACCGCCAGGATGATGTAAGGGATCGCCAGGAACACGTCGGTCAGCCGCATGATCAGCGTGTCGGTCCCGCCGCCGAGGAAGCCGGCGGTGGCACCCAGGATCAGCCCGACCACCAAGGCGATGATCGTGGCCAGGAAGCCGATCCGCAGCGACACCCTCGCGCCGAACACCACACGGGAGAAGACGTCGCGACCGATGGCGTCGGTACCGAACCAGTGGTCGAGCGACGGGCCCTCGCGGAAGTGACCCGAGGCCCGCTCGGTGATGCCGTAGGGCGCGATCAGGGGGGCGAAGATCGCCACCAGCGACAGCAGCACGATGAAAGCCAGGCCCAGCGTCGCCAGCCGGTTGCGCTTGAACCGCCGCCAGACGTCCGCGCGGAGGGGGCGGGCGGCGCCCAGGTCGGCGACGTCGGTCGGCTCCGGCGACACGGCGATGCGGCCGGGGGCGGTGGTCTGTTCGGTGAGCGTCATACGTGCTCTCCCTTCCCCAGCCGGATGCGGGGATCGAACCAGGCATAGGACACGTCGACGATCAGATTGACGAACGCGTAGACGAGCACGACGGCCAGCGTCAGCCCGAGCAGCACGGGCAGGTCACGGTCGTTTACCGATCTGACGATCTGGGATCCGAGCCCGGGCCACGAGAACGTGGTCTCGGTGAGCACCGCGGCACCGATCGCAGTGCCGAAGTCCAGGCCGATGAGCGTCACGACCGGGAGCATGGCGTTGCGCAGGCCGTGCCTCAGCACCACGTCGCGTTCGCGCAGGCCCTTGGCCCGCGCGGTGCGCATGTAGTCGGCGCGCAGGACCTCGAGCATCGAGCCACGGGTCATACGGGCCAGGAGGGCCGTCGTCACCGATGCCAGGGTGATGGCGGGCAATATCAGGTAGCGCCACTGCTCGCCGGTGGGGATGAAGAACAGGGCCCACGAGTCGGGGCCGATGCCTGACGTGCGCAGCCGTGCCCACTCGGGCCAGTCCCACTGGTTGGGTTTGACGGCGAAGAGCCACTGGAGCACGAACCCGAGCACGAACACGGGGATGGCCGACGCCACCGCCGTCAGGATCGTCGTGAGCTTGTCGCTCAAGGAGTATCGGCGGATGGCCGAGAGCAGGCCAACGGCGATGCCGATGATCACCTCGATGATGATGGCCCAGATGGCGAGACGGATGCTGGCCACCGCCTTCTCGCCGAGGATCTCGTTGACGCTGCGGCGGTTGAGGAACGAATCGCCGAGGTCCCACTGGATGGTGCGCTGCCAGTAGTCGCCGAACTGGACCCAGATGCTGTCGTTGAGCCCGTAGCGGTCGTTGATCCGCTCCAGCACACCCGGGTCGATGTTGCGGTTGGCGCCACCGGCGATGAGCTGCGCCGGGTCGCCCGGCAGCGCGAAGAAGATGAAGAACAGGAACGACAGGGCGACGAAGACCGTCGGGATGATCTGCAGCAGACGGCGGATGATGTAGCTGGTCATGTCGTGTTCAGGGCGGATGCGCCGCCCGCTGGCCGGGGGCGGAAGCCCCCGGCCAGCGTGGTCAGCTCATTGTTGGGCGACGGGTCTCAGCCCGCCAGAGAGACAGACTCCCACTCGATGTGGAGGTCGGGTTCTTGCGGGAAGCTCGCGACCTCGTCGGGGTTGTACACGTTCGTGCCCAGGTACCAGTTGATCGGGATGGTCCCGATGTCGTCGTTCAACAGGATCTGCTCGGCCTGGTGGAACAGGTCGGCCGCCTCGTCGGCGTCGGTGGTCTGCTTGGCCTCGGCCAGCAGATCGTCGAAGTCCGGGTTCGAGTAGCCGTAGTTGTTGCCGTTGAGGGCCGTCGTGTCGAACAGGTCGAACATGAAGTTGTCGTACGTCGGGTAGTCGGCGATCCAGCCCGACCGGCAGATCACGCAGCCACCGTCGGCCATCTGGCCGAAGTACGTCTCCGACGGGATGGGCTCGGCCGTGGCCGGGATCCCGATCTGGTCGAGGTTGTCGATGACGATCTGTACGACCGGTTCGTGGCCGGCGTCGGCGTTGAACTGGATGGGCAACGGCTCGGTGAGCGAGTTGCCCGCCGCCTGCCATTCCTCGTACGCCGCCTGGGCGGCGTCGACGTCATAGGCGCAGTAGTCGCACAGGCCCTCCTCGAACCCGGGGATGCCCGGCGGCGTGATGCCCGTCGCCGTGGTCCGGGTGCCCTCGTAGACGGCGTCGTTGATCTCCTCACGATCGATCGCCTGCGATATGGCCTGGCGGAGCAGTTTGTTCTCCGGGCCACCGATCCGCGCGTCGCGGTCGTTGATCTGGAAGTAGTAGATGCCCAGGACCGGGTCGTTGAGGGTGGTGGCGTAGTTGTCGACCGCCTCCTGGACCCGACCGGCAACGATGCAGGCCGCCTGGCCCTCACCGGCCTCGAAGGCGTTGTACGCCGTGTCCTGATCGGCGGAGACCCGGTAGGTGACGCTGTCGAGGAACGGCTGCTCGGGCAGGCCAAACTCCTCGTCGTACTGGGTGCCGTCCCACTCGGGGTTGGGCACGAGCACGATCTCCTGGTCGTTGCGGGGCGCGTCCATCATGAAGGGCCCGTTCCCGATCATCAGGCCGTTCTCCCACTCGTTCTGGTCGGCGAGGTCGTCGATGGCCTCGGGCATCGGCGCGAACGTGTGGAAGCCGATCACCGCAGGGAAGTTGGCGTACGGCGCCGAGAGCGTGAGCGTGATGGTCATGGCGTCGTCATCGACCTCGACGCCCGAGATGGTGTCGGCCGTCCCGTCGAGCTTCTCCTGACCGCCCTCGATGAAGCTGAACAGGTAGGAGTAGTCGCCGGCGAACTCGGGATTGCTGGCGCTCTCCCAAGCCCGCTGGAACGAGCTGGGCAGGACGGGGGTGCCGTCGGAGAAGGACAGGCCGTCGCGGACTGTGAACGTCCACTCCGTGGCGTCGTCGTTCGACTCCCACGACTCGGCGACCTGGCCCCGGGTCACCGGGTTCTCGATGTCGCTGTAGTCGGTGGCGGTCAGGCCGTCGTAGATGGAGTCACCGACCTGTGACTCCTGCACGGTCGTGCTCAGCCGCGGATCTATGTGCTCGCCCGGGCCCTGGCAGAACGTGCTGAGGTCGACGAAGTCGCCGCCCTGCACCCCCTCGGCCTGGCCCTCGGTGGCTCCCCCCTCGTCTGCGCTCTCGTCATCGTCGTCGTCGCCACAGGCGGCGGCTACGAGAGAGAGCCCCAGGATGAGAGCAAGGAGCTTCAGGCCCCTGCGCTGTCGTCTCACTTGGAGGACCTCCTGCTGATGGTCATGTCGACCGCAGGGAGGGCTGGCGTGGCGACCGGTCGACCCGACCACGGGCCCGCCGGGGGCGGGTCCGCGTA
>JBKPHE010000067.1:0-18265 GCA_046744485.1 Actinomycetota bacterium | reverse complement strand
CTGTGCGTCTCGGGGTCGGCGCCGCTCGACCCCTCGACCTTCGCGGCGCTGGAGGCCGGGATCGGCTCGCCCGTGATCGAGCGCTACGGGATGACCGAGACCGGCATGTTGGTCTCGAACCCCTACGACGGCGACCGCCGGGCAGGCTCGGTGGGACTGGCGCTGCCCGGGGTAGAGGTGCGCCTCGAGGAGCGCGAGGGGGCCGGCGAGCCCGCCGGCGAGATCCTGGTGAGAGGGCCCAACGTGTTCGCCGGGTACCTCGGTGGTGTCGGTGCCGACGCCTTCACCACCGACTCCTGGTTTCGCACGGGCGACCTGGGGCGCGCCGACCCCGACGGATACCTGCGCATCGTCGGTCGCTCGAAGGAGCTGATCATCACGGGTGGCTTCAACGTCTACCCGCGCGACGTGGAGGAGGTGCTGCGCGACCACCCGGGGGTGGTCGACGTCGCCGTCGTGGGTGTGCCCGACCCGGAGTGGGGCGAGCGGGTGGTCGCCTGCGTCGTCGCCGCCGACACCGCCGACAATGGCGATGCCGGGGCGCTGCTGGCGTGGGCCGCGGAGCGGCTTGCCCCGTACAAGCGACCCCGCGAGGTGCGCTTCGTGGGCGAGTTGCCCCGCAACGCCCTCGGCAAGGTGGTGCGGGCGGCGCTGGTCGGCTGACCGCGACCGACCTCACCGAGCGCCATGATGGGCCGATCGGATCGGTACCCAACGCGGCACGATCGACTGGCGGCCGGCCGCGGTTTCACGACGTATCGTGCAGGTCTCATGACAATGGGGCCTGATCCGGGCGGACCGGGCGGCGTGCCCGCCGACGTCGCGGCGCGGCTGGTGCGGGCGTTGGACACCTCGCCATCGACCGTGGTGGCGCTGATCAGTGACGACCTGCGGAACGTCTGGGTGAGCCGGTCCGTCGCCTGGGTCGTCGGCGACGATCCCGACACCGTGATGAGCGAGCGGGCGCTGTCAAGGGTCCACCCCGACGACGTCCACCGCCTGCTGCACGGCCTCGGCCAGGCCAGGGCGGCCGGTCCGGCGGACACGCCCAGCCTGCGCGTCGTCGAGCCGCTCCGGTTCCGGGTCGAGCGTCCCGACGGCGCCTGGCTGGCGCTGGAGGCGTTGGTCATCAACCTGCTCGACGACCCGGTTGTGGACGGTCTCGTAGCGATCGTGCGGCCGGTCGGCGGCGAGGTGGAGGGCCTCGGCCGCGTCGTCGACCTGCTTGTCGCCGACGCGCCCCTGCGGGACGTGCTCGCCGCCTGCGCCGGCCTCGTGCCCGAGTACCTGGGTTCGGCGGCGGTCGTCGGCATCCGCCAAGGGCGTCCCGTGATCGGTGTGCCGGCGGGGACCCCGGCGGAGCGGCTGAGCGTCGACGACCGCTGGTGGGGGGACACGTTGGCCGACGGCCAGCCGCGCACGACCATGGACCACGCAGGGTTCCCCGACGACCTGGCGATCCAGGCGCGTGACGCCGGCTTCCGGGCGACGTGGGTGCTTCCGCTCCGCGACGTGGCCGCCGACGAGGTGATCGGCTGCCTGATCGTCTGGGTGCGGATCGCCGCCGAGCCCAACATCACCAACGAGACCGGCGTCCGCCAGGCCGAACGCCTCGCGGCATTGGTGATCGGCGAGCAACGCCGTCGCGATGCACTGCGCCACGAAGCACTCACCGACCCGCTCACGCGGGTGGCCAACCGCTCGGCGCTATGGGCGCGCTTCGATGCGTCGACCGATCCGCTGACGGTGGCGATCATCGATCTCGACGGCTTCAAGTCGGTCAACGACACCCACGGCCACGAGGCGGGTGATGCGGTCCTCCAGGTGGTGGCCCAACGAATCGTCGGGGCCGTGCGCCAGGACGATCTCGTCGTGCGGCTCGGCGGCGACGAGTTCGCCATCGTCTTCGGCGCCGGTACGCCCACCGAGGGCATGGTTCGCTCCATGCGCCGAGTGGTCGATTCGATCGGGAGCCCGATCCAGGTCGGCAGCCTGACGGTGTCGGTGGGGGCCAGCGCCGGCCTGGCCACGGGACGGCCTCCGGAGGTCATGCGGGAGGCGGACCGGGCGCTCTACGAGGCGAAGGACACCCGCAACCTCGACGTCCACGGCCCGCGTTCCGACGTGCCGCGTTGACTATGGAACGCCGCGAGCATGCTTGTTCCGTGGACCCCATGGCTGCGCTGATCGAGCACGGGATGCTGCTGGAGTCAGCTCGGGGGCCGTTGCCGAACGTGGCCGAGATGATCGCCGGGGAACCGATCCGTGGGAGCTGGTGGGGCCATCCCGCGGGTCACGCGATCTTTGCTGCGCTCAACTCCCTCGCCGAGTCGCCCGACGTAGTCAGGACCCGGCTGGTGAACGGCAAGGTGACGCTGGTGCACCGCCGGCTGTGGCCGGCACTGGTCCGGGTGGCGGACCGACTACCGTCCGACGGCCTGGCAGCGATCCACGAGGAGCACACCTCCTCCGGGGCGCATCGGGTGAGCCAGCAACCCTTCCCGACCTGGGTACCCGCCGACGTGGTGCAGGCTGCCGAGGCCCTCGCGGTAGACGAGGCCCTCGCCGCGCTCCCCGAGTGCCTTCGCCAACCTGGGTGATGCCACCTCGGGAGCCGGAACGGGGCCCGGCTGTCGCTAGGTTCTCCGCGATGCCCGACGAGGTGACCGCGTTCCGCGTCGACATCCCGGACACCGACCTGCGGGACCTACGTGAGCGGCTGGCGCGCGCCCGCTGGCCGGAGGGCGAGACCGTCGAGGACTGGTCGCAGGGGGTGCCACTCGCCTACATGCGGGAGCTGTGTGCCCACTGGGCGGACGGGTACGACTGGCGGGCGACCGAGGCGCGGCTCAACGCGCTGCCCCAGTTCCGCACCGAGCTCGACGGGCTGGCGATCCACTTCGTCCACGCCCGCTCGCCGCACCCGGATGCGCTCCCCCTCGTCCTGACACACGGCTGGCCCGGGTCGGTCGTTGAGTTCCTGAAGGTGATCGGGCCGCTCACAGACCCGCCCGCCCACGGCGGCGACGCAGCCGATGCCTTCCACGTGGTGTGCCCGTCGCTTCCCGGCTACGCCTTCAGCGAACGGCCGGCGGAGCGGGGCTGGAACGTGGAGCGGATCGCCGGGGCCTGGGCGCGGCTGATGGCCCGCCTGGGCTACGAGCGCTACGGGGCCCAGGGCCACGACTGGGGGACGAGCATCACCACCAGCATCGGCCAGCAGAATCCCGGCCACGTCGTCGGCATCCACCTCGTCCCTCCGCTGGCAGCGCCCGACCCGGCGACCTTCGACGATCTCACCGAAGCGGAACGGGTGGCACTCGCCGACCTCGAGCGGGCCCAGGAGTGGGAGTCCGGGTACGCCATCGAGCAGGCGACCCGGCCCCAGACGCTGGGCTATGGGCTGGTGGACTCGCCGGTGGGCCTGTGCGCCTGGATCGTGGAGAAGTTCTGGTCGTGGACCGACTGCGAGGGCCATCCCGAGAACGTGCTCGGCCGCGACGAGATCCTCGACAACGTGATGCTCTATTGGCTCACCGGCACCGGCGCCTCCTCGGCGCGCCTGTACTGGGAGAGCTTCAAGCAGGTCGCGGAGCGATTCAGCCGGTCGACCGACGACGCCGTCGACGTGCCGGCGGGCTGCTCGATCTTCCCCAAGGAGATCCCGCGGGCGTCCCGCCGCTGGGCCGCCCGCCGGTTCACCGACATCCGCTACTGGAACGAGCTCGACAAGGGCGGGCACTTCGCCGCCTTCGAGCAGCCGGAGCTCTTCGTCGAGGAGGTCCGGTCGTTCTTCCGGCTGGTTCGATGATCAACTCGCCCGGCGCACGGCCAGCGCGGGCACGGCCTCGATCTTCTCCGCGTCCAGGTGATCCCAGAGGATGCCGGGCGGGCGACGGGCACCGGGGCAGCGGATCACGTCGTCGGGCATGACGATCAGGTCGACCCGGAAGTCGTGGTCGGTCTCCGGCAGGTCTGCGTCAGCCACCTGGATCGGGTGGACCGTGGTGGCGATCGTGGTGCGCTCGTCGATCCAGCCGGTCTCGATGCCGAGCGCCATCTCCAGGTCGCTGTAACCGCCGCCCTTGCCGATGCGCACGCCCTCGGGGTTGACGCACACCGAGCCGCAGACGACGAGGTCCAGACGCGGCACGGCGTCCACGCCGAGCGGCCGCCCGTGCCGATCGGCCCCGGCGATCGACGCCGCCTTGCGGGGTGCGACCTCGAGGACGTCGGGGTCGAGCAACAGGAACGGCTTGACCGTGCGGAGCCGGGGCACGGCCATGACCACGAGCTTGCCGGCGGTGAGCGCGGCCGCCCTCACCGGCAATTGGGGGAGGTCGGGGTTCGACTTGAGCGCGGTGGTGCGCTCCCAGGCGTCCAGTTCGGCAAGGCGGTCCGCGGCCCGCTCGGCGCCGGTGAAGTTGGGGATGCGGCCACGGGCGCCGGGGAAGCGCGCGACACGCTGCTCGCTCATCGCCGCCCACACACGGCTGCGCCAGGTGTGCTTCGCATCCTCGACCGCGCCGTCGCTGGGCACTTCGCCAGTCTGGCGTGCCCCGGCCTCCGGCGTCGGGCTGTCGGCCGCCCGCCCGACGGTCGATGATGGCACCATGTCGTCGGGTTCGATGCCGCGCGTCGGCCATGGCCACGTCGATGTTCGGGTCTATGCCGAGCTGAACGACTTCGTGGCGCCGGAGCTGCGGGGCGAGGTCATGCGGCGGCCGTTCCGGCCGCATCAGACCGTGAAGGACGTCATCGAGGCGGCCGGCGTGCCCCACACCGAGGTCGACCTCGTCCTCGTGAACGGCGAGCCGGTCGGATTCTCACATCGCCCGACGGCGGGTGACCGGGTCACGGTCTATCCGGTGTTCGAGACGCTGGACATCGGGTCCGTCAACCGCCTGCGCCCCCGGCCGTTGCGGGATGTTCGCTTCGTGGTCGACGTCCACCTGGGCCGGCTCGCCCGCCTCCTGCGCCTGCTGGGCTTCGACGCCCGCTGGTCGAACGACCTCGACGACGAGGCGCTCACCGCGATCGGGGAATCCGAGCATCGGATCGTGCTGACCCGCGACCGCGGCCTGCTCAAGCGCCGGCGCGTGACCCACGCGTTGTTCGTGCACTCCGAGCGCCCGGTCGAGCAGGCCACCGAGGTGGTGCAACGACTCGATCTCGCCAACCGGCTGGCGCCGTTCACGCGCTGCCTGCGCTGCGGCGGCGAGCTGGTCGCCGCCTCCAAGGCCGAGGTGCTGGATCGCCTCGAGCCGCTCACCCGCCGGCATTACCACGAGTTCCGGCGCTGCCGGGGCTGCGGCCAGGTGTACTGGCGGGGCTCACATCACGCCCGGCTCGCCCAGCTCGTCGAACGGATCAGGGCCGATGCCGATCGCTCGGACGTGCCCGCCCCCGGGTTGCGGTGACGGAGCTGGTGGGGAGACAACCAGATCCGTCACCGAAAGCGCGTGACACGCTCGTCGGTCAGCCGGTGGCGCGCACGAAGTCCACGATCACCTGGGCCAGGTCCGGTCCCCGGTCCTCCTGGAGGAAGTGGCCGGCGCCCTCGATGGTGGTGTGCGGTTGCCCGGCCGTGCCGGGGATGAGCTCCCGCAGGGGTCGGTCGGCGCCCCTGGTGATGGGGTCGGAGTCGCTGAAGGCGCACAGGAACGGCTTGCCGAAGCGACGGAGCGATTCCCAGGCGTCGCGGTTGGGCTGCGACTCCGGGTCGTCGGGTGTGGCCGGCACCAGGGTCGGGAACTGGCGCGCCCCTTCCTTGTAGCTCTCGTCGGGGAACGGCGCGTCGTAGGCGGCGACCACCGCGGCGTCGAGGTCGGTGGTACAGCCGCCGTTGACGATCCGCCCGACCGGGAGCTCGGGCACCTCCTGGCTGAAGCGCCGCCATGCGAAGAAGGCGTCGCCCAGGTTGCGGTCGCCGGTGGGCAGGAAGGTGTTCGCGGCCACCACGCGTGCGAACCGGTCGGGCTCGGCGGCGACGAGCCGCAGCCCGATCAGCCCACCCCAGTCCTGCCCGACCAGGGTGACGTCGCGCAGGTCCAGCGCCTCGACGACGTGGGCCGTGAGCCAGCGGACGTGCCGGGCGTAGGTGTAGTCGCCGCGCTTGGCCGGCTTGTCGGATCGACCGAAGCCGACGAGGTCGGGTGCCACCCCCCGGAGCCCGGCGTCGACGAGCACCGGGATCATGTGCCGGTAGAGGTACGACCACGACGGTTCGCCGTGGAGGAGCAGCACGACCGGGGCGGCGGCGTCGCCCTCGTCGACGTGGTGGACCCGGAGGCTGCCGCCGTCGCCGTCGGGGATGTCCGCGTAGTGGGGAGCGAACGGGTAGCCGGGCAGGTCGGCGAAGCGTTCGTCGGGCGTGCGCAGTGCTTCCATGGTCGGTTCCTCCGCTGTGTCCGAGGTCCTCAGGCCGGGGCGTCGACCAGGAGCTCCCGACGTTCCGTCGGCAGCGCGTCGTACAGGTCGGCCACGAGGTCACTCCGGATCGACCGGCACCCCGGGTCGTCCCAGCGGTTGTGCCATTGGTAGGGATCCTCGTCCACCCGGTAGAGCTCGCCCTCGCCGCCGTCGTAGTGGACGCCGCACGCCCTCAGCACGCCGTCGCCCCAGGTTCGCTCCAGGCCGTTGGGCCGGCCGTCGGTGCTCGGCTCGTACGCCGTGCACAGCCAGCCGTCGCGGTAGATCGAGCGCATGTGCATGCCGTAGCCGGGGAACTGGCTGTCCCACTCGCACAACACCCGCTCGTTGGTGCCGGCGCCGGCCGCTGTCGGCAATGCCCGCCCCTGCATCCACGGCGCCGGTTCGATGCCGGCGATGGCACAGAAGGTGGGGGCGAGGTCGACATGGCCGACCGGGTCGGAGAGGTCGGCGTGCGCGACGGCCGCCGACGGGGCCGGCCGCCACACGAGCGGCAGCCGCATGAGGGCCTCGACATGGAACGGGCCCTTGTACAGCAGCCCGAGATCGCCCTGGAGCTCACCGTGGTCGGTGGTGAAGATCACGTCGGTGTCTGCGGTCCAGCCCCGGGCCTCGACGGTCGCGAGCACACGGCCGACAGCCTCGTCGATCAGTTCGTTCATGACATGGACCCGGGCGTTGACCTCCCGCACCTGGTCGTGGGTGAGCGACCCGGGCGAGAACCGCATCGGCCCGCCCTCGGCGTTGACGAAGGAGCCCTCGTACCAGCGGAGCCAGTGCGCAGGCTTGTCCGCCAGCAGCTTGCGCACCTGGTCGGCATCGCCCGGGTGGCCGGGGGGTAGGTCGAGCTCGCGCCAGTCGACCCGGTGCATCTCGGACTGGGGCGGGTCCCAGGGGTGGTGGGGATCGGGGAAGCTCAGCCAGCAGAACCAGTCGTCGCCGTCCTGCACGGTGTCGAGCCAGTCGATGCAGCGATCGGCGGCCCACTCGGTGTGGTACCACCCCCGGGGAATCGGGTTGTGCTTGGTCTCGGGGGCGCCCGTGTCGCCGCCGGGCTCGGCGCCGAGCAGCGAGGCGAATGACTCGAGGTGCTCGGGGTGGTGCTCGGCCAGCCATCGTCCGTAGTGCGACAGCGCCCGGCCCCGGAACGCGGCGACGTGGACCGCGTTGATGGCGTGCTCGAACCCGCGCCAGGGTCCGGTGTCGCCGCGGGCGGCGCTGGCGTTCTCCTCCCAGCGGTAGCCGGGATCGAACCCGGGCTCGAAGTGCGCCTTGCCGATGAGCGCGGTGCGATACCCGGCCTTCTCGGCGAGGTACCCGGCGACGCTGGGGGCGTCGTCGGGCAGGGCGATGCCGTTGGCCACCACACCGTGGGTGCGGGGGTATTGCCCGGTGAGCATCGTGCAGCGCGCGGGCATGCAGACGGTGTTCTGGTTGTAGGCGCGCCGGTAGATGATCCCGGTGCGGGCGAGCTCGTCGACGACGGGGGTGCGGGCGATGCTGCCACCGTTGCAGCCCAGTGCGTCGTAGCGCTGCTGGTCGGTGGTGACGAACAGGATGTTGCGGCCCATGCCGGCTCCCTCCAACCGATATTGGCAGTTATGGTGACAATAATCTATTGACACTGCCAGTGTCAATAGCTAGCATTCGTCGGGATGAGGGTGAGTGACGGCGACGGCGACGTGGACGCCGAGGACATCGATGGGCGCCACAGACGGGCCGAGCGGAGCCGCGCCGCCGTGGTCGACGCCCTGCTCTCGCTCTACGACGATGGGGTCGTGCGCCCGGGCGTCGCCGACATCGCGGCGCGCGCCGGGGTGTCCCCGCGCTCCGTGTTCCGCCATTTCGCCGACCTCGAGGGGTTGGCCCAAGCGGCCATCGATCGCCAATGGGAGCGGGTCCACTGGCTGTTCGACGCACCCCCGCACGAGGGCGATCGCGAAGCCAGGGTGACGGCGCTCGTCGACCAACGGCTGCGGCTGCACAGCGCCATCATCGGCGTGGCGCGGGCCGCCGCCGTGCTCTCGTCGTCGTCGCCGGTCGTGGCCTCCACCCTGCGGGCCCGGCGGCGGCTGCTCGGGGATCAAGTGGCGGCACTGTTCGCGCCCGAGCTGCGAGCCCGGCGGGGAGAGGCCCGCCGCGACCTGGCTGCCGCCCTGGAGGCGACCGCCAGCCTCGAGAACGTGGACTACCTGAGGACGTACGTCGGGCTCGGCGCCGAGCGCGCCGCGGCGGTCGTCCGCCGGATGTTGCACGCGCTGCTGGAGGCTCCATGAACGTGGCGGGCGAGCCGGTTGCGGTCGTCGACTGGGCGGCGCGCGGCCGGGTCCTGTCCGTGCCCGGCGGTAACGTGTGGGTGCTCGACCAGCCGGCGGCCGACGAGGCCGGACTCGAGCCGGTGCTCGTACTCCACGGGTTTCCGACCTGCTCCTTCGACTGGCGTCACGTGCTCCCGGCGCTCAGCCGGCGCCGGCGGGTGGTGCTGTTCGACCTCCCTGGATTCGGGCTCTCGGACAAACCCGACCAGCGCTACAGCCTCCGCCGTCAAGCCGACGTCACCGAGGCCGTGTGCGCCGCCCTCGGACTGGACCGCGTCGCTCTCGTCACGCACGACATGGGCGACAGCATCGGCGGGGAGCTGTTGGCACGCGACCTCGACGGCGACCTCGACCTCGAGGTCACCAGACGGGTCCTCGCCAACGGCTCGATCTATCTCGAGCTGGCCCACCTGACCCCGGGTCAGCTCTTCCTGCTGGGGCTCCCGGATGCCCGCCTCGAACCGCCGCCGGCCGGCGCGCCGCCAGACGACGGCGAGGCGATGCGCGCTGCGCTGGCGGCTACGTTCTCACCAGACAGCCCGCCCGACCCGGGCGAGCTGGAGGCCCAATGGGCCCTCATCGCCCGGGACGGTGGGCAGCTCCTGCTGCCCCGCACCATCCGCTACATCGAGGACCGGCGGGCCGAAGAGGCCCGCTTCACCGGGGCGATCGAACGTCATCCGTCGCCACTCGCTGTGGTGTGGGGGGACCAGGATCCCATCGCCGTCGTCGCCATGGTCGACCGGTTGCGCGAGCGCCGGTCCGATGCGCACGTCACCGTGTTGGACGGCGTCGGTCACTACCCGATGATCGAGGATCCCGCGCGATTCGCGCTCGCCGCCACCGGTTTCCTCGACGCTCCCTGATCCAACGCCGCCGTTTGCGCCGGTCACCAGGGGGTAGTAGGCGCGTGACGTTAAGGAGGAATCGCCATGCGTCTGCTTACTCGGAGACGTGACTCGCGGGACGACGACGACGTTCGTGACGACGATGTGCGTGGCAGCCACGTCCGTGACGAGGACGCTCACGGCACCTACGCGCGTGACGACGACATTCGCGACGAAGCGATAGAGCGCGAGGCGTACCCCCGCGAAGAGGTGGTCCAGTACAGGTGGAGCCCGGCCAACGTGCTGGTGGTCCTGGCCGGTGCCGCGCTGGCGGCGCTCGGGATCCTGGCGCTCATCCGCACCGAGATCAACGAGACCTGGTACACCCCGGTCGAGACCGTCGCCCGAATCGACCACACGCCGCTCCTGGCGGCGATCGAGGTCGGCGTCGGTGCGCTGCTGGTGATCCTGGGCCTGCTGGGGGTCCGCTTGCTCACGGCGTTCGTGTGCCTCGCGGGTGCCGTGGCGGCCGCAGTGGCGGCGATGGATCCCGGCAGGTTCGAGACCGAGCTGGCGATCGAGCGCTGGTGGGCCATTGCGCTCGCAGCCGGTGGGGCCGCCCTCGCCGTCCTGTTGATGCTGCCGCGGCCGATGGTGACGGTCGACCGCACCCCCCGCGTTCGGCGTCGCCGTGGCTACGGCCGCCGCGTCGTGCAGCAGCACTAGTCCCGTCAGCCCACCACCGCACCCGGACGCCCGGTGCGCGACCGCAACGACCGGTCGAGCACCCGGCGTCGGCCGCGTGTACGGGCGGCCAATCGGCCACGAACCCGCCCGTCATGACGCCGCGATGTGACTACGGGTCCGGCTCGCGGTTGCGCCAGCGATGGAGCCACCGCAGGGGATTCCACCGGCGTCGGGTCCGCCCGTCCAGCGCCTGAGCCTCGGCAGCGAAGCGCACCACGAAGGCGGGGTCGTCGAGCTCCAGCGACTCCTCCAGGGCCTCGAGCACCGTGAGCTCGTGCCGCGAGAGTTGGCCGTCACTCATGCCGACGGTCGGCTACCCCGCCGCCGTCGGCGGTAATCGGGGCGGGCCGTGCTGGCTTGGCTCGATCCGCCACGGCGCCCGGCTCCGAACACGCGCGAGTCGAGACACCCGCTCGACCGGAAGGAGTCCCGTCGTGTCCCGGTTCGGCAGTTGGAGCAGGGCCGGTCGTGCCACAGCCGCCCTCGCCGCCCTGGCCGTTGCGACCGCCGCCCTCGCCACCTTCGCGGCGACCCCGACGCCGGTGGGCGCGTCGGCTGCCGGCCGGCCTCGCAGCGCAACCCCGGGATTCGTGTTGAGCGAGGGCCGGTTTCGGGAGTTCGAGGCGCCGAGCCCCCGCGTCGAGATCTTCCCCAGCGGCATCAACGACCAGGGATACGTCACGGGTGAGTACATCCGACCCGACCGCGAGTCCGGGTTCGTCCGGGACGGGCGCGGCAGGATCTCCACCTTCGACGTTCCCGGCGCCCGGGGAACCGAGGCCGTGAAGCTCAACGATCGCCGCCAGATCGTGGGCCGCTACAGCGAGGACACCCCGTTCGTCGACGACAGCGCCCGTGTGCGCGGCTACATCCGTCACCGCGGCAAGACCACCAGGATCGATGCACCTGGGGCTGTGCACACGCTGCCCACCGCGATCAACGACCGCGGTGATGTCGTGGGCTATTACGTGGACTCCCGCGGCACCACGCATGGCTTCGTCTGGCGCAACGGCGGCTTCACCACCCTCGGCGCCCCCGGTGCCACGGCGCCCACGCCGGTCGACATCAACGACCGGGGCGACGTGGTCGGCGTGTACCTCGACACCGCCGGGGCGCCGAAGGGGTTCCTGCTGAGCAAGGGTCGCTACCGCACCATCGCTGCGCCCGGCGCCCCGACCACCATCCCGTTCGGGATCAACGACACTGGCCAGATCGTGGGCTACACGGCCGACGATCTCAACCAGACCGGGGCCCGAGGCTTCCTGCTGTCGGAGGGACCGGATGGCCCCTTCACCCCGATCAACTTCCCCGGGGCGCCGAAGACCGTCGCGCTAGGCATCAGCGACCGAGGCGACATCGTCGGGCTCCACGAGAACCCCGACCTCACGCCCAGCCCGCCGGCGACCGGCGGGCAGTCCGGTTCTCGCGGGTCCGACGGTCAGCCGCTGGGCATGCTGTCCGACCTCGACCTGCGCACGGTGCGGGGCACAACGGTCAGCGCCGCGATCGCCGACCAGATCGAGGCGCTCCTGGCGGCGGCCGAGGCCGACGGTCTCAGCCTCACCGGACACGGCCACCGGGATCACGCCCGCCAGATCGCCCTCCGGCGAGCCCACTGCGGGACGAGCTACTACGCCATCTACCAGATGCCCGCAGGTAGCTGCTCTCCGCCGACGGCCCGCCCGGGCACGTCGATGCACGAGCGGGGCCTGGCCATCGACTTCAGCTGCGACGGGCTGCTCATACGCTCCCGCTCGAACCCGTGTTACGGGTGGCTGGCGACCCACGCAGCCGACTACGGGCTGTACAACCTGCCCAGCGAGGCGTGGCACTGGTCCACGAACGGCTCCTGACGGGCGGCGAGCCCACGATCCGGCGGGCGGTCAAGGGCCGATCGTGCGGCAGGACGGAGGGATGACCCGGTGCTCGGGTCCGCGTCTCCTGATTGAGCCGGGTGGGTCGCGGGAAGCCTCTCACCCGTGACCAGTCGACCCAGTTGGGTGGAAAGGGCCCAAGAGGTCATCGACGACCACACGGCGCCACCGCCGGGAGAGCGCAAGCACGCCGCTGGGCCCGGAGCCCACAGCGACGACAGGAGCGCTCTCCGCCGCGAGCAGCAGGAGGAGGCGGCGCAGGCGTGGGCCGGACCCGGGTTCGGGGCTATGACGGACGCCCAGGTCAAGGGTCTGGTGCTGGGGGCGATCGTCGGCGGTCTGTGCGGGGCGTTGCTGTTCCTGCCGCTGGGCGTGATCGGCTGGGGCGACATCTCGCTTCCGTGGCGGCTGGGCGTGGCGGCACTGTGCGGGGCATTGGCCGGCGGGGTCGCAGGCGCCGTCTACCTCGGTGGGCGCGAGCCCGAGCTCGAGGGTGAGACACGGGACGTCGACGATCGGCCCTCGATCGGCACCACGCTGCGCGACCCCCACACCGATGCCCGGGGCCGGTAGGTGTCGCACTACCCCGGGGGCATGCAGCCCTCAGACGAGGACATCGAACGCACGCTGGCCGACGTCGTGTGCGCCATCGAGGAGAAGGGGATCTCCTACCTGCTGATGGGCGGCGCCGGCACGGTGACGTTCGGCCGGTGCCGCGCCACTGACGACATCGACGTCTTCGTGCGCGTGGAGGACGCAGATCGGGTCCTGGAGGTGCTCGACGCCGCCGGGTTCGAGACCACCAGGACCGAGCTCACCTGGTTGCACAAGGCGTTCCGCCACGGCGTCCTGGTCGACGTGATCTACAGGTCGGCCGGAGGTGTTCTCCTCGACGACGAGATGCTGCGGCGGGGCCGACGGCGGACCTACCGGGGTACCGAGACGACCATCATGTGCCCCGAGGACCTGGTCGTCATCAAGGCGCTTGCCTCCAGCGAGGAAGCGACCCGCCACTGGTACGACGCCCTGTCCCTGATCGCGAGCTGCCAGCTCGACTGGGACTACGTCATGGAGCGGGCCCGCTCCGCCGGTCCCCGCCGGCTGCTGAGCCTGCTCCTGTACGCCGAGTCCAATGACCTCGCGGTCCCGACCCGAGTCATCGAATCCCTGTTCGAGACCGTGCACGGCCCCTACGCCGTCGCGGAGGCGTGACGTCAGCGGCCGAGAGGCGGTGCCTCCCGGACAACCTCGCGGGCCGGCTTGTCGTCGCGCAGGCCGACGAACCGGGGGTGACGCAGCCTGCCGTCGGTGGTCCACTCGCTGAAGGCGACCTCGGCGACCAGCTCAGGGCGCACCCAATGGACGGCCGCCCCACCGGGGCCGCGGGCGGCGCGCCGGACCTCGTCGCCGTCGTGGAACGGCGGGTCCGGCGTCTCCAGCGCGTCCAGCCGCTGCCGGAGCTCGCGTAGCGTGGCCTGCGAGAAGCCCGTGCCGACCTTGCCGGCGTAGACGAGGTCGCCTCGCTGGTAGTAGCCCACCACGAGGGCGCCGAGGCCCACGCGGCTGCGCGTCGGCTCGGTGAATCCGCCGACTACGAGCTCCTGGCCGGCACTGCACTTGAACTTCAGCCACTCTCCGGAGCGACGGCCCACGTAGGGCGCATCGGCCAGCTTGGCGATCACGCCCTCCCAGCCCCGGGCGCAGGCGGTGGCGAAGAGGGCCTCGCCTTCGGCGTTGCGGTGCGCCGTGTAGCGCAGCGTGCGGGATCGGAACGAGAGCGTGTCGCGCAGCAGCGACTTGCGGGCGCGCAGCGGCAGGGCCCTGGTGTCGTGGCCGTCGAGGTGGAGCAGGTCGAAGACGTAGTAGAAGACGGCCACCGGGCTCCGGCGAGCGCGCTCCGGATCGGAGATCCCGATGCGTTGCTGCAGCCGGCCGAAGCTGGTGCGGCCGCGGTCGAAGGCCACGACCTCGCCGTCCACCACGAAGTCGCCCGCCGGCACGCGCGCCAGGGCGTCGCCGACTTCGGGATAGGTGCCGTCGAGGCGCTGCGGGGCGCGGGACAGGAGACGCACCCGCGCGCCGTCCCGGAACGCCAGGCAGCGCTCGCCGTCGAGCTTGCGCTCGAACAGCCAGCGCGGGTCCGAGAACCGGCGGTCGGTCAGCGTGGCCAGCATCGGATCGACCCATGCGGGGTGGGGCGCGGCGCGCAGGCGGTCGCGGGCGTCCGGTGGCAGCCGGGCGAAGGGGTCCGTCCGGTCTCGCCTGCTTCCTCGGCGGCGACCTGCTCGAAGCTGCGGCCCGGCCACCCGCGAATCGGGCTGGGTGCTCACGGGACTGCAGCTAAGGCCCGATGCAGGCCGTGGCGATCTGCTGGACGTGGCGGAGGTCCGTTCCGCAGCATCCGCCCAGCACCGTGATGGACGGGAGGCTGGCTCGCAGCTGCTCGTACTGCTGGCCGAGCTCGTGGGGATCACCGTCATCGAGCTCCTCGGCCTCGTCGAGCTCGGCATGGCTCATGCGAGACGCGTTGGCCCGGATCCCTCGGACGCGCTCGCGCCACTGACCCCCCGACTCCAGGACGTCGTCGAAGTGCGTGGGGTGCGCGCAGTTGACCATGTAGTAGGCGGGGCCGCCCCCGGTGGCGTCGTCGACCACGGTGATGGCGTGCTCCAACGAGCTGCCGTCCGGTAGGGCTCCATCGGTTTCGACCGTGAACGAGATGGCGGCGGGCATTCCGGCGTCCTGTGCCGCCCGGACGATCCCGAGCGCCTCGCCCGGATAGGTGATCGTGATCCCCGTCACCATGTCGGCCTCGGTCCCCGCGAACGTCGCGATCTGGGTCGAGTGATAGCTCTGGGCCTCGTCGGCGGTCATCAGCGCCGACGGCTGGTAGCCGTCGCCGCGGGGCCCGACGCAGCCGCACACGACCATCGGCGGGCCCTCCCCGTCGAGCTCGGAGCGGATTTCGACCAGCATGTCGATCGCCTTCCGGTTGGCGGCCGCCAGTGCCTCGCCGGTGTATCCGAGCCGCTCCGCCCAGTCCGGGCTGGCCCGCCATGTGGGCGACTCGAAGATGAACCCGGCACCGACGTCCCGGGCGATCGTGGCGTGGTCCCGGTAGTAGCTGCGCAGCGTCTCGACGCCGGCCGGGTCGTCGAGCAGCACGAACGCCGCGAAGTCGGGGAGCTCGTAGCCGTGATGGAAGATGAGAACGGTCTCGATCCCCGAATCGGTCAGGAACACGCCGGCGCCAACCTGTGGTAGCCCCGCTCTGTGCCTCGCCATGTCCGCCTCCTCGCCCCGACGCTACTGGCCCTCGTAGGACGCCGGTGGCTGGCCAACCAACTCGGTGAAGGCGTGGACGAAGTGCGCCTGGTCGGCGAAGCCGAGCCGGAGGGCGAACGCGCTCCAGTCCATGGCGCGACCGTGCTCGATCTCCTCGAGCGCCTCGTGGATGCGGCGGCGCTGGATGACCCATTTCGGTCCGACGCCGAGGAATCGCTCGAAGCGCCGCTGCAGTGTCCGCGAACTGACGCCGAAGTGGCGGGCGACCTGCTCGACGCGCGTGACGTCCGTATGGGCAACGATGTGGTCCACGGCCCCGTCGACGAGGTCTGCGCCCCGGGGGCGCGGCCGGCGGCGTCCCCGCAGTACGTCCTCCATGCGCCGGACCGCCTCGTCCACGTCAACGGTCGTGTCGCCGGCGCCGACGCTCGCCAGTTCGACGGCGGTCTCGGCCCCGAGCACCTCGGCGGCGGGAAGCGCCTCGTCGGTGAGTGATGACGCTGGCTCGGACGACAGTGCCGCGAAGCCCGAAGGCCGAAAGCGCACGCCCACCACCCTGCCGCTGCCGACCAGCACCCGCCGGAAGCAGCGGGTGACGACGCCCGTCAGCGTGGCCCGATCCCCCTCCACCGTGAGGTGGATGCTGGGATGCGTCACGACGGGCTGGACCCGCTCCTCGCCGGCAGGAACCGACCACGCGACGATCCAGTGGTAGTCGACGATGTCTTCCAACGCCGGCGACGGCGCCCGGTACTCGAGGTCGAAGTTCTCGAGCGCCGGCCCCCGCAGCGCCTGCGGCGGGATGTCGGCTCGGGCCCGCGCATCGATCTCGGCCACCCGGGCAAGATACCGGCGCCCGGGTGAGCGCCGGCCCGGTGGCCGGGCCGGCGACGCTGGAGCGATGCTCCTACTGGGACGAGGGCTGGCCCATCATCTTCGTCAGGCGGCGCTGCTGCTCGTCATAGGGCACGTCCTCGAGGTGCGTGGCGACGATCCAGCGATGTCCGAAGGGGTCCCGCAGCGAGCCGACGCGATCGCCGTGGAACTGATCGGCCACGGGCGTCACCGCGGTGGCGCCGGCCTCCACCGCCTGGGCGTACATGGCGTCGGCGTCGTCGGTGAAGTACGTGATCGACACCTGGAGCGGCTCGTCGGGCGAGGGCGCCACCAGGTGGTATTCGGGGATCGCCTTGCCCAGCGTGACAAGCGCGTCACCGACCAGCATCTCGGCATGCGCGATCGTCCCGTCCGGCAGCGCCAGGCGCACCAGCTCCTGCGCGTCGAAGGCACGCTTGTAGAAGTCGAGCGCGGCAGCGGGATCGTCCACCCCCAGGTGCGGGGTGATCGTCGGGTACCTGTGCACCGAGTTGGTGTTGGTCATGGGTACCAGGTTCCCGCGCCGAACCCGGCCCAGTCTTGTACGAATGCGACAGCCCGGGCCGGCGACACGGAGGTCGGTTCCTACGCGAACTGGCCACCCTGGTGCGCAGCGATCATGGCCGCCGCCTCCGCATAGGTCGTGGGCCCATACGTCGGGGCCGGCGGCAGGCTGGCGCGGATGGCCTCGATGTCCTCGGGGCTCAGGTCGCACGGGCCGGTGATGGGCTCGACGCCGTAGAGCGCTGCGGAGTTGAGCCCGAAGATCTTGACCTTGAGCTCGTCGGTGAGGGCCGGGTAGCCATGGCGCTCCTGGAGCTCCGCGCTGATCTGGAAGCTTCGCAGCGCCTGGATCTGATCCTGCGGGGTGCCGAACCAGATCGAATCGGTACCCCAGACCACTCGGTCCTCACCGACGTACCTCAACAGCTTGCCGAGTGTGTGCGCCGCCACCGTGGGGTCGCGCATGACGAACCACCAGGTGCCGCCCAGCTCGGCGTACACGTTGGCGTTGGGCTCGACCCCCGCGTCCTGCAACGAGCGGATCAGCCGGTCGATCCCCTGCGGTGCCGGGTCGTTCGGGTCGTAGGGGCCGGTCCCGCCCCCTCCCGGCTCGAACCCCGAGTGGTAGACGACGAACGACACGTCGGGGTTGCGCGCAGCAGCCGGGCCGATGTCCGTCGGCGAGGCGAGCTCAGGGGTCGAGCCGACGATCGACGAGATGCCCTTGTGGGTGCAGATGATGGGAGGGCCGATCTCGCGCACGTGGTCGATGAAACGCTGGCCGATCTGCGGCCGACTCGGGTCGTGATCGTCGAAGTAGAAGTGCGCGTCGCTGGGGGTCATCGTGTAGATCTTCCAGGCCGCGATGTCGTAGCGCTCCCGCAGATCGCTCATGCCCATGAGCGCGGCCTCGATGGGCCCCCGGTGTGGGTAGGCGCCACCGTGCATGAGCACGCGACCGTCGCAGCCGATCCGGGTGGCGACGTCGATGGCGTGCACCATGTCGTCGGGGGCGAGCTGGAGGTCGGGCGTCGGAAGCGCCGACAGGATCGACATCGACGTGTCCGACCGTACGAACATCTCACGGAAGTAGGCGTCGGCGGTGAAGCACGCCCGCGCGTCGCCGCCGGTCTCGCCCTCGGCGCACCCGGCCTGCGGAAACATGGCGGTCCAGTCGCCTTCGACGGCCCCGAGGTCGTAGTTCACGTAGTGGGTCTGGACGTCGAAGATGAACTCCTCGCCCCGGAGGTCCTCGAGTGCGGCGCTGGTGTCGGTGGTGGCGTCCTCGGACACGTCGAGCGTGCCGCCCGGCGACTCGCCCCGCTCGGCCGCCTCCTCCTTGGAGCACGCGCCCAGCACGAACAGGGTGGCGGCGGCGCCGGTGACGCCGGTCAGGAACTCC
>JBKPHE010000003.1:0-7991 GCA_046744485.1 Actinomycetota bacterium | reverse complement strand
CGCCGCCCGTGCCCGCGGCCTGTGACCGCCCGCAGCTACGCGGCAAGAACCGCCCGGAGGAGCGAGACCCGTCCGACGTCCGGGCTGGCGTCGTCAACCTGCTCACCGGCCGCCCCGCCGAGATCGCCCCGTGGCTCGCCTCCCACATGGACGTCAACGCCATCGACCTGACCGGCATCGGCGATCCGGACCTGGCGACCGAGCTCGAGACCGCGGCCGCCGAGAACCTCAAGCGGGTCGTGCGCCCGCCGGCGGAGGCGGGGGAGGGCAGCGACCCGGACTGGACCGTCGATCCCGGCCTCGAGCGCCTGCTCGCCTTCCTCGAGACCAAGACCGTCTGGCACCCGGTCGGGATCTAGGGCGGCGTCCCGCCCCCGACGTTGAGGAGCGGCTCCCATGGAGATCAAGGAACTCGGACACATCGTCCTGTACGTGCGCGACGTCGAGCGGTCCGCCCGGTTCTACCGCGACGTGCTCGGCTGGCGGCAGATCGTGCCCGACGCCGATGGGCCCTCCCCGCTCCGGGCCCCGATAGCGGCGTTCTCGGCGCCCTCGGGCCGCACGCATCACGAGCTGCTGCTCATCGAGGTCGGGCCGGACGCCGCCTCGCAGCCGGAGGGCCGCCGCGTCGGCCTGTACCACTTCGGGCTCAAGGTCGGTGACTCCGACGACGAGCTGCGGGAGGCGCTCGATCGGCTGCGGGAGGCAGGGACCCCCGTCCTGGGCGCCAGCGACCACACGGTCACCCACAGCCTCTACATCGCGGACCCCGACGGCAACGAGATCGAGCTCTACGTCGACGTGCCCGGCGTCGACTGGCGCTCCGACCCCGCGCTCATCGCCGCGCCGATCAAGCCGCTCAGCCTCTGACCGGTCGGCACGCCGGGCTCAGCCGGCGTAGGTACGGAGGACCCGCAGCGCGGCCTCGCCGTTGGGGCCCGTGGCGACGAGGCCCGAAGCCTCGGGCGCCAGCCGTTGCGCCCCGACCCGGCAGAAGGCTCCGGCCGACCCGGTGATCGTCGAGTCGGCCTCCGCCGGTCCGTAGCGCCACGTGTCGCCCGACGGCCCGGTCAGTTCGCAGTAGACGGGATGGCCCTCCTGGCCCGCGAGCGCGAAGGCATAGGGCAGCGTGCCGTGGGCCAGCCAGGCGATGTGGCGCAGCCGATCGGTGTCGGGAAACGGCGCGCCGAGCGGACCGGTGATGTCGAGCCCGTGCGCCCAGTGCTCGGCCAAGCGCGTCGTGGCCAGCGTGGCGGGCTTGATGCGCGTCGCCACCCATGGGATCGGCTGCTGGGGGTCGGCGGCCCGGAGCGCCGCCAGCGCCGCCCTACGGCTCGCCTTCCAGCGCTCGAAGGCGACCGCAGGTTCGCCGCGCTCGGCCTGGACCATTCGCTCGGCGCCGTCGTCGACGCCCGTGGACCCAGTCCGCAGCCGTTCGAAGCCGTCCCCGCCGGCGGCGGACACGACCACGGCGTCCTCGCTCTGCGCGAGGTGTAGGACGACGTCGGCCACACTCCAACCCTCCGCGGCTGACGGCGACCGCCACGCGGCGTCATCCAGCCCGACGAGGATCGCCTCGAGCCGTTCCTGCTCGGCCTCCAGGTCGTCGAAGATCGCCAGGGTCGCGCTCGCGCCCTCGGTCATGACCCGCCCTCCTCGGCGTCGGCGAACGCTTCCCTCGCCGCGGTCAGTCCGCTGCCGGATCGCTCGCGGAACCCGTAGGTACCCTGCTCGCGCAGCTCCCGAGCGGCGTCGACCACGCTGGCCAGCGCGGCAAAGGCGAACGCCCCGCCCACCGAGATGCGCCGCACCCCCACCGCGCCGAGCTCGGTCACCGTTGGACCACCCAGCCAGGGGAGCACGTTGACGGGCCGGTCGACCGACGCCACCACCTGTCGCACCCCTTCGAGGTCGCTCAGTCCGGGTGCGAACAGCACGTCGGCGCCCGCCTCCTGGTAGGCCTGCAGCCGGGCGATGGTGTCGGCAAGGTCCGGGCGGCCGCGGATGTGGTTCTCGGCGCGCGCCGTGATCACGAAATGAACGGAACCGGCGTGGGCGGCCTCGGCGGCGGCCGCCACCCGCTCGGCCGCCAGCCCCGCGTCGTAGATCTGCGCGTCGGGCCGCCTGCCGAAGTCCTCGACCGAGCACCCGGCCAACCCGGTGTCGACGGCCAGGCGGACGGTCGTGGCGACGCCGGCCGGGTCGTCGGCGAAGCAGTTCTCGAGGTCGGCTGACACGGGCCGGTCGGTGGCGGCGACGATCGACGCCGCGTGCGCCAGGGCCTCCTCGCGGCTGACGGATCCGTCCAGCCGCCCCAGGGTGGACGCGAATCCGCTGCTGGTGGTCGCCAGGGCCTCGAACCCGAGCCAGTCGAGCAGCTTGGCCGACCCCGCGTCCCAGGGGTTGGGCATGAGGAGGGGCGTCGGGCCACGGTGCAGCGCGAGGAACCGTCCGGCCTTGTCGGCCTGCGAGGGCCGGGGTCCGGCGTTACCCGCCGCCGCGTCTGCTTCGGTCACCCCGCGAACGTAGCCTGCTGCTCGAGCGCCGCCTCCACCCGACGCAGGTCGAGCACCCGCACGTCCGCCAGGCCCGGCAGCGTCTGGACCGCCCAGCGGTATGCGGGCCCGTTCAACACGAGCACCTCCAGGCCCTCCGCCGCCACCAGGGTGCAGTCGTGCGCCCGGTCGGCGAGCAGTTCCTCGGCGCCGATCCACGTGCCTGGGCCCAGCGCCCCGACCGGACGCCCGCCGCGGGTGGCGAGCAGCGCGCCGCCCACCACGACGACGAGCTGCCTCGCCCGGTGGCCCTCGCGGACGACGACGGTGCCGTCGGCGATCCGCAGGCGGTCGGCGTGGGGAATGAGCGGTGCCAGGGACGTGCGCGCATACCGGTCGAAGGGGGGAACCTCGGCCAGGACCGCCACGTCCGGGCGGCGCCGGGCCCTCACGCCGCTTCCCGTGTGGGGCGCCCGGCCGGGGGCAGGCTCGATGCCGACGCAACCACGGGGATCTGCGCCTCGAGCTCGGCACCGCCGACGAACCGGATGCTCGCCCGGGGAGCCACCGCCCGGATGAATCGCACCGCTCGCTCGTTGTCGGCCTGGATCCAGGCCGTGATCGTCTCGGGCCCGGCGACCGCCGCGGGAGCGGTCAGGGCGCCCACCAGCGCTCGCCCGATCCCGCGCCGAAACCACCGGTCCTCCACCAACAACGCCATCTCTGTCGCACCGGAGCGGGAGCGCGCCAGGCTCGCCGTGCCCCGCACCTCGCCCCCGTCGACGACCACCCACGACCGGTGGTTGTCCACCGAAAGGGCGATCCGAGTCAGCTCCCGGTCGATCGCCTGGGGCCCGGTTCCATGGAACCGGCGGTACAGGGTCTCGGGAGAGCAACGAGCGATGAAGGCCCGCAACAGCTCGAGGTCTCCGGCTCTCGAAGTCCGTAGCAGCATGAATCGAACGTAACTAGACCAGTCGTCATAGTCAATAGACCGGTCGCAATAGTTGTAGGCTGCTGGTGTGGCATCCGACACACGGGACCGTCTCGTACGCACCACCAGCCGCCTCCTGCGCAAACAGGGCTACGGCGCGACCGGGCTCAACCAGGTGATGGCCGAAGCCCGGGCCCCCAAGGGCTCGATGTACTTCCACTTCCCAGGTGGGAAGGAGGAGCTGGCCGCCGCGGCCATCGACTACTTCGCCGAGCGCGTGATGCGGAGCCTCGAGAACGGGCTCGCAGAGGCCGACACCGTGAGTGAGGCCGTCGCCAACTTCTTCGACGACTACATCGAGCACTTCCACCACACCGACTTCGCCGAGGGGTGTGCCGTCGCCACGGTGGCGCTCGACGCGGTCGCCGCCCACGAGGCCCTGGCCACGGCTACGGGGCGGGCGCTGCGGCGGTGGATCGACCGCTACGCCGAAGCGCTCGAGGCCGAGGGACGCTCCCCCGCCGAGGCCCATTCCCTGGCCACCCTGATCGTCGCCGCGATGGAGGGCGCGATCGTCATCGGAAAGGGCGAGCGCTCGACCGAGCCGTTCGTGGCCGTTCGGGCCGTGCTGCGGGACCTGCTGGCGCCGGCGGACGCCCTGACGCCCGCCAACTGACGCCAACCGCGCCGAGGCCGAGGTGAGCCGGGCCTGACTCGACGAGCTGGCGCGTAGCTCCCTCGGAGGCCCGCAACCTTCGCCACTGCGACCGGCGCCTGCCGGTGCGAGCCCTTCGGCACTGCGCCGTCCGCTCCACCGGTCGTGGGGCCGCCGTCGACGGTGGAGTCGAAACCCGCTGTCGCATGCGTACGTATGTTCGCTATAGTCGAATGCGTGACGGAGTTGCGGTGGCGCCAGGCCGACCGGCCTCAGGCCCAGGGGGCGCTGTTCGACGAGCCGGTGTTCGAGCGAGAGCCGGGCCGCGGCGAGTTCCGCGGCCTGGAGTTCCTGCACGTGCGGGCCCAACGGATCATCAACGAGGTCCCGGGGGCACCGTTCGGCTTCCGCTACACGATCAACGCGTATCGCGGCTGCAGCCACGCATGCACCTACTGCCTGGCAGGCGAGACGCCCATCCTCATGGCCGACGGCAGCACCAAGGCGCTGGCCGACGTGCGGCCGGGCGATGTGGTCTGCGGCACGGTTCGCCACGGCGCCCGCCGGCGCTGCGTCCCGACGACGGTCGTCGACCACTGGTCGACCGTCAAGCCCGCCTACCGGGTGACCCTGGCCGACGACACCACGCTGGTCGCCAGCGGCGACCATCGGTTCCTCACCGACCGAGGCTGGAAGCACGTGTCCCGCACCGGGCTGGGCTCGGGGCCCCGGCCCCATCTCACCCGCCACCACTCGCTGCTCGGCGTCGACGACGTCGGCGGCAGCGCGGGCGTCGCAGTCGATGGGCCCACCGACGCCGCCATCAGCGGCGGCCCCCGGCGGCGGGTGGTGGGCATCGAACCGCTCGACCACGAACTCGCGCTGTTCGACATCACCACCGGCACCGGCGACTTCGTCGCCAACGGTGTCATCAGCCACAACTGCTTCGCCCGCCCCACGCACACCTATCTCGACCTCGATGCCGATCGTGACTTCGAGCGCCGCATCGTGGTCAAGGTCAACGCAGTATCGCGCCTGCGGCACGAGCTCGACCCCAGGCGCTGGGCGGGTGAGCTCATCGCCATGGGCACCAACACCGATCCCTACCAGCGGGCCGAGGGCAAGTACCGCCTCACCCGGGGCATCGTCGAGGCGCTGGTCGAGCACGCCAACCCGTTCTCGATCCTGACCAAGTCGACGCTGGTGCTTCGCGACCTCGAGCTGCTGGCCGAGGCGGCCCGGCGCACCGACGTGCGGGTCAACCTGTCGATCGGCACGCTCGACGAGGCCGTTTGGCGGACCACCGAGCCCGGCACCCCGCACCCGGCTCAGCGCGTCCGTGCCGTCGAGCAGCTGAACGCCGCCGGGGTGCCCACCGGCGTGCTCGTCGCCCCCGTGCTCCCCGACCTGTCCGACGGTCCCGAACAGCTCGAGGCCGTGGTCCGGGCGTGCGTCGACGCCGGCGCCCGCAGCATCTCCTCGGTGCTGCTCCATCTGCGCCCGGGCGTGAAGGAGGTCTTCCTCGGCCGTCTGGCCGAGTCCCACCCCCGGCTCCTGGCGAGCTATCGCCGGCGCTACCGCGATCGCGCATACGCGCCCAAGGCCGAGCAACAGGCGCTGGAAGCCCGCGTCCGCGAGCTGGTCCGGCACTTCGGCGGACTGCCGGCCAGACGCACTGACCTCCGGCACCACACCGGCCGCGACCCCGCCCCGGCCGACTCGCCGGCGGTGTCGCCCCCGGCCCCGAGCCAGCTCCGGCTGATCTGAACCGGCGTTCGAACGTGCCGACGTTCCGTCGGCTGCCACCGCCGGAACGGCGAGGGAGGTCCGGCGTCAGGCCGCCTTCGACCGGGGTAGAGCTATCCCGTGGCAGGCAAGCGTGAGTCCGGGGTCCAGCTGACCGTCGACGGGCGCAGCTTCACGCTGTCCAATCCCGACAAGGTGCTGTTCCCGTCGGGCGACGGTGCCGGCGGCACACACCGCGCCGTAACGAAGCTCGACCTGGTCGAGTACTACCGGCGGATCGCGGACGTGATGGTCCCGCACCTCCGGGGCCGGCCCCTCATGCTCGCGAGATATCCGGACGGGATCGACGGCCCGACCTTCTACCAGAAGGAGATCTCGGACTACTTCCCCGAATGGATCCGGCGGGTCGAGGTCGCCAAGGAGGGTGGCACGGTCGTCCACCCGATCTGCGACGACGCCGCCACCCTCGCGTACCTGGCGGGCCAGGCGTCGATCACGCCGCACGCCTGGCTGAGCCGGGCCGACCGGCTCGACCACCCCGATCGTCTGATCGTCGACCTCGACCCGAGCGGCAGCGACTTGCGCGCCGAGTTCGAGGTCGTCCGGTCCGCTGCCGGGCTCCTCCGCGACCTGTTCGAAGAGGTCGGACTGGTCCCCTTCGTGCAAACCACCGGCTCCCGGGGGCTGCACGTTGTGGCGCCCCTCGATCGGAGTGCCGACTTCGACCACGTCCGGTCCTTTGCCCGCGACTTGGCCAAGGTCGCTGCGGCGCAGGACCCCGACCATCTCACGACCGAACATCGCAAGGCCAAGCGGGGCGGCCGCGTCTTCCTCGACGTCCTGCGCAACGCCTACGCCCAGACGGCCGCCCCGCCCTACGGCGTGCGGCCGCGGCCCGGCGCGCCGGTCGCCACGCCGATCGAGTGGCGCGAGTTGGGCGACCGGCGGATCGGACCCCAGCGGTACACGGTGCACAACGTGTTCCGCCGCCTGGCGCGCCGCGATGACCCGTGGGCCGACATCGACCGACACGCCCGTCCCCTGGCCCATGCCCGCGATCGGCTCGAGGGCCTCGCGTCCTAGTCGGCGCGAGCGTTGTCCGACGGGCCGGCGCGCTCAGCCCTCGTCGGCGTCGGCGGCGTCCGCAGCGACCAGCCCGTTGGCGGCAGCCAGGGCGATCGCGGCCCGCACCGCCTCCTCGTACACGGCATCGAGGTGGTGCTGAGACACGGCCGGCGCCAGCGGCGGGTCGCCGAGCGAGCGCGGCAGGGCGCCGGGATCGGACGTGGGCCCGATCTGCGGGCTCGGAGAGGGCTGGTAGCCGTTGTCGGCCCAGAAGGCCTGCGCCTTGGAGGGCGGGTTCTGCGAGCGGCGCCGGCGACGGGTGCTCATGCCGCAGCCTCCTTGTCAGCCTTGTCGGCGTTTTCGGCTTGGCCGTGGGCGAGCGTGTCGGCGCTGGTCTCGTCCACGAGCGCCTCGGGGCGCAGACCGAGGGCCCGCCGCAACTGGTCGGGCGTGAGGTCGCCGACCGAGCTGCTGGCCGGAAGCACCAGGTCGGCTATGCGGCGCTTGCCCGCCACGACCTCCTCCACCTGCTCGTCGACGGTGCCGGGGCACACCAGCCGGTGGCTGATCACCGTGTTGGCCTGGCCGATGCGCCACGCCCGGTCGCGGGCCTGGTCCTCGACCGCCGGGTTCCACCAGCGGTCGTACAGCACGACGTGGTTGGCGGCGGTGAGGTTGAGCCCCGAACCGCCGGCCTTGATCGACAGGACCAGGGCTCCGGGCCCCGTGCCCTCCTGGAACTCGCGAACCAGGCGGTCGCGGGTGCCCCGGGTCAGGCCACCGTGGTAGCAGGCCACCGGGACGCCGGTCCGCTTGGACAGGTGCTCGGCCAAGCGCTCGCCCCAGCGGGCGAAGTGGGTGAACACCAGCACGCGTTCGCCGGCGGCGAACACGTTGTCGACCAGCTCGTCGAGGCGGGAGAGCTTGCCCGACCGGCCCTCGAGCGGCCCCTGGTCATCGTCGAGATACGCGGCCGGGTGGTCGCAGATCTGCTTGAGGGCAGTGATCGCCGCAAGCACGTGACCGGTGCGGGATCGCCGGTCGCCGGTGTCGAGGTTGACGCCCAGCAGGTTGTCGAGCACCGCCTGGTAGAGGC
>JBKPHE010000002.1:0-15726 GCA_046744485.1 Actinomycetota bacterium | reverse complement strand
GTTCCAGCCCGAGGTGATCGCCGACGCGGTCCGGCTGCGTTGCGTCCGATGTGGCCCATGACTCCACCAGACACACGACGTCGGGGTGCACTGCGGCCAACACGTCCTCGATGCCGGCCTGGCGTTCCTCCCATGCCCCGTGCCTGCCCCAGACGTTCCAGGTCACGATCCGCATGGTCGTCTCGACGAGCGGACCGTACGGCTCGTACGGATCGAAGCTCACCGGCGGAGTCTGGCCGACCGTGAATCGTCAGCGCACGGGTCGGCCGAGGTGCGCTCAGAGCAGCTCGGTACGGAGCAGGTGGGTCAGCCACTCCCGGTGCTGGTGGGGTGTCCAGGCGAGCTCGACGATGAGCAGGTGGTAGAGGTCGGGACTGGCGAGGGCGCAGTACCGCTCGCCGGCGTCGGCGATCGACAGCCCGGGTCTGAGCTGTTCACCGAGGTAGTGGCGGATTCGTTCGGTCTGGTTGTGCAGGCGTTCCTGCAGCAGGCGCCGGCCCAGCGCCGCCGCGAACGCCTCCTTGTCCGCAGCGCCGCGAATGATGGCATGGATCGGTTGGGTACGCGCCAGGATCCGGCAGCTGTACTCCACCATCTTGTCCAGCCGCTCCGAGGCGGTCGGCAGCTGGGCGACCATGTTCCACCACTTGTCGTCATCTGCGACGGAGCCGTGGGGCCCGGTGATGTCCATGACCCCTTCGAGCAGTCCCCGCTTGCCGCCCAGGGACAGATAGATGGTCTCCGAGGAGACGCCGGCGTGGTCCGCGACTGCGGCGACGGTGGTTCCGGCGTAGCCGCGGTCGACGAAGAGTCGGAGCGCGGACTCCAGGACCCTGCGTCGCGTCTGCTGCGCCTGATCGGCTCGTAGCCGGGAGCGGTAGGCGCGCCGCGGGGTCTTGACTGCTCTGCCCATTCCACTACAGTAACGATTAATTCACTACAGCTTATATGGAGTGGATTGTTAGCGGGCGGATGGTCATGGGTGGATTGTCACGGGGGGTGCGCCATGGATCGATTGGCCTTCGACGACGTCGATCTGACGTATCAGCTGCACGAGCGCGGTGACCGCATCGTTTTCGTCCATGCCAGTCCCTTCGTGTCGTGGTACCTCCCGCTGGTCGAGCAGTTGAAGGAGTTCTCCACGCTGCTCTACCGGCGCCGCCTCGTGAAGTCGGACAGCAGCGCGTTCCGGCCACTCACCGCCGCCGAGGACGCGGCCAGCTGCGCCCGGCTCATGGATCACGTCGGCTGGCAGACCGCTCACATCGTCGGCCACTCGTACGGCGCGCTGGTGGCCCTCCAGCTGGCGCTCGATGCGCCCGAGCGCGTCCGCTCGGTGGCGCTGCTCGAACCGGCGGCCCGCGGCATCTCTCGCTCGGAACAGGTGGTTGCCGCTCTGGCGCCGGTCGCGGCCGCCTACAGATCCGGGGACAAGGCCGGGGCGGTCGACGGGTTCCTGCGCCACGTGTGCGGCGACGACTACCGCGCCGTGCTGGACCGGGTGGTCCCGGACGCCTTCCGCGAGGCACTGGACGAGGCCGACCTGTTCTTCGAGGCGGAGATGCCGGCCGTGCAACGCTGGAGCTTCGGACCCGGCGACGCCGCGCGGGTCACCCAGCCGGTGCTCAACGTGCTGGGAGCGCAGAGCGTTCCGCGGTTCGTGGAAGGGAACGAGCTCATCCAGTCGTGGTTTCCCCGGGCCCAACGGCTGTCGGTGCCCGACGCCGGCCACCTCCTGATGGTTCAGAACCCTGGGGGATTGGCGCAGGGGCTGAGGGACTTCTTCGCGACCCAGCGCTCGTCGATCGCGCCGGGGACCTCGACCGCTGGCGCAGTCAGCGCAGCCCGCGGGCGAAGTGGAACGAGCTGATCGTCAGGCCCTCGCGCATGTAGAAGCGGTGGGCGTCGGCGCGCTGCACCCCAGAGTCGAGGTCGAGGGCGGTGCAGCCGCCAGCCTCTGCCCGCTGCGCCAGGGCGGCGAGCAGCGCCCGACCCACGCCCGTGCTGCGGGCCGCCGCCGTGGTGACCAGGTCGTCCACGTAGAGCTTGCGCAGGTGGGCCGTGGTGGCGACGATGCGCCAACCGGCGACCCCCACGCAGCGGCCGCCGTCATACGCGGCCGTGAATCGCAGGCCCTGGGGGTGGCCCTCGGCGTACACGGCCGCGAAGCTGGCCGCAGTCAGGTGCGGGCGCAGCTCCCGCAGCACGTCCAAGGCTTCGTCCAGGCGGTCGTCCCCGGGCTCGAGGTCGACCAGTTCGAGGTCCGCCACGGTCAGAACGACAGGACGCACCACGGGGCCCGCGGTGCTCCGAACATCGCCGCCGCTCGGCCCGTCGCCCCGTCGCGGCGTTCGTCCACCCACCCGAGCGCCGCCAGCCGGCCCCAGCTGGTCCCACCCAGGTAGGCGGCGCCCAGGGCCGCCGCGGGGACGACCAGGTCGGGGTCGGCGCCTGTCGCCGCGCAGGTGGCGCCGTCGGGTCCGCCGTCGAGGGCGAAGCGACCCGCGGCGTGGCCGAGCGGGTCGACGACCTCCAGCACGAGGGACCCGTCGGTGGCGTAGCGACGGGCGGTCAGGGCCACCGGCACGTCCAGCACACGCACCCACAGGTGGTCGGACCGGTTCACGAGCGCACCCATGCGCGCATCGGCCAGTGCCAGCGGGACCGGATTGTCGAGGGGTCGCAGGCCCACGTGCACCTGCGTCACCCAGTCGACCGAGGCGAGGAACCGCACCAGCTCGATCTCGGCGTGCCCCGACGTCGCCACCAGCACGCCGGCCGACAGCGTCCCCGACGGGCGGTTGTGCTCCCAGCGCTCGTCGACCGAGTACGCGGTGGCCGCCTGGGGCTCGCCCTGCGCGTCGTACCAGACGACCTTGGTGGCCTTGCGCCGGGCGTCGTCGTCGCCGTCGGGCCAGGAACGGACGCCGGCGAACACCTCCCAGCGCGGGGTCTCGTAGATGATGTGGCCGGGGAACGTCTGCCGGGCGCGGTCGTAGACGTCGACCACCACCTTGGCGAACGCGTCGTTGTCCACCAGCTCGACGCTGCCCTCGTTGTCGGGCGCCAGCCACTGCGCCTGGGCGGCGTCGAGGTGCAGCTCGCAGGCCTCGACAGCCAGGCCGTAGCCGTAGCGGCCATAGATGGGGTACTCGGCGGCCACGAGGATGGCGACCGGCTCGCCGCGGGCGGCGACGTCGTCGAGTTGCGTGCGCATCATGCGGCTGAGGTGTCCCTGCCGGCGGTGCGTGGGGAGCACGCCCACGCCGCTCACGGCGCCCGCCGCCACCGTGGCGCCGGGGACCGTCAGCTCGGTGGGGAAGGCCCGGGCGGCGCCGCAGAGCCGTCCGTTGCGGTCGAAGGCACCGAGGCAGCGGTCGAGGTCGAACGCGGCCCGCCGCGCCTCGATGTCCTCCCCCGAGGACGGTGACGCCAGGAACGCGGTGAGGACGACGTTGATGAAGTCGCCGAACTCGTCGTCGGTGACGGTGCGCACGGTTTCGGAGGTCACCACCGAAAGGCTAGGCAGCGTCCCGCCGGCGAGCCGCAAGGGTTTAGACGGCCGGGATCAGGCGTCGGCGGTCCAGTCCCGGCGACGGAGCTCGTACAGGGCTATGGCGGTGGCGGTGGCCACGTTGAGCGAGCCGATCCGCCCGAGCTGGGGGATGTACGTGACCGCGTCGCAGGCCGCCAGCGTGGCCGCGGGCAGGCCGCGGTCCTCGTGACCGATGACCAGGCACACCGGCTCCGTGACCGCCAGCTCCGGAAGTGGCACCGCATCGTCGGTCAGCTCGAGGCCGACGATGCGGTAGCCGTCGTCCCGCGCCGCGGACGCCGCATCCGTGGCGGTGTCGTGCCACGTCCATTCGACGAAGCGTTGCGACCCGAGCGCCGTCTTCGCAGTCTTGGCGCTGGTCGGAGCCGCCGTGTCGCCCACCAGCCACAGGTGGTCGACGCGAAACGCAGCCGCCGTCCGGAGGATCGAGCCGACGTTGAACGGCGACTGCACGTGGTCGAGGATCAGAGCCACCGGCGCCGCCGCGCGGCGCCGCCAGGAGCGATGCAGGCGCTTGAGCCCGGTCGGATCGAGCTGCCGCGTCACCCCCGGACCTCGAGCAGGCGGTAGCCGACCCGGCTTCCGCGGCGCGTGACGGACCAATCCCTCTCCTCCAGCCACCGGTGCAGCGAATCGGCGCCCAGGTTCTTCTGGACGACCAGCAACGCCGTGCCGCCGGTGTCGAGCCGGCCGAGCCAGCGGTCGAGGAGCTCGTGGAGGGCGGCCTTGCCCACCCGCACCGGCGGGTTCGACCACAGGGCGGCGAGCCGCACGTCGGCCGGCACCTCGTCGGGCGTGGCCGCCCTCACGTTGGCGAGGCCGGCGGCCGCGGCGTTGGCCCGGGTCAGATCGAGCGCCCGTTGGTTGACGTCCACGGCCCAGACCGTCGCGCCCGGTGCACGGGTGGCCAACGTGAGCGCGATGGGCCCGTAGCCACAGCCGATGTCGGCCAGGTCGCCCCCGGCCGGTGGCGCAGGCGCCTCCGTCAGCAGGTACTTGGTGCCGGGATCGATGCGGGCCCCGGAGAACACGCCCCGGTCGGTGCGGAGCACCAGCGACAGGTCCGGCAGGTCGAGGCGCACGGTGGACGGGCGCGACGCCGCGTCCGGCGAGGGCGAGAAGTAGTGCGAGGATCTGCCCACGTCGGGCGACGGTAGCCTCCGGCCCGACCCCGACCGCCGCCCCTGATGGCGTCGGTCTGCGACCGACCCGTACTCTTCTCGGCATGGCTCCCTACAGCATCCGCGTGGTCGGCGACCCGGTCCTGCGGCAGCGCGCCGCGGAAGTCACCACCATCGACGGGCGCCTGGCCAAGCTGGCGGAAGACATGATCGCCACTATGTACGACGCTCCCGGGGTCGGGCTGGCGGCTCCCCAGGTGGGCGTCGAGAAGCGGATGTTCGTGTACGACGTGGGCGACGGGCCGTTCATCATCGTCAACCCCGGGATCGTCGACAGCGACGGCGAGTGGGCGTACGAGGAGGGCTGCCTGTCGGTGCCCGGCCTGTCGTGGGAGATCGTCCGCGCCAAGCAGGTGCACCTCACCGGCGTCGATCTCGATGGCAACGACGTCTCCGTCGAGGCCGACGAGTTGCTCGCCCGCTGCTTCCAGCACGAGCTCGACCACCTCGACGGGGTGCTCCTGCTGGAGCGGCTCGACGCGGCCACCCGCAAGCAGGCGCTCAAGACGATCCGGGAGCTCGGCATCGGCCCGTCGGTGCTGGCGGACGCCGGACCCAAGGGCGGCGGTTTCTCGCTCCGCTAGGCCGTCCGTAAGGCCGGGCCGGTTCCATGGCGCTCGCACCCGCACCGACGCATCCCCGGCGGCTGGTGTTCCTGGGTACCCCCGAGTTCGCCACCGGACCGCTGCGGGCGCTCGTCGACGCAGGGTGGGACGTTGCGTTAACCGTGTCGCAGCCCGACAAGCGCCGGGGTCGCGGCGGAGGCCTGATGGCCTCCCCGGTGAAGCGGGCGGCGCTCGACCTCGGGCTGCCGGTGTCCGACCGCGTCGACGACGTGCTCGACACCGGTGCCGACCTTGGGGTTGTGGCCGCGTTCGGCCGCCTCATCAAGCCCCACGTGCTGGAGCGCCTGCCGATGGTCAACCTGCACTTCTCACTGCTGCCCCGGTGGCGGGGCGCAGCGCCCGTCGAGCGTGCGATCCTGGCCGGCGACGAGCGGACGGGCGTCGACCTCATGGTGATCGAGGAGGGACTCGACACGGGGGGCGTGTACGCCCGGTCCGAGGTGGCGATCGGCCCCGACGAGACCGCCGATGAGCTGCGTACCCGGCTGGCGGCGTTGGGCACCGAGCTGTTGCTCGCCAACCTGCGCGACGGGCTGCCGGAGCCGAGGCCCCAGCAGGGCGAGCCCACGTATGCCAACAAGATCGATCCGGCGGAGCTGCACATCGACTGGGGGCGGCCGGCGGTCGAGATCCATCGGCTCGTCCGGATCGGCGGTGCCTGGACGACATACCGGGGCCACCGGCTCAAGGTGTGGCGGACGGCGCTGGTTCCTGCGGGGCCTGATGACGTCGCCGTGCCCGCCGGCGACGGACCGATACAGCTGATCGAGGTGCAACCCGAGGGGCGGCGGCGGATGCCCGCCAGGGCCTGGGCCAACGGCGTCCATTGGCGCCCCGGCGACCGGGTCGGCACCTGAGAGCTGGCACGAGGTGCGAGCTGACCATCGAGCGGACCGTGTGGGGAGAGCCGGTCCGGGGCGATGCCGGATCGTCGTGCTCCCGTGAAGTCGGCGCGGGCGGTGGCGCTGGACGTGCTCGACCGCATCGACGGCGAGGGCGCGTACGCCAACCTGGCGCTGTCGGGTGCGCTCGATCGATCCAACCTCGACGACCGCGATCGCCGCTTCGCCACGGACCTGGTGTACGGCACCACCAGGATGCGGCGCGCGTGCGACTACCTGGTCGAGCGGTTCCTGGCCCGCCCGCCCGAGGCCCGGGCGCGCAACGCGCTGCGCCTGGGCGCATACCAGCTCGCCTTCGCGTCGGTGCCGGCCCACGCGGCCGTGTCCGAGACGGTAGGCGTCAGTCCCCGGCCGGCGCGGGGACTGGTCAACGCCGTGCTGCGCAAGGTGGCCGAGACCCCGGTCCGCTGGCCCGACGATGCCACGCGCCTCAGCGTGCCCGATTGGGTGTTGGAGCGGCTGGTGTCGGATCTCGGGCACGACCCGGCGCTTGCGGCCGTGGCCGCGATGAACGAGCCCGCCGTCGCGGTCGAGAGAGCCGACGGCTACGTCCAGGATCTGGCATCGCAGCTGGTGGCCGAATCGGTTGCGGCCCGCCCCGGTGATCGGGTGCTCGACCTGTGCGCCGCGCCCGGCGGCAAGGCGACGGCGCTCGCCGGCACCGGCACCGGCGCCGGGGTCGTCGCGGTCGACGTCCGCCCGGCGCGCGCCGGGTTGGTGCGGGCGAACGGCAAGCGCCTGCAGGTCGCGGACCGGATCAGCGTGGTGGCGGCGGACGGAACCCGTCCGCCGTTCCCGCCGGGCGAGTTCGACCGGGTGCTGGTCGACGCTCCGTGCTCGGGCCTGGGCACCCTGCGCCGCCGCCCCGACCTCCGTTGGCGGGTGGATCCGGCCTCGATCGAGCGCCTCGCGGACCTGCAACGGCGGCTGCTGGCGGCGGGGGCCGACCTGGTCCGACCCGGTGGGTCCCTCGTCTACTCGGTGTGCACGCTCACGGCGGCCGAGTCCACCGACATCGACGCGTGGGTCGCCCGCACCTGGGGGCCCGAACTGGTGCCGATCGAACCCCTCGGCGCGCCGTGGCAGCCGTGGGGGCGGGGCGCCATCCTGCTGCCTCAGACGGCCGGGACCGACGGCATGTGCCTGTTCCGCTACCTCCGGAGAGCCGGGTAGCGTCCGTCGCGTGCAGAAGCCGCAGCGGTTCCGCGTGCGCCTCCGGGACGCGGGCGGCGGGGGTGCGGCCTTCGACCTGCCGGCCCGGGCGGCTGCGGCGCTGGGCGAGTGCAAGCGGCCGCCGGTGACCGTGACCGTGCGCGACTACACGTTTCGGACGACCGTGGCGGTCTACGGCGGTCGGCCCATGGTCGGCGTCAACAAGCGGCACCGGGCGGCCGCGGGGGTGGACGTCGGCGACACCTTCGACGTCGTGGTCGCCCTGGACGAGGAGCCCCGCGTGGTGGAGGTGCCGGCCGATCTGGCCGAAGCGCTGGCCGACGACGGCGCGGCCCGGGCCGCCTTCGCCAGGATGTCGTACACGCACCGCCGCGAGTACGTGGAGTGGATCGCCGAGGCCAAGCGACCCGCGACCCGCGCGCGGCGAGTCGCCGCCACCGTCGAAAGGGTGCGGACGGGCGCCCGCGGGCCGTGAGCGAGCGTCCCGTCAGGGCGAGAGCGCGAGCCCTGGGCCCGAGCGGCCCGCCGCCGGAGGTGGCAAGAGCGGAGAACGCAGCGTCGGAGCTCGAGCGGCCGCTGCGAAGCAGCAAGAGCGGGGAGCAATGAACGAGGCGAAGCCTCGCCGGCGGTGGCCGGCCAAGGTGCTGACGGTGTCGGACGGCGTCGTGGCCGGCACCCGCGAGGACCGCTCCGGCGAGGCGCTGGCCGACCGGCTGGGCACCGCCGGGTTCGAGGTCGTGGGTCGGGCGGTGAGCGCCGACGGGGCCGAGGCGGTGGCGGAGGCTTTGCGGGCGCTGGCGGACGGCTTCGCGGGCCTGATCGTGACCACGGGTGGCACGGGCTTCGGTCCCCGCGACCTGACGCCCGAGGGGACTCGGTCCGTCGTCGACCGGGAGGCGCCCGGCCTGGCCGAGGCGATGAGGCTGGTGAACCCGCTGGGTCGCCTGTCCCGGGCGGCCGCGGGGACCATGGGACGGGCATTGGTGCTCAACACGCCGGGATCGTCCACGGGCGCCGTCGAGTGCCTCGACGCGGTCATCGACGTCGTGCCCCACGCCCTGGAACTGCTCGAGGGAGGCAGGCCGCACTGAGCGTGGCGGACGTCACTCGACAAAAATTAGAACGTGTTCTAATTTGGGCTTGTGGCGCTCGCCCATACGCTGCCGGGGATGGTCGACACCGACCACGAGCACATGCTGCGGGCCGTCGAGCTGGCCGCGGGGGTCCGCGCCACCACCTCGCCCAACCCCTGGGTCGGCTGCGTACTCGTCGCGGCCGACGGCCGGCGGGTCGAGGGCGCCACCCAGCCGCCGGGGGACTCGCACGCCGAGGCGGCCGCCCTCGCCGAGGCTGTGGCGACAGGCGTCGACACCCGGGGCGCGACCGCGTACGTGACGCTCGAGCCGTGCAACCACCACGGCCGCACTCCGCCCTGCGCCGATGCCCTGATCGACGCCGGCGTCGCCCGGGTCGTGGTCGGCGTCGCGGACCCCGACCCGCTGGTGCGGGGACGGGGGATCGAGCGGCTGCGCGCCGCGGGCGTCGAGGTCACGACCGGGGTCGCGGCCGACGTCGTGGCGGAGCTGCTCGCCCCTTACGTCAGGCACCGCGAGACCGGCCGCCCCTACGTCGTGCTCAAGCTGGCGGCCAGCGTCGACGGTCGCACCGCAGCGCCGGACGGCACCAGCCAGTGGATCACCGGCGAGGCGGCCCGGGCCGACGCCCACCGCCTACGCGCTGACAGCGACGCCGTTCTGGTCGGGGCCGGCACCGTGCGCGCCGACGACCCCGCGCTCACGGTCCGGCACGTGCGCGGTCGCGACCCCTTGCGTGTCGTGCTCGGAAAGGCGCCGCCCGGCGCCAGGATCCACCCTGCGCTCGAGCTGGCGGGCGATCTCGGTGACGTCCTCGACGAGCTGGGCCGGCGCGACGTGATCCAGCTGTTGGTCGAGGGCGGCGCGACGGTGGCCGGAGACTTCCACCGCGCCGGCCTCGTCGACCGCTACGTGGTCTACCTCGCGCCGGTCCTGTTCGGTGGAGACGACGCCGCCGGGTTGTTCACTGGGCCCGGAGCCAGCACCATGGCCGACGTCTGGCGTGGCCGCATTGCCGGCGTCAAGCACCTGGGCGACGACATTCGCGTCGACCTCGTTCCAAGGAGAAGCTGATGTTCACCGGGATCGTCGAGGAGCTGGGCTCGATCGCCTCGGTCGAGGGCCAGCGCGTCCGCATCGCCGCGTCGCTGGTGACCGAGGACGCCAAGACCGGCGATTCGATCGCCGTGGACGGGTGCTGCGTCACGGTGGTCGACCGGGGCGCCGGCTGGTGGGAAGCCGACCTCAGCGACGAGACGCTGAAGCGCACCACGTTCGGCGACCGGGCGCCGGGCGACCCCGTCAACCTCGAGCGGCCCGTCCGGGCGAGCGACCGCCTCGGCGGGCACATCGTGCAGGGCCATGTCGACGGCGTCGGCGAGATCGTCGAACCCGTCCCCGACCTGCGGGTCCGGATGCCGCGCGAGCTGCTCCGCTATGTCGTCGAGAAGGGCTCGATCGCCGTCGACGGCGTGAGCCTCACGGTTGTCGACGTGCTCGACGACGGCTTCACGGTCGCGGTCATCCCCCACACCGCCGCAGTCACCACGCTCGGCCGCAAGCAGGCCGGCGACCGGGTGAACCTCGAGGTGGACGTGACCGTGAAGTACGTCGAACGACTGCTCGCCTGGAAGGATGTCTGACATGGCGTTTGCCAAGGTCGAAGACGCCGTCACCGCCATCGGGCGGGGCGATATCGTGATCGTGGTCGACGACGAGGACCGCGAGAACGAGGGCGACCTCATCATGGCGGCCGAGTTCGCCACCCCCGAGACGATCGCCTTCTTCCTCCACCACACCTCAGGTGTCATCTGCGCGCCGGTGACCCGGGAGCGCGCCCGCGAGCTCGACCTGCCGCTGATGGTCGCCAACAACACCGAGACGATGCGCACGGCCTTCACGGTCAGCGTCGACTTCCGCCACGACACCACCACGGGCATCTCGGCGCACGACCGCGCGGCCACCGTCCGGGCGCTGGTCGACCCGGCGACTCGACCCCTGGACCTGTTGCGACCGGGCCACATCTTCCCGCTCGAGGCGCGCGACGGCGGCGTGCTGAAGCGTGCGGGACACACCGAGGCGGCGATCGACCTGGCCCGCATGGCCGGCCTCTATCCGGCCGGCGTGCTGTGCGAACTGGTCAACGAGAGCAAGGACGACATGGCCCGCCTGCCGGAGCTCGCGCGCTTCGCCGAGGAGCACGGGTTGGTGTTGATCTCGATCGCCGACCTCATCCGCTACCGCCGCCAGACCGAGAAGCTCGTGCGGCGTGTGGCGGAAGCGCGCATTCCCACCGAGTGGGGCGAGTTCACCTGCTACGCCTATGAATCGGTCCTCGACGGGGAGCACCACATCGCGTTCGTCAAGGGAGCGGTCCAGGGCCAGGACAACGTGCTTGTGCGGGTCCACTCCGAGTGCCTGACGGGCGACGTGTTCGGGTCGATGCGCTGCGACTGCGGCCTCCAGCTCCAGGCGGCGATGAAACAGGTGGCCGAGGAGGGGATGGGCGCCGTCGTGTACCTCAGGGGTCATGAGGGCCGCGGGATCGGGTTCGGCCACAAGCTGCTCGCGTACCAGCTGCAGGACCAGGGCCACGACACGGTCGATGCAAACATCGCCCTCGGCATGCCGGTCGACAGCCGCGAGTACGGCATCGGTGCGCAGATCCTGGTCGATCTCGGCATCACCACGATGCGGCTGCTGACCAACAACCCGTCGAAGAAGGGCGGCCTGGCGGGATTCGGGCTGGAGATCACCGAGCGCGTACCCCTGCAGACCGCGCCCAACGCCGAGAACATCGCCTACCTGCGCACCAAGCGCGAGCGCATGGGCCATTTGCTCGAGGGCCTCGATGACGTGCTCTAGGAGCTCTCGCCACGATGGCGGGTGAGGACGCCCGCGCCGTCGTCCCCGACGGGCTCGACGGCGCCGGGTTGCGGGTGGGGGTCGTGCGGGCCCGCTGGAACGCGGCGATCGTCGAGCGGCTGGTCGGCGGTGTGCGCCGGGGACTGACGCGGGCCGGGGTGTCCCCCGACGCCGTGGCGGAGATCTCGGTGCCCGGGTCGTTCGAGATCCCGTTCGGTGCCAAGGTTCTGGCGGAGTCCGGCGAGGTCGACGCCGTGGTGTGCGTCGGCGCGGTGATCCGGGGCGAGACCACACACTACGACCTCGTCGCGGGGGAGTGTGCCCGGGGCATCCAGGAGGTGCAGCTCGCCACCGGTGTCCCGGTGGCGTTCGGCGTGCTCACCACCGAGGACGAAGGCCAGGCGTTGGCCCGCTCCGAAGGGCCCGGCGGCCACAACGTCGGCGAGGAGGCCGCTCTGGTTGCGGTGGAGATGGCGGGTCACGTAGGACGGCATCGGCCGATCCCCGATTCCTGCCGCGAGATCGGCGGTGCCCGCAACCAATCCCGCGGCAGGTTCTGACGGTGTTGAAGCTCGTGCTCCCCAAGGGCTCGCTCGAGAGGGCCACGCTCGCCCTGTTCGAGGCCGCCGACCTCAGCGTCAGGCGGTCGTCCCAGGTGGAGTACAAGGCGTCGATCGCCGATCCCCGCATCGACGAGGTGCGCATCCTGCGGCCGCAGGAGATCCCGCGCTACGTGGCCGACGGGCTCTTCGACCTCGGGATCGCCGGGCGGGACTGGGTCGAGGAGACCGAGAGCGACGTGGTGGTCCTCGGCGAGCTCGAGTACTCGAAGGCCTCCGCGAACCCGTTCCGGATCGTGGTCGCCGTGGCCGACGGTTCACCGTGGGACAAGGTCGAGGACCTGCCCGACGGCGTGAAGGTGTCGACCGAGTACCCGGGCCTCACGCGGCGGTTCTTCGCCGAACGCGGCGTGCGGGCCGACGTCCGCCTGTCCTACGGGGCCACGGAGGCGAAGGTGCCCGACATCGTCGACTGCGTGGTCGACGGCACCGAGACCGGCCGGGCCCTGCGGGCCGCCAACCTGAGGATCATCGGCGAGGTGTTGGCGAGCTTCACGGCACTGATCGCCAACCCGACCTCACACGCCGACCCGGCCAAGCGGCAGGCAATGCTGCAGCTCAAGGTGCTCCTCGACGGGGTGCTCGAGGCGCGCGGCAAGGTGTTGGTGAAGCTCAACGTTGGCCGCGACCGCCTGGCCGAGGTGATCCGGCTGGTGCCGTCCATGAAGGCGCCGACGGTGTCGGAGCTCTCCGGTGAGGGCGGCTATGCCGTCGAGACGGTGGTTGCCAAGTCCGTGATCAACACGCTCATCCCCGCGCTCAAGGACGCCGGCGCCACCGACATCATCGAGGTGCCGCTGGCCAAGATCGTCCACTGACCGGATCGACCGATGGCAGCGTTCGAGTCCGGCACCGGTGTCGTCGAGGAGTTCGACGAGCGGCGCGGCTTGGGAACCATCGTCGCCGACGACGGCGACGTTCTGCCGTTCCACTGCACGGCGATCGCCGACGGCAGCCGTACGGTGGAGGCGGGCCGGCGAGTGCAGTTCAGCGTGGTCCCCGGCCTGTCGGGCCGCTGGGAGGCAACCCGGGTCGAGAAGCTCTAGTGGCCCTTCCAGGACACCAATGGACCCTCGCGGAACGGATCTTCCGTGAGCGCCGGCTAGGACCCGGGCGCCGTTTCGGCGGTGCCGCTCGAGGAGCGCGACACCTCGACGAACGCCAGCTGGATCTGGTTGAGCGCCTGACGCAGCGGTTGCTCGGCGTCACCCAGACGCGAGCCCAGCCCGTTCACCACGGCGGCGAGGGCGTCGATCGCGACGCGGGCATCGTCGAGCTTGGGCTGGGGCTGTGACAGGTGCAGCGCCGCCAGCTCGTAGAACTGGAGCGCCTGTTGCCCGACGACCGACCCGGCGGGGGTGTCGAGCAACTGACGCCGGGCGGAGTCGACCTGACGCGCGAACTCCTCGGCTTCGGCGCGCTCCTCCGGTGAGAGGTCGTCGAGGGAGGTGGGACCTGACGCCGGTGGGGCGGTGGGCACGTCCCGCGGCGGCGATGTGGCATCGGGTGCCGGACGGCCCGGGCGGTCGACCGGATGCTCGCCAGAAGGCGTCCAGAGGCTCATGGATTCGCTCGCTTACGCTCGCTCACGGTTTGGCGACGTTCTGCACGGGTGTGGACAGATGGCTTCTCGCTGGTACCCTACGCCGGACAACCTCATGGGAAGTGGGGCCTTCAGCAGATCTCGATCTGCAGCCGAGGTCCCCACCCGGCCACCGGTCCAATGACGGGCCATGTGCGTCCGGGTCGGTCGGTCGCAGCGGGCCCGCCCGTAGCGGACGTCGGCTTCCCGGCGTCCGTGTCGTCGTTTTGGGCTCGGATGCGAGGTGACGACCCGGAAACCACATGCGACGGAGGTGTCTGCGCATCGATGAGGAGTGAGCGGCGATAGCTACGCCGGCGAACAACGAACCCCGGATCAACGACCGCATCCGCGCTCGCGAGGTGCGACTGGTCGGTCCGGATGGTCAGCAGATCGGCATCGTTCCCTTACCCGAGGCCCTGACCATCGCCCGGGAGGCAGATCTCGACCTGGTCGAGGTCGCGGCCCAGGCGAATCCGCCCGTCTGCCGGATCATGGATTACGGCAAGTACAAGTACGAGGCGGCACAAAAGGCCAAGGAATCCCGGCGTAAGGCGAGCAACGTCTCCATCAAGGAGATGAAGTACCGACCGAAGATCTCGAAGGGCGATTTCGATACCAAGACCCGCAAGGTCGAGCGGTTCCTGCAGGACGGGCACAAGGTCAAGGTGACCTTGACGTTCCGTGGCCGGGAGATGCATCACCCCGAGCTCGGGCGCCGCATCCTCGACGACGTCGTCGAGGCCGTGCAGGACCTGGCCCGTGTCGAGATCTTCCCGAGGGTCGACGGCCGCAACATGACGATGGTGCTGGCGCCCGATCGCAAGGCCCAGGCGGCACGCGATCGGGGGGCCCGGCGCCAGGACGTCCAAGCCGCCGAAACGCCGGCCACCAGCACGAACCGCACGAACAGCAGACCGACAACCAGCAGCACGGGCAGTGCCAACAGCACCGACGGGCAGGCGGCCGGCGCCGCCACACCCCAAGCGATCAGCGCTGCGGCCCCGCCCGAACGCAATCGCTGACGAACGACAGCAACTGACTACCCGCCGAGTGCGAGCCACGACTGGGCTCTGGCTCGCGCCCGACACCAGAGGTTCCCCCATGCCCAAGATGAAGACCCACCGCGGTGCCGCCAAGCGGTTCAAGATCACCGGCACCGGCAAGGTCCGGCGCCGCCAGGCCAACCTCAACCACATCCTCGGGAAGAAGACTTCGTCGCGCAAGCGCCGGTTGGGTCGTCCCGAGACCCTGCACCCGGGTGACGAGGCGCGCATCAACCGCATGCTGGGGCGCTGACCCCGCCCCCCGTCCCACCCGTCCCCTGATCGAGAAAGGAGCTCCCATGGCCCGGGTGAAGCGATCCGTCCACGCCAAGAAGAAGCGCCGCGTCACGCTCGAGCGCGCCAAGGGTTACTACGGCAACAAGAGCCGCTCGTACCGCGCCGCCAACGAGCAGGTGATGCACAGCCTGCAGTACGCCTTCCGCGACCGCCGCGCCCGCAAGGGGGACTTCCGGCGGCTCTGGATCCAGCGCATCAACGCGGCCTGCCGCCAGAACGGCACCACGTACAGCCGGTTCGTCGCCGGCCTCCGCCTCGCCGGCATCGAGGTGGACCGCAAGGTGCTGGCCGACCTGGCCGTCACCGATCCCGCCGCGTTCAGCGCGCTGGCCGCCACGGCGGACAAGGCGCTCGACGACGGAGCGGAACACGCGTCGACCTGAGGCCAGTGGCTGCGTGCCCGATCACGTCTCGATCCGGCATCCCACGATCAAGCGCCTGCGGCGCCTCTCGGGGCGCCGCAGTGCGCGTTCCGCCGAGCGCGCGTTCGTGATCGACGGCCCCACGCTGCTCGTCGACGCCCTCGATGCCGGCGTGACGGTGGACGAGGTCGTGGCCGAGGCGAGCTGCCCCGAGGAGCTCCTGGCCCGCGCCGCCGATGCCGGAGCGGTGGTGCGATCGGTCTCCGACGGAGTGCTGGCTCGCGTGACCGACACGGGCACGCCTCAGCCGGTGGCCGCCATCGGCCGGTTCGTGGAGGTCTCACCGGCGGGCGCCCCGGGCGCGGGGGGGGCCCCGGGGCCCCGGTTGGTGGGGGGGGGCGAGACCCGCAACCCCCGCCCCC
>JBKPHE010000110.1:0-11354 GCA_046744485.1 Actinomycetota bacterium | reverse complement strand
CACATCGGCTGAAGCCCGGCTGCGGTGGTCCCGTACCGTCGTCGGCTGCCACTCGCCGGCTCGGGCGTCCTGCCACATCGTGAGCAGGTCGGCCACTGTCGCTCCGAGGTGGGAAGCAGACCTGCCAAGGACCTCGGACTCCCACGCGGCCACCTCGGCCTTGACCCAGCTAGAAGCTACTCGATCCGCAATCCGCTGATCGCCCGGGCGATGACGAGCTGCTGGATCTGCTCGGTGCCCTCGAAGATGTCGTAGATCTTGGCGTCGCGGTGCATGCGCTCGACCGGGTACTCGCGCGTGTAGCCGTAGCCGCCGAGGATCTGGATCGCGCGCTCGGTGACCCACACCGCGGTGCGGCCGGCCTTCAGCTTCGACATCGAGCCCTCGGCGTTCTTGTAGCCACCGTTGCGGGCCAGCCAGGCGGCCCGGTGGACGAGCAGCCGGGCGGCGTCGATCTCGGTGGCCATGTCGGCCAGCATGAACGCGATCGCCTGGTTCTCGATGATCGGCTTGCCGAACGCCTTGCGCTCCTTGGCGTAGTCGAGCGCGTACTCGTAGGCCGCCCGGGCGATGCCGACCGCCATGGCGCCCACGGCGGGACGGGTGGCCTCGAAGGTGGCCATCGCCGGCTGCTTCGCCCCGGTCTTCTGCTGCTCGCGAGCGCGGGCCAGCTTCTCGTCCAGCTTCTCCTTGCCGCCCAGCAACAGGCGCCCGGGAACACGCACGTCGTCGAGGACCACCTCGGCGGTGTGCGATGCCTTGATCCCGTGCTTGAGGTACTTCTGGCCCTGCGACAGGCCCTTGGTTCCCGGCGGGACCACGAAGCTGGCCTGACCCCGACCCTTGAGCTTGGGATCGACGGTGGCCACGACGACATGGACGTCGGCGATGCCCCCGTTGGTGATCCAGGCCTTGGTGCCGTTGAGCACCCACTCGTCGGCCGCCTCGTCGTACGTCGCCCGCGTCTTGAGCGAGCTGACGTCGGACCCGGCGTCCGGCTCCGACACGCAGAAGGCGCCGAGCTTGATGTCGTCGGCGGTGCCGAAGCATTGCGGCACCCATTCCATGACCTGGTCGGGAAGGCCGGTGCCCGCAATGCCCGCGGCGGCGAGGCCCGAGCCGAAGATGGACAGGCCGATGCCGGCGTCGCCCCAGAACAGCTCCTCGAGCGCCACCGGGAGCGTCAGGCCCGACGAATCGCCGAGTGACGCCTGGGCGAAGAAGTCGAAGGAGTAGAGCCCGATCTTGGCCGCCTCCTCGACGATCGGCCAGGGAAACTCCTCGCGCTCGTCCCACTCGTGCGCCGCAGGACGGACGACCTCCTCGGCGAAGTCGTGGACCCACTTCTGGATCTGCTGCTGATCTTCGCTCAGGTTCAACGAGAACTCGCTCATCGCACTGCCCTTGGTCGATGCCGGCGATCCGATGGTTACCGGTCGGTAACAAAGCCTACCAACCAACCCCCGTGTCTCGAAACGGTGGGGACAACCCCCACCCGTAAACGCCAGCAGCCTCCATGGGTGACGAGCCCTCGGATCCTCCCCGTCGCCAGGTATGCGACAGCGACATCGACCGTCCCGACCCAGCCGACCCCGCCACCCGCAGGGCCCGGATTCCTGCCGCGGAAATGGTGGCTCTGAGCACCAATCCCGCGGCCGGAATCTCAGGCGGGACGAACCTCGGTGCCCGCCGGCGTGTCCTCGACCACGTAGCCGGCGGCCACGATCCGGTCGCGCAGGGCGTCGGCGCCGGCCCAGTCCTTGGCGGCGCGGGCCTCATCCCGCTGGCGGGCCAGTTCCCGGATCGCGTCGGGGACCTCGCCGCCCTCGCTCTCGAGCTCCAGGCCCAGGGCGCCGGTGATCTCGAGCACGGCGGCCGCCAGGGGCGCAGCCGCCGCGGCATCGACGCCGAGCAGCGGGTTGGCCCGGCGGACGAGGTCGAAGACCAGCGCCGTCGCCCGCGGCGTGTCGAGATCGTCGTCCATCGCCGCCCGAAACCGATCGAGCGCCTCACGGTCGGGCTCGGCCGTGACCCCGAGCTCGGCGGCCTTGCGGGCGAAGGTGTCGAGCCGGTCGAGCGACCGCTCCGCGTCCCGCAGGTTGTCGTCCGTCACGTCGATCGGCGAGCGGTAGTGCGAGCGCAGCACCAGCAGCCGGTACGACCGCGGGTCGTACTGCTTCACCAGGTCGAGCAGGTTGGCCACGTTGCCGAGCGACTTCGACATCTTGGTGCCCTCGACCTCGACGAAGCCGTTGTGGAGCCAGTAGCGGGCGAACCGCCGGCCGTCGGCCACCGCCTGGGCCCGCTCGTTCTCGTGGTGCGGGAACGCCAGGTCCTGTCCCCCACCGTGGATGTCGAAACCCTCGCCGAGCAGGTCGAGCGACATCACGACGCACTCGGTGTGCCATCCCGGCCGGCCCGGCCCCCACGGGGACGGCCACGTCGGCTCGCCCGGCTTGGCCTTCTTCCACAGCGCGAAGTCGACCGGCGACCGCTTCTCCTCGGTGCCCTCGACCCGGGCGCCGGCCTTGAGGCTCTCCAGGGGTTGCCGCGCCAGCAGGCCGTAGTCGTCCACCCGCTCGGACTGGAAGTAGACGCCGTCGGCGGTCTCGTAGGCGACGCCGTGGGCGACCAGGCGTTCGATCAGCCCGACCATCCCGTCGACGTAGGCGGTGGCGTGGGGATCGTGGTCGGGCCGCCGAACGTTCAGAGCATCCATCGCCCGGTACCACACGTCCTCGCAGCGGGACGTGATGTCGCGCCAGTCGCGGTCCTCACGCTGGGCGCGCTCGATGATCCGGTCGTCGATGTCGGTGATGTTGGAGACGTACGTGACGTCGTTGCCCGACCACGCGAGGTACCGCCGCAGCACGTCGAATACCAGCGAGAACCGCCCGTGGCCCAGGTGCGGCGGGCCGTACACGGTGGGCCCGCAGACGTACATCGACACCTTGCCCCGCTCGCGCGGCTCGAAGGACACGACGCCCCCCTTGGCGGTGTCGAACAGCTGCAACACGGGCGCGAGGGTACCGGCGGGCGGCCGAACGGCCCGAACGGGTTCGTTGCGTCGCGTCCTGCGTCGCCGGTGTCAGGCCAGGCCGACCGGCGTGGGGTCCAGATAGCCGAGCTCGGCCAGCTTGGCCCCCATGACCTCGTGCATCACGTCGTGCTCCGACGAGGTGAGGTTGTCGCGCCAGCCGCCGGGCGTCGCCGAGCGGATCTCCTTGTCGCCACCCTTGTCCGCCCGCGGTACCGCCGTGTAGGCGTGGCGGGCGCCGGCGTCGGCGAGGACGTCCGCGGACGCGTCGACGGGGAGGTACGCGCAGATCCGCGCCAGCTCGCGAGCCGGGTCGGCCACGAGGTCCTCGTAGCGCACGAGTACCCGGCGGTCGGCCGGGTGCTCGTCGTACACCCGGTGGACGACCGCGGTCCGAAACGCCCAGACCGCGGACTGCCAGCGCACCAGCGCCTCCCGGCCGGCGTCGGTCACGGGGAACGCCCCCTCGTCGAGGGCCCACGAGCCCTGGCGAGAGGCGGCCAGCCACGAGTCGACCACGTCCCGCCCGTCCCGCAGGAGGAAGATCATGCGCGACTCCGGGAACAGCGTCATCAGGAGGTCGGCGACGTGTGACCCAGGCTCCTTGACGACCACCACGGGCTCGGGCCGGAGGGGATGCCGAACGTCGGCGACCTCGGCGTCGAAGCGGGCGACGATGAGCCGGCGCAACGCCGGCTCCCATGCCTCCCGGTAGCGGTCGCTGAAGAAATAGCTGTCCTTGTCGTATTTGACCCGGTCGAGCGTGGTGAGGGCGGGCGGGTGTTCGGCCGTGGCCCAGGCCAAGGAGATCGGCCGCCAGACGCCCAAGTGATGGCCGAGGTGGGGATCGTCGATGGGCGCGACGTCGGCGAGCGAGGACAGCATGCGCAGCAGCCAGGTGCTGCCGCTTCGGGACGAGCCGAAGATCCAGGCCAGCCGGTCGGGGGCGTCCTCCAACGAGAAGGCCACGGGGCGGGCGGTGGTATCCATCGTCGGTCCTCGGCCGGCGAACGGCCGGGGCTTGCTTACCCGACGGCCGCGGCTGCGAAACGCCGATCCCCGCGTGTCCGGAACGACTGGGCCAGGTCGGCGGGCACCAACGGCGTGCTCACGGTGCTCGTATGGTGGCAAGCCCATCGGCCCGCCGGCTCGCCTCAGTCCGGGCGATCGTCGCCCAACACCGACCGCCCATCGACCCGGTAACGGACGTGGGTGACATCGGGCGTGTCGATGACCCTCGTCGGGGTGAGCTCGATGGCTTCGTTCCCGGCGAGACCGAGGTCGGCGGGTTCGAACAGGCGCATCCCGTCGCCGACGAGGACCGGGGCGCTGTGGAGCTCCAACTGATCGAGCAGGCCGGCCTTGATCACGTTTCGCAGCAGCGTGCCACCGCCGGCGATCGCCACGTCCTTCCCGTTGGCAGCCGTCCGGGCCTGGTCGATGGCGCTCTCCAACCCATCGGTGACGTACGTGAAGCTCGTGCCGCCCTCCCTGACCAACGTTTCCCGAGCTCGGTGGGTGACGACGAAGACTGGTGCGTGGAACGGGGGTTCGTCGCCCCACGGCACCTCCCCGCCGTCCGCCATCCGTCGGCCCATGACGTAGGCGCCAGCCGACTCGAACATCTCCTCGATGATCTCGGAGTCGGCGCCGCGCTCGCCGCCCTCCAAGCCCTGGCGTTCCCGCCATGCCTTGGCCCCGACGACCCAGCGCGTGATCCGGAAGAAGGCGGCCGCCTCGGGGCTCTCAATCCAGCCGTCCATCTACGCGTGCTTGGGCTGGGCATGCCAAGGCCCGCGCAGCGGAAGTCGACGGCCAGGCCCCGCTCGTGCATCGAGGTGCCCGGCACGGCCGTTGGCGGTGAGCAGCTGCCGGACGGCATCCGGTAGATGGCGTAGTGGGAGGATCCACAGTTCTGGATGCGCAGCCGGATCTGCTGCGCCGGGTCCCGGTACCCGCCGCCGCACAGGTTGACGCCGTCGCGCCAAGCGGTAAGGAGCATGGCTCTGAGGTTGTGCGCCAGCGAGGCGTCGATGGTGATCGAACCGCCACCGGGACATCGCACGGCGGGATGCGTGCCCGTGGGGCGCCCGATCGGGCCGGGCCTCAACGCCGCCGCCGCGGCCTCGGCCTTGGCGCGGGCCGCGGCCTCCGCCTCGGCCTCGGCCTTCGCCTCGGCGGCCGCCTCGGTCTTCGCCTTGCGGGCCGCCGCGGCACGCTCGGGGGCCTGCACGATCCTGACGAGCTCGCCCCGGCGGACCCTCACCGCCGCCTGCCGTTCGGTGTCTCCGACGATGGTGGCCTCGTCCAACCCTTCGGTCAGCCACTGCTGGGCCTCGGCCAGGAACTCGGCCTTGCGCGCCGCCGCGGCCTCGGCCTCTGCCTGCGCGGCCTCGGCGCGGCGGGTCTGCTCCCTGGCCTTGGCCTCCGCGTCCGATCGCTTTTCGGCCTCGGCGACGAGCCGGTCGCGGGCCGCCACCAACCGTTCGACGTTGGCGGGGTCCATGGTCAACGGCAGCGGCAACGGCCCCAGGGCGGGCGGCGGCGGATCCTGCCGCCCACCGTCGCGGGGCTCGTTGACCGTCGGACGGCTGTTCTCGGAGCGAAGGCCGAACAAGCCCGAGCCCACAAGCACCCCGGTATCGGGCAGCAGCGCGTCGATCCGGCGCTCGGCTTCGGCCAGCGCGGCGTTCGCCACCTCGAGCCTGGCACGGGCGTCGGTCAGGGCCTCGGCGGCCGCGTCCGCCGCGGCGCGCTCCGTGTTGATCCAGGCGTCGAGCGATCCGACGGCCCTGCCGAGATCGGCCTCGGCCGGGTCGTCCGGCAGCATGACCGCGCCACCCGGGACGCCGTCGTCGGCTTCTGCGGTCGAGGACGAGGCGGCCGCGACGGCGGTCGGCACCGCGACCAGTGCGGCCAGCATCAGCAGGATGGCGCGGCGCAGGCGCGCGCCACCGAGAACGGGATTGGGCATTCGTTCCGGCTCCCCAGCGATGGCGGATGCGTCATCTCCCCAGCGGGGAGTCGGCCTGACACCGTAAGGAGGGCTCGCCGAATCGAAACCTCATTGCCAAGAAACCGCCATTAGCCGACACGAAAAGCCATCGAAGGACCCTTGAGGCCACGGGTTTCACACCCTCATCGAGCCGCGGCTATCGACTAAGGGCGTCCCGGGGCGGACCACTACCCTTTGTCGCCGTGAGCACGATCCCCGAAAAGCCCAGCCTGGAGGGCCTGGAAGCCCGCTGGCGCGCCGGCTGGGAGTCCGACGGCACCTACCGCTTCGATCGGACCAGGGATCGCCGCGACGTGTTCTCCGTTGACACGCCCCCGCCCACTGTGTCGGGCAGCCTCCACCCGGGCCACGTGTGCTCGTACACCCACACCGACATGATCGCCCGCTACCAGCGCATGCGGGGCAGAGAGGTCTTCTACCCCATGGGCTGGGACGACAACGGCCTCAATGTCGAGCGGCGGGTCCAGATCCTGACCGGGACGCGCTGTGACCCGTCGTTGCCCTACGACCCCGACTTCCGGCCGCCCGCCGATCCCCGCAAACTGGACCGGCCGATCCCCGTCAGCCGTCCGAACTTCCAGGAGCTGTGCGGCCAGGTCGTCGAGCAGCTCGAGCAGGCCTACTTCGACCTGTGGTCGACCGTCGGCCTGTCCGTCGACTGGTCGCACACCTACCGCACGGTCGGCCCCAAGGCGACGCACGCCAGCCAGCTGGGACTGCTGAGGCTGCTGCGGCAGGGCCTGGCCTACCGGGCCGAGTCGCCCACGCTGTGGGACGTCGACTTCCAGACCGCCGTGGCGCAGGCCGAGATGCAGGACCGCGAGATCCCCGGTGCCTACTTCAAGGTTCGCTTCGACGGTCCCGACGGGCAGGCCCTGTGGATCGACACCACCCGGCCCGAGTTGCTGCCGGCCTGCGTCGCGCTCGTCGCCCACCCGGACGACGAGCGTTACCAGCCACTGTTCGGCAACCGGGCCACCACGCCGCTGTTCCGCGCCAGGGTCCCGATCGTCGCTCACGAGCTGGCGGATCCCGCCAAGGGCACCGGCATCGCCATGATCTGCACGTTCGGCGACACCACCGACGTCACCTGGTGGCGCGAGCTGGGGCTGGAACTGCGGACGGTCGTCCAGCGCGACGGCCGGTTGCGCCCGGTCGCCTGGGGGGAGCCGGGGTGGGAATCGGCCGATCCCGGCGCGGCCCAACGACACCACGACGAGCTCGCCGGGCGGACGCTCAAGCAAGCCCAGGCCCGCGTCGCCGAGCTGCTGGCCGAGAACGGGCTGATGGACGGCGAGCCCCGGCCCATCACCCACCCGGTCAAGTTCTGGGAGAACGGCACCCGGCCGCTGGAGATCGTCACGTCGCACCAGTGGTTCATCCGCTATCCCGACAAGGACGTCCTGCTGGCGAGGGGCAAGGAGTTGGCCTGGTGGCCCGACTTCATGCGGATCCGCTACGAGAACTGGGTCAACGGACTGCAGGGCGACTGGAACATCACCCGCCAGCGTTTCTTCGGTGTGCCGTTCCCGGCGTGGTACCCGATCGACGCCGGCGGCAACGCCGACTACCTGGCACCGATCCTCGCCGACGAACAGTCGCTGCCCGTCGACCCCACGACCGACGTGCCGCCCAGCTACACCGAGGACCAGCGCAACCAGCCCGGTGGCTTCGCCGCCGACCCCGACGTGATGGACACCTGGGCCACGTCATCGCTCAGCCCCCAGATCGTCAGCGGCTGGCTCGACGACCCCGACCTGTTCGCCCATACGTTCCCCATGGACCTGCGGCCGCAAGCCCACGAGATCATCCGCACCTGGCTCTTCTACACGGTGGTCCGGTCGCACTACGAGCACGACAGCCTCCCGTGGGCCAACGCCGCCATCTCCGGCTTCGTGTTCGACCCCGACCGCAAGAAGCTGTCGAAGTCGGCCGCCAACGCCCCCGACGATCCCATGGCCCTCATCGAGGCATACGGCGCCGACGCCGTCCGCTACTGGGCAGCCGGGGGGCGGCCGGGGATGGACCTCGCGCTCGACCAGGGGCAGATGAAGATCGGCAAACGGTTGGCGACGAAGCTCCTCAACGCCTCGCGCTTCGCGCTCGGGACCGACGCCACCACCGCCGGCGAGGTCACCGAGCCGCTGGACCGGTCGATGCTGGCGTCGCTCGCCGACCTGGTCACGGCATCGACGGAGGCATTCGACCGGTTCGACTACGCCCGAGCGCTGGAGCGGACCGAGGCGTTCTTCTGGTCGTTCTGCGACGACTACCTCGAGCTCGTCAAGAACCGGGCCTACGGAGCGGACGGGGATGTCGGCCAGGCGTCGGCCCGCACTGCGCTAGGGCTCGCACTCCAGACCCAGCTCCAGCTGTTCGCCCCCTTCCTGCCGTTCGTCACCGAGGAGGTGTGGTCCTGGTGGCGTGAGGGTTCGATCCACCGCTCGTCCTGGCCCGATGCCGACGAGCTGCGGGCCGCCGCGGAGGCCGACGCCGCCGGCGCCGGGGACGAGCCCGTGCCCGAGGTGCTCGCCATTGCCGCTGCCACGCTGGGCGAGGTCCGGCGGGCCAAGAGCGAGGCCAAACGATCGATGCGGACCCCGGTCGCGTCGGTGACCGTCACCGACAACGCCGACCGGTTGGCGCTGCTGGCGCTGGTCGCGGCCGACGTCCGCAGCGCGGGCAACATCGCGTCGCTGGAGACCGTCGAGGGGGACACGTTCTCGGTGGCCGTGACGTTGGTCGACGACGGCTGACGCCCGGCGCGTCACTCCACCGGCGGCTCCGACTCCTGCGACGAGCCGGCGTCGCGCTGGACCCACACCATGCGGCCGGGGTCGGGCAGCTCGATCCCCTCGGCGGCGAACGCGTCGAGCAGCCGGCGGCGCAGCTCGCGCATCACGGTGAACTGCGCGGCCGGCCTGGTCTTCACGACCAGGCGGATGACGATGGCGTCGGGGCCCAGCTTCTCTACCCCCCACACCTCCGGCTCCTCCAGGATGTCGCTGTGCCAGGCGGGGTCGTTCCAAACGTCGTCGGCTGCCCGCTTGATCACGTCCTGGGCGTGGTCGACGGCGGTATCGACTGCCAAGCTCACGTCCAGCAGCGCGCGGGCCCACTGCTGCGACATGTTGCCCACACGGAGGACGTTGCCGTTGGGGATGTGCCACACGGTGCCGTTCACGTCGCGCAGCCGGGTGGTGCGCAGGCTCACGGCCTCGACGGTGCCCGTGGCCTCGCCGGCGTCGATGATGTCGCCGACGCCGTACTGGTCTTCGATCAGCATGAACGTCCCCGAGATGAAGTCCTTGACCAGGCTCTGCGCCCCGAAGCCGAGGGCCACTCCGGCGATGCCGGCGCCTGCGATCAGAGGGCCGAGACTGATACCCAACTCGGCCAGGATCATGGCGCCGGCAATGGTCCACACGATCGCGCTCGTGGCGGACCGCAGAATGAAGGAGAGGGTCGTCGCCCGGGCCGCCGACCTGAGCGACTGGGGCCCGTGGGACTGGAGCGCGTCGGGGGCGCGGCGCCGCAGGCGGCGGATGCGCTCCTGCGCCTGCGGGTTGGCGATGCGCTCGGTGAACCGGCGGATGGCGCGGCGGATGAGGTGGTTGGCAACCCACGCAACGGCGACGATGAGCAGGATCTGCGCCGGCTTGGCCAGCAGGACATCGGACGCCCGGGCCCAGCCCTCGCTGTGGGTCGACTCGAGCACCTGGCGGCAGATCCACGTCGGGTCCTCGCCGCAGGCGTCGGCGACCTGCTCGGGCGTCTGCAGCAGCGCCATGGCCGCAAAGGTACCGAGGTTCGCCGGCCCGGGTAGTGAACGGCGGCTCGAGCCCTAGAGTCGAACTTGAGCGCGAGGCACTCAAGGTTCTTGGCGTGGGGAATGCGCGATGTGCCCCTAACGTTGACCCGACCGCTCGACAATTGTGAGCACACACCCCGAGGAACTCCCATCATGGCTGATCTCGACACGTTGACTCTCCCGGTCCTCCCCCTGACCAACGACGTCGTTCTCCCGCACATGGTCGTGACCCTGGCCCTCGAGACCGACGAGGCCCGCGCCGCCGCTGATGCCGCCGCCCGGGCCAACGACACCCTGTTGCTCGTGCCCCGCCAGGCCGACGGCCGCTACGCGCGCGTCGGCACGATCGCCCGCATCGAGAACCGGGGCAACCTGCCCGGAGGCATGTCGGCCCTGGTCATCCGGGCCACGACCCGCGCCGAGGTCGGTGTCGGCGTCATCGGCCAGACCAGCGCGCTGTGGGTGCACGTCACCCCGCTGCCCGACGGCGACGTCACCGGCGACGTCGACGAGCTGGCCACGGAGCTGCGGGCTGCGCTCCGCGCGCTGTTCGAGAGTCTCGGCGGCCGCCGGCTGACCGAGGTGCTGCGCGGCGTCGACGACCCGTCGGCCCTGGCCGACATCGTCGGCTGGTGGCCCGATCTCGCCGTCGAGCGCAAGGTCGAGCTGCTCGAGACCACCGAGCTGGTCGAGCGCCTGCGCCTGGTGCTGGGTTGGGTCAAGGAGGCGCTGGCCGAGCACGAGCTGGCCGACAAGATCCGTCACGACGTGTCCGAGGGCCTGGAGGCCCGCCAGCGCGACTTCCTGTTGCGCCAGCAGATGGACGCCATCCGCAAGGAGCTGGGCGAGGACGGTGGCGACGACCTGGTCGGCGGCTACCGCAAGCGCCTGACCAAGCTGGTCGAGGCCAAGGCGGTGACCGACGACACCCGCAAGGCCATCGAGCGGGAGATCGACCGGCTGGAGCGCACGCCCGAGCAGAACACCGAGCACGGCTGGATCCGCAACTGGCTCGACACGGTGTTCGAGATTCCCTGGGGCGAGCGCAGCGTGGACGACTACGACATCGACCGCGCCCGACAGGTCCTCGACGAGGACCACACCGGCCTCGACGAGGTGAAGGACCGCATCGTCGAGATGCTGGCCGTGCGCAAGCTGCTGGCCGAGCGCGCCGCCGAGTCGGTGGGTGACGATCCGGACGCCGACGCCGATGCCGGCGACACCGACGGCGTCGGCGAGCCCCCACGCTCCCCGGTGGTGCCCGACGTCGACGCCTCCGGCCGCAAGCCCGGCGCGATCCTGGCGCTGGCCGGCCCGCCTGGCGTGGGCAAGACGTCACTGGGCGCGTCGGTTGCCCGGGCCCTGGGCCGCCGGTTCACCCGCGTCGCCCTGGGCGGCATCCGTGACGAGGCCGAGATCCGTGGCCACCGGCGCACCTACGTCGGCGCCCAGCCCGGGCGGATCGTTCGGGCCCTGCAGGAGGCCGGGAC